>NZ_JBBMEJ010000007.1:0-158361 GCF_040096615.1 Blautia aquisgranensis
CGAGGTAGATAGGGCAGGGGTGGAAGTGTGGTAACACATGGAGCTGACTGTTACTAATCGGGTGAGGGCTTGACCAAGAAACGCAGGTTAAGAATTGATTCAAGAAGTTTGATTAACCATCAACAAAGCATGTATGTAGTTTTTAAGGTACAAACCTTAAATTAAGTATTCCTCCTTAGCTCAGTCGGTAGAGCATGCGGCTGTTAACCGCAGTGTCGTTGGTTCGAGTCCAACAGGGGGAGCATGGTGCCATAGCCAAGTGGTAAGGCAAAGGTCTGCAACACCTCTATCCCCGGTTCAAATCCGGGTGGCACCTTTTAGAAAGCCTTGGAAAGATGAATTTCCAGGGCTTGTTTTTATTATAAAAATGTATTTGCTGAAGATAGTGAAGACAGATTTCTGAAAGATCGGACAGCATCCGGAAAGGATACTGTCCGATAGATCAGGAATTTTTTTCTGTAACCAGGATTCTTTTGCGGTTGTAAACCAGATGAAGGTACATGGCATCCTGGGCACGCAGAGCATCATGCTCTGCAATGGCAGCTGCGATTTCACGATGTGTTTCAATTGTTTCTTCGTGCAGAGCACCACTGGTTGATTCGACAAATAGTGGAATAGAGCTGTTAATTACGGGGATTAACCGCGGAACGACAACATTTTTGCTGCTCAGCGCGATCGCTGTATGAAATTCAATGTCTTTCTGGGTATGGTCCGCATGTTTTTTTAATAATGCTTCAACCTCATCACAAAGTGTGGTGATTTTTTTTATATCTTTTTTATTGGCGCGGGTGGCAGCCATTGCTGCAATAGAGGATTCAAGCAGAAAACGGACTTCCAGAAGGTCATGGATCAGCTTTTGTTTGTTGCCGATAAAAGTTAATCCCAGCGGATCCTCCACCATTCCCGGAGATGATGCGATATAGGTTCCGGATCCCTGACGGATAGTCACGATATTTCTGGAAGCAAGAAGCTTCATCGCCTCGCGGACAGAGCTTCTTCCTGCATTCAGACGTTCGGACAGAACCGTTTCATTAGGCAGCTTGTCCCCCGGCTGCAGATTTTCCTTTAAAATAAATTCGATGATGTCTTCCGATAATTTTTGCGGAAGACTTTTTTCTTCTGATGACGAAATCATCATATGAGTTTCTCCATTTCTATTCGTTATTTCTTTGTGGACCTGGGAAGAGGCCAGAGATTTCTGCACACTTTGTCTTCCATATGTAAATGTCCTTTTCGGGATCGAGCCGTATCATATCTGGAAAAATGAAGAAGACCACAGTGCAGGCGATGTAAAGGACGGAATCCCGTTTCAGCCGGATTTTGAACAGCAGGAAAAAGTGTTCCAGGCATTTGCGGACAGATATCCGAATATAAAATGTATCGCAAGGCATGTCCGTTTTGCACACAGCTGCAGTGAAAACAGTCTTATGGCCTATCTCTGGTTAAACGGAAAGACTTACGAAAGCAAGCGCCTGACCTTCCATATTCTGGATCGTGTCGGTGGCGGAGATGCATTTGTAAGTGGGATCATCTATGGCCTTATGAATGAGTATACACCGGAAGATACCGTGAATTTTGGTGTTGCTGCCAGTGCTGTGAAGCATACGATCCATGGTGACGGAAACATTACCGATGATGTGTCTATGATCAGACATGTGATGGAAATGAACTTTGATATAAAAAGATAAAAAGGAAGGGAAATTCAGATGAAAGAGATAGCAGAAAAATTTCAGAAATTTGGTGTGGTTCCGGTTGTAGTGCTGGAAGATACAAAAGATGCAGTACCGCTGGCAAAGGCTCTGGTTGAGGGCGGCCTTCCATGTGCAGAGGTGACATTCCGCACAGAAGCAGCAGAAGAGTCTATCCGTCTCATGGCAGAGCAGTTCCCGGAAATGCTTGTGGGAGCAGGTACCGTACTTACAACTGAGCAGGTAGATACAGCTGTTGGCGCCGGAGCAAAATTTATCGTAAGCCCGGGCTTCGATCCTGAGATCGTAGACTACTGCCTGGAAAAAGACATTCCTGTTTTCCCGGGATGTATCACATCATCTGAGGTTGCACAGGCAGTGAAAAGAGGCCTTAAGGTAGTAAAATTCTTCCCGGCAGAACCGGCAGGCGGAATTTCAATGATCAAGGCTATGGCAGCTCCTTATACAGGAATCAGATTTATGCCTACAGGTGGGATCAACGCGAAAAATCTTGAGGAATATCTTTCCTGTGACAAAATCCTTTGCTGCGGCGGAAGCTGGATGGTAAAGGGAGATCTTGTAAAGGCAGGGGAATTTGACAAAATAAAAGAGCTGACAGCAGAAGCAAAAAAGCTCGCTGATTCCATAAGAAAGTAATCAAACTTAATACACATATTCAATAAAAAAAGCAGAACCCTGCACAACCAGGCAGAGTTCTGCTTTTTTGTCAATTATTGTGAAAATAGATCAATGAAGCAGGATCCGCAGAAGCTTTTTCCGGTTCAGCTGCCAGATCAGCTACAGGATCCGCAGAAGGTTTCCGAAGATCCATTCGGTAAAGATAAAAAATACCACCGAAGAAACCGGGTATCAGTCCGGCGTATCCGCCGGTACATAAGATTACAGTCAGCTTTACCATCAGTTCTGTCTGAAGTTCCAGACAAACAAGTAATCCGGCCAAAATTCCGGCTGCACTCCATCTTGCTGTCAAAAGTGCAAGAAAAACAGCAGGCGCAGGGGCCTTTTTTTTATTTTGAGCTAATTGATTCCACAGTGTTTTATACATGATCCATTCCTCCCATTTTGATGGAATTGTACTTCTGCTGTTGTCAGTAACAGGCAGCTATAATATTGATTTCCTTTATCTGTCTGTATTATAGAAAAGAAATGTAAAATACAAATGCGCAGGAATGAAAAATCTTTGTAAAATATAAGTAGAAATTGCATTTTGAATTAAGAACCGATATACTTATAAATATATTTAAAGACATATTGCTCACAGATGAAGGGATATTACCAAACAGCTGTGATATTGAGGCGGGGAATAAAAAGGGGGCGAGCAAAAGCCCCCTGAAATTATAGAGAGAGCAAAGAGGAGGATGAGAATGGAGCATACGGAAGATTATGTGAAGCTGGAAAATGTATCCAAAATCTATGGCTCAAAAGAAGTGAAGATCATAGCAGTGGACGAGATCAGCTTCCGGATAAAAAAAGGAGAATTTGTGGTTGTGGTAGGACCAAGCGGTGCCGGAAAGACAACGGTGCTGAATATCCTGGGCGGAATGGATAAGGCCACATCCGGCAATGTCTGGATCGATGGAAAAAATATTGCAAAATATACAGACCGGCAGCTGACCGGATACCGGCGGGAGGATATTGGATTTGTA
The DNA here is from genome assembly GCF_040096615.1 of Blautia aquisgranensis. Taxonomy (NCBI): domain Bacteria; kingdom Bacillati; phylum Bacillota; class Clostridia; order Lachnospirales; family Lachnospiraceae; genus Blautia; species Blautia aquisgranensis. Next base: position 3,356 of record NZ_JBBMEJ010000007.1, read on the forward strand.
TTCCAGTTTTATAATCTGGTGCCAAATCTGACTGCATTGGAGAATGTGGAGCTTGCTCTTCAGATCTGTAAGGATCCTCTGGATGCCAGGACAGTTCTGGAGGAAGTAGGGCTGAAGGAGAGACTGACCAATTTTCCGGCACAGTTATCCGGCGGTGAGCAGCAGAGAGTTTCCATAGCCAGAGCTCTGGCGAAGAATCCAAAGCTTCTGCTCTGTGATGAACCTACAGGAGCGTTGGATTATCAGACCGGCAAGGCAATCCTGAAGCTCCTTCAGGATACCAGCAGGGAACGGGGCATGACGGTTATTGTCATTACTCACAACTCTGCACTGACACCTATGGCCGACCGTGTGATCAAGATCAAAAACGGCAAGGTTTCCAGGATGACTGAAAATGCACATCCCACACCAGTGGAAGAGATTGAATGGTAGGTGACGGAATGAAAGCATTGCACAAAGATTTCTGGATGGAGATCCGGAAAAGCAAAGCACGTTTTATCTCGATCTTTCTGATCGTGGCACTGGGCGTTGCATTTTTTTCCGGGATCCAGGCGTCTTCTCCGGATATGAGATATTCCGGAGATGCCTATTATGAAGCAGCAAAGCTGATGGACCTGAAGATCCAGGGAACACTGGGACTGACTCAGCGTGATGTAAAAGCGGTATCAGATATTGACGGTGTGGAACTGGCTGAGGGCGGTTACTCTACGGATGTTATGAGTGGAGAGGACGATGCCAGGAAGGTTCTTCATCTGGAATCCATCAGCAGCAATTTTAATCTGCTCACAGCAGATGAAGGAAGGATACCGAAAAAAAGCGGCGAGATTTTTCTTGACAAGCCATTTGCAAAGAATCGGGGGTATAAAATCGGGGATACCATATCCGTCAGTGAGGATGGAGACAGTGAGCTTCTGAAAAAAACAACCTATACAGTTGTGGGAATCGGAAGCAGCCCTCTTTATATTTCGTTTAACAGAGGAAATACGACTCTTGGATCCGGTGAGGTCAGCGGCTTCGGATACATTCTTCCTGAGGATTTTGAACAGGAAACTTTTACCCAGATCTATGTTATGGTTCATGAATCCGGGGATGTGATCAGCTATACCGATGCCTACGACAATCTTATCAGGAAAATACAGAAGCGTGTGGAAGGCATCGAAAAAGAACAGTGCAGACTGCGCTATGATGAGATCGTCGCAGAGGCCAATGAAAAACTGGATGATGCCAGAAAAGAGCTTGAGGACGGAAAGAAGGAATCAGAGGAAAAACTTGGCGACGCGAAGAAAAAGCTGGATGATGGGCAGAAGGAGTATAATGATGGAAAAAAAGAGTACGAAGATGGAAAACAGCAGCTCAGCGATGCAAAAAAAGAACTGACCGATGGAAAACAGCAGCTTGCTGACGGAAGAAAGCAGATCGAAGATGGATGGTCTCAGCTTAACAGCGCAAAACAGCAGTTGGAAGACGGTCTGTCCCAGTTAAATGCTGCCAGCTCCCAGCTTGCCGACTCCGAAGCACAGATAAATGAGAAGCAGTCAGAGCTGACTGCCGGATATGAACAGCTGACTGCCGCAAAACAGCAGGTAAGTGACGGTGAGGCTCAGCTCCGGGAAGCGGAGAAAACACTGGAAAGCAAACAGGCTGAGATTGACAGTGGAAGAGAACAGCTGGAAACGGGAAAGAATACGATCAAAGAAACAAAGGCTGCTCTCACCAGTCAGAAGGAACAGTGTGAGGCAGGACTTGTACAGGTTTCCGAGGGCGAATCCCAGATCAGTTCCAGTGAAGAAGCCCTTTCCGGGCAGCAGGCACAACTGGATGAACTGACCAGCCAGAAAGAGGCATTAAGCAGTCAGGCGGCGGAGCTGCAGGCGCAGTATGACGCCGGTGCGGAAGCAGGAAAAACTGAGGAAGAGCTGGCGGAGCTTTCCACGCAGATCCAGACAATAAATGGTCAGATCAGTGCAATGGAAGAACAGATAAATGCCGGTCAGGCACAGATCGACGGGGCGCAGTCAGAGCTTACTGCAAAAAAATCAGAGCTGGCCCAGACAAGAGCTGAACTGGAGAGCAGCCTGGGTCAGATCAATGAGGGCTTCAGCCAGATCAAAGAACAGGAAGAGACACTTTCCGGGACAGAGGCACAGCTGAACGAAGGCCAGGAAGAACTGGATAAAGGGAAAAAAGAGCTGGAAACAAAGAAAGCAGAGCTTTCAGCGGCAAGAGAAGAAATTGCGGCAAACCAGGCAACTCTGGATGATGGCCAGAATCAGCTGGATTCGGCCAGAGCCCAGCTCAGCTCCGGGAGGCAGCAGCTGGAGGAAAAACAGGCCCAGTTAAATGCCGGTCAGGCAGAAATCCAGGCCAACACAGAAAAGCTTACCAGCAGTCAGGCTGAACTGGATGCAAATGAACAGAAACTCCTGGACGGAGAAAAGGAAATCCAAGAAAACGAACAGAAATTAAAAGATGCAAAAAAAGATCTGGAGGATGCAAAAAAGAAGCTTTCCGATGGAAAGAAAGAATATCAGGATGGCAAAAAAGAAGCCGATGACAAAATTGCGGAAGCTCAGCAGAAGATCGAGGATGCCCAGAAAGAGGTGGATGATATTGAAACACCGGAGTGGATCATCACAGATCGCAATGACCTTCCGGAATATTCGGATTTTGGTGATAATGCAGAGCGACTGAAAAACATCGGAAAAGTTTTCCCGATGATATTCTTCCTTGTAGCGGCTCTGATCAGTCTTACCACGATGACACGAATGGTGGAGGAACAGCGAACCCAGATCGGAACCATGAAAGCGCTGGGCTACGGAAAAGCATCCATTGCATCCAAGTATCTCAGCTACGCATTTCTGGCTACAGCAGGCGGAAGCGTCGTAGGAGTACTTTTCGGAGAAAAGGTTCTTCCGTATATCATTATCCAGGCCTATGGGATCATGTACTGGAATATTGGCGATCACATGCAGCTGGATTATGAGTTACAATATGCACTGATCGCTTCCGGAGCAGCGGTGATCTGTACTATGGGCGCTACACTGTTTTCCTGTGCAAAAACCCTGGCAGAAACACCGGCATCTCTGATGCGTCCGCCTGCACCGAAAGAAGGAAAACGGATCCTTATTGAACGGATCAGTTTTATCTGGAAGCATCTGAGCTTTTCCTGGAAATCGTCCATGCGAAACCTTTTCCGTTATAAGAAACGTCTTTTTATGACCATTTTCGGAATTGCAGGAAGCATGGGACTGATGCTTGTAGGATTCGGACTTTATGACTCCATTATGGATATTGCGATTCTTCAGTATGATCAGATCCAGCATTATGATGCCATGGTGATCAATGATGAGGATGCCACAGACAGCCAGGAAAAGGATCTTCTGAAATTCCTGGACGAAAACAGCGAGATCGATCACTATACCCGTGTGCAACTCACCAAGATGACGGCACCAAAAGAGAAGGGAAGTGTCAGTATCTATGTGTATGTTCCGGAAAATGCGGAAAATTTTAAAGAGGATGTAACGTTGCGTGACAGAAAGTCCCACGAGCAGTATGAGCTTACCGACGACGGAGCCGTGATCTGTGAAAAAACAGCTTCACTTATCGGTGTGAAAACAGGAGACGAGATCACCCTGGAGAAAGACAACAGAAAGTATAAAGTAAAGATCACTGCTATTACAGAGAACTATATGGGACACTACGTTTACATGACCCCATCCTGCTATGAAAAAACATTCGAAGAGAAACCGGAGTATTCAAGTACAGTATATACTATGAAAGAGGATGCAGAGAGTGATCTGGAAACTCTTGGAAATGCGATCCTGAAATATCCGGCGGCTTTAAGTATCAGCTATACAAGCAGTACAGCAGGTCAGGTAGAGAGAATGCTGGGCTCACTCGGAGCGGTAATCTGGGTCCTGATCATTTCTGCCGGAATGCTGGCATTTGTGGTACTGTATAATCTGAACAACATCAATATCACAGAGCGTCAGAGAGAGCTGGCAACTCTGAAGGTCCTGGGATTTTATGATGGCGAGGTTTCCCAGTATGTATTTCGGGAAAATATCCTGCTGTCCTTCATAGGGATCCTGGCAGGCGCAGTGTTCGGAAGCTTCCTCCATCGGTATGTGATCACAACCGTTGAGGTAGATGCGGTGATGTTTGGAAGAAATATCAAGCCAATGAGCTTTGTTTACAGTGGAATCATTACCTTCGGATTTTCCATGTTTGTAAATATGGTGATGCATTTTAAGCTGAAAAAGATCAATATGGTAGAGTCACTGAAAAGCGTAGAATAAAATAATGAAATGCCAGAAAGGTACTTGTATCTGGAAATATGTGAAATCCCAGGAAAAGCAGGCCTTTGTCTTGACAAAAAAAGAAAATTTCATTATAGTAGGAACATGGTAAAGGCGTTGAATAAGAGGAGTATGCAGGTCTACGCTGACAGAGAGAGATGCACGGACGCGAGAGAAGCGCAGGCTGGAAGGCATTTTCAGATGTAAGACTGCAGAAGGTAGCTTAGGAGCCGGGAGACTGAAGGCAGAAATGCAAAACAGATGCTGCTGTGTAGGTTTTCACGTATCCCGCGTTAAGGGATAAGAGATAGACGGGAATAACAGATGTTTTTTCCGGATAATGAAGGTGGTACCGCGAGAATGATCGCCCTTCGCACATTAGTTATTGGCTTTTGTGTGGAGGGCGTGCTTTTTCTTGCAGAAAAGAGGAGCATTTTAAGGTTCCTATAATCAGAAAGATTCAGGAGGAAAACATGAGCAAAGAACTTGCAAAGACTTATGATCCGAAGGGCATTGAGGATCGTCTGTACAAAAAATGGATGGATAACGGATACTTCCATGCAAAAGTTAATCCGGACAAAAAACCTTTCACAATCGTAATGCCGCCGCCCAATGTAACAGGACAGCTTCATATGGGACATGCACTGGATGAGACCATGCAGGATATCCTGATCCGTTTCAAGAGAATGCAGGGATATGAAGCTCTCTGGCAGCCTGGAACAGACCATGCAGCGATCGCTACAGAGGTTAAGGTAACAGAAAAGCTCCGTAAAGAAGGTATCGATAAGAACGAGATTGGCCGTGAGGAGTTCATGAAACATGCGTGGGCATGGAAAGAGGAGTACGGCGGAAAGATCATCAACCAGCTGAAGAAGCTTGGCGCATCTGCAGACTGGGAGCGTGAGCGTTTTACCATGGATGAAGGCTGTTCCAAGGCGGTTCAGGAGGTATTTATCCGTCTCTATGAGAAAGGCTACATTTACAAAGGTTCCAGAATTATCAACTGGTGTCCTGTATGCCAGACTTCTATTTCTGATGCAGAGGTCGTACATGAGGATCAGGACGGATTTTTCTGGCACATCAATTATCCGATCGTAGGAGAGGAAGGACGCTTCGTTGAGATCGCAACCACACGTCCGGAGACACTTCTCGGTGATACAGCTGTAGCCGTAAATCCAGAGGATGAGAGATACAAGGATCTTGTAGGAAAAATGCTGAAGCTTCCGCTTACAGACAGAGAGATCCCGGTGATCGCTGATGAGTATGTTGATAAGGAATTCGGAACAGGATGCGTTAAGATCACACCGGCACATGACCCGAATGACTTTGAGGTCGGACGTCGTCATAATCTTGAGGAGATCAATATCCTGAATGATGATGCTACGATCAACAGCCTTGGCGGAAAATACGCAGGTATGGACCGCTATGAGGCACGTAAGGCCATGGTTGAGGATTTGAAAGCACAGGGACTTCTTGTAAAAGTTGTTCCGCATAACCACAGCGTAGGTACACATGACCGCTGCGGTACAACTGTAGAGCCAATGATCAAGCCACAGTGGTTCGTAAAGATGAGCGAAATGGCAAAGGCTGCCATCAAGACTCTGGACGACGGAAACCTTCAGTTTGTTCCGGCCCGTTTTGACAAGACATATCTTCACTGGCTGGAGAACATCCGTGACTGGTGTATTTCCCGTCAGCTCTGGTGGGGACACAGAATCCCGGCTTATTACTGTGATGAGTGCGGTGAGATGGTAGTTGCAAGAGAAATGCCTGAGAAGTGCCCGAAATGCGGATGCACACATATGCATCAGGATGAGGATACTCTGGATACCTGGTTCAGTTCCGCACTGTGGCCGTTCTCCACACTTGGATGGCCGGATAAGACACCGGAGCTTGAGTATTTCTATCCTACAGATGTTCTGGTAACCGGATATGATATCATCTTCTTCTGGGTTATCCGTATGGTATTCTCCGCACTGGAGCAGACCGGTGAGACACCGTTCCACCATGTACTGATTCACGGTCTGGTACGTGACTCACAGGGACGTAAGATGAGTAAGTCTCTTGGAAACGGTATCGATCCGCTGGAGGTTATCGACAAATACGGCGCAGATGCCCTTCGTCTGACACTGATGACAGGTAATGCACCTGGAAATGATATGCGTTTCTACTGGGAGCGTGTAGAATCCAGCCGTAACTTTGCAAATAAGATCTGGAATGCTTCCCGTTTCATCATGATGAACCTGGAAGGAAAGACTGTAACAGAGCCGAAGGATCTGAATGCGCTTTGCAATGAGGATAAATGGATCCTTTCCAGACTGAACAGCGTGATCCGCGATGTTACCGAGAACATGGATAAATATGAGCTTGGAATCGCAGTACAGAAGGTTTATGACTTCCTGTGGGATGAGCTCTGTGACTGGTATATCGAGATGGCAAAAGTAAGACTGTGGAAAGCTGAGGAAGATCCGGCAGCAGCTAATGATGCACTGTGGACCTTACGTACAGCACTGACACAGGGACTGAAGCTGCTTCACCCGTTCATGCCGTTTATCACAGAGGAGATCTACTGTACACTGCTTCCTGAGGAAGAGTCCATCATGATCTCTGACTGGCCGGTATATAAAGATGAGATGAATTTCACAGAGGCAGAGAAAACTGTTGAGAGCTTCCAGGAGGTTGTACGTGGAATCCGTAATACCAGAAATGAGATGAATGTTCCACAGAACAGAAAGACAAATATCTACATCGTAGGCAAGGATGCAGACTGCTGTGCACGTTTTGAATCCTGCAAGAGATCCTTTACAAACCTTGCGTTTGCAAAAGAGATCCATGTGCAGCAGGATAAAGCCGGAATCGGCGAGGATGCAGTATCCATCGTTGTAGCAGACGGTGTTGTATATCTTCCGCTGGAGGATCTGATCGATCGTGAAAAAGAGATCGAGCGTCTTACAAAGGAGCAGGAGCGTCTTACAAAAGAGATCGCCCGCTGCGAGGGAATGCTGAATAACCCGAACTTTGTAAATAAGGCACCTGCAGCCAAGGTAGAGGCGGAGAAGGAGAAACTTGAGAAATACAAAGAGATGAAAGAAAAAGTGAACCTGCAGTTGAAACAGATGTTGAAATAACGAAGGAGCGTTTTCATGAAGTGGTGTAACTTTTTCAATAAGATTTCGCTGATACTTCAGGCTCTGGGCTGTGCAGTCCTGTACTTTGTGATCGAGGCCATATGCAGGCACTCGTTCACAGAGGCGTGGACCTACATGACCACAAAGCCGCTTGTATTTGCTTATAATGCAGCGTTTATCTTTACGACTATGCTGCTTGTTTATCTCTTCCGAAAGAGAATATTCTGGCGTATTTTTATCGGCGGCTTCTGGCTGTTTCTGGGAATCGTAAACGGTGTTCTTCTTCTCAACCGTGTAACGCCGTTTACAGGCCCGGATGTAAAGAACCTTACTGATGGACTGAGTATTGCAAAAAAATATCTGTCTCAGACAGAGATGACCATAGGGGGAATACTCCTTGGAGTGGCGGTACTGATTCTTCTGATCATCCTGATAAAATCGCCGAAATACAGAGGAAAGCTGAAATATAAGGTGAATATTCCACTGATCCTTGTTGGAGTGCTGGCTTTTGGCGGCATCACACAGCTTGCCCTGGAAAAAAGAGTTCTATCCAACTATTTTGGAAATATTGCCATAGCTTATGAGGATTACGGCTATCCGTACTGCCTGGCAACTACGATCTTTAATACAGGAATCAGTGCTCCGAGAGACTATTCTGAGAGTGAGATCAAAAAAATTGAGAATTCCGAGGAGAATCTGCCGGAAACGAAGAGTGGAACTCATCCGAACATTCTGTTTTTACAACTGGAGTCATTTTTTGACCCGACGCTTGTAAATTATCTGAATCTGTCGGAGGATCCGATTCCGACTTTCCGTAAACTGATGAAGGAATATTCATCCGGATATTATAAGGTGCCGTCAGTAGGTGCCGGAACAGCCAACACGGAGTTCGAATCGATCACAGGAATGAGCCTGCATTACTTCGGACCGGGAGAGTATCCGTACAAGAGTATCCTCAAGGAGACGACCTGTGAAAGTGCCCCGTATGTTCTGGATAATCTGGGATATACTTCTCATGCTTTACATAACAATGAGGCGAATTTCTATGGAAGAAGAAGTATTTTCCCGAATCTGGGATTTGATACCTTTACTTCCGCAGAATACATGAAGGATGAGAATCAGAAAAATCCGCTTGGCTGGACCAAGGACAGTGTGCTTACGGATGAGATTATCAAATGCTTGGATTCCACAGAGGGACCGGATTATGTATATACCATTTCCGTTCAGGGACATGGTGATTATCCGTCAGAGCCGATACTGGAGAATCCGGATATCACGGTTTCAGGAGCACCTACCGATGAGCTTAACAATAAATGGGAGTACTACGTAAATCAGATTCATGAGATGGATGAATTCGTGAAAGAGCTGACAGATGCACTTGCGGATTATCCGGAGGACGTAGTGCTTGTCATGTATGGAGATCATCTTCCCACTATGGGGCTGACGGTAGAGGATGTGAAGAATAAATATCTGTTCCAGACAGAGTATGTTATGTGGGATAATTTCGGCCTCAAGAAAAAGAAAGAGAATCTTGCGGCCTACCAGATGGCAGCAGAGGTTATGGACCGCGTGGGAATCCACGAGGGAACCATCTTCAAATATCATCAGGCAAGAAAGAATACCAAGAACTATCAGGTAGATCTGGAAACACTGCAGTATGACCTTCTCTATGGAAAACAGTATTCCTATGACGGTGTCAATCCGTTTGAGCGTACAAAAATGCGTATGGGAATCTATGATGCGACTTTGGATTCACTTGAGCTTGTGTCGGAGCAGGATCATACCTATTATGTGCTGGGAACGAACTTTACGCCGTCCAGTCAGGTGAAGATCAATGGTGACTGGTATGATACAGTCTATGTAAATCCGACGAAGCTGATCATCACCGGAAAAGAGTTGGGCGATTTTGACAGGATCTCGGTGGTACAGCGAAGCAACAGTTCCACAAGAAAGGCTATGACCAAGACACATGACCGGTCAGTTTATGCTCTGCTTGCAGACAGTAAATGGAAGCTTAGCAGCGAAAAACCTTCTGCTTTAGACACAGATCTGTCGTCTGAAACAGCAGGATCAGATGCAGAGACTGATACAGAAAGCAGTACTGACGGGCAGTAAAAGAGCAAAAAATCTCATCCGATACAAAAAATGTCGGATAAAATATTACGATTAGGACTGGACATCTTCCACCACTATTATATAATGGTATCGTAGCGAGTCGGAGGGGAGAACATGTTCTCCCCGAACGCTCCTTACGAATACATTATAGATAAGTGATGGTTTTTTTTATGAATTACGAAGAAGCAGTTGCGTATATTGAAGACATACCCAGATTTACCACCAAGAACAGTCTGGACCATACAAAGGAGTGCCTGCGAAGACTTGGCAATCCACAGAAGAAATTCCGTGTAATCCATGTTGCGGGAACGAACGGAAAGGGAAGTACCTGTGCGTTTATCACATCGGTTCTCAGAGAAGCCGGTTATTCCTGCGGACTTTTTACATCTCCGCACCTTGTGGAGATCAATGAGAGATTTCAGATCAATGAAGAGGTCATTGATGACGATACGTTTCTGAATGCTTTCATGAAAGTCAAGAAGCTTTCTGATGAACTTGTGGCAGAGGGAAGTTATCATCCGACCTATTTTGAGACTCTTTTACTTATGGGAATGGTGATCTTTGCAGAGGCAGGCGTGGATTATGTGACACTGGAGACAGGTCTTGGCGGACGTCTGGATGCGACCACAGCAGTGGAAGATCCGGTGGCCTGTGTGATCACTTCCATCAGTCTTGACCATATGCAGTATCTGGGAAATACAGTTTCCGAGATCGCAGGAGAAAAGGCAGGAATCATGGTACCTGGTGTTCCGGTGATTTATGATGGAAACGATCCGGATGCAGCGAAGGTGATGCAGGAGCATGCGAAGGCACTGGGATGTCCGGCATATGAGATCAGAAGAGAGGATACCTGCATTCATAAGATCACCAGGGACGGAATTGAATTTTCCCTGAAGGATGAGGCTTACGGAGATACAGTTTTCAGTATACCGTTTATTGCCCGGTATCAGGTGATGAATGCATCCCTTGCGGTAAAAACTATTCAGATATTGAAGGATAAGATTCCGGTATCCATGGAGGAGCTTAAGGCTGGTATGAGCAAGACACGCTGGCAGGGAAGAATGGAAACAGTTCTTCCAGGTGTGATCGTGGACGGAGCTCATAATGAAGACGGTGTTGAGAAATTCGTGGAGACAGCAGAACATTTTCAGAAGGAATTTCCGCTGACACTGCTTTTTTCAGCAGTAGATGACAAGGATTATACAGATATGATCCGAACGATATGTACCAGAATCCGTTTTCGCCATGTGATCGTTACACAGGTGGGTGGTTACCGTAAGGTACCGGTAGAGAATCTGGCAGAGATCTTTCGTATAAATGGTGTACCGGAAGTGGAAGCAGTGGAGGATGTTCCCACAGCTTTTGATCTGGCATGTAAGGAGAAGGGAGCGGATGGAATGCTGTTCTGCGTAGGCTCTCTTTACCTTGTGGGTGAGATCAAATCTGTGATCAGGAGGAAAAAATTATGATCGATTACGAAGAGGAACTGAAGAAATTTGAACCATGTCTGGATGTGGCAGATGTAGAAGGTGCGATCTATGACCGTGAGATCACAGATATCATGGATGTACTCCAGGAGATGCTGCGGGAGGTCAAGAGCAACAGACGTGTAAGATAAGGAGAAATGGATGAACTGCATAAATTGTGGAGCGTTCCTGACAGATACAGATCTGGATTACTGTCCGCATTGCGGAGCCAATGTGCTGATCCAGAAAAAAGTTGACTATCTTTCCAAGCTCTATTACAATCAGGGTCTGGAAAAAGCCAGCATCCGTGATCTGTCGGGTGCGATCAGCTGTCTGAAGCAGAGTCTTGCCTATGACAAACGAAACATCCGTGCAAGAAATCTCCTGGGCCTTGTCTATTTTGAGACTGGTGAGGTGGTTGCTGCGCTGAGTGAATGGGTCATCAGTAAGAATATCCAGAAGAACAGGAATCTGGCTTCTGAATATATTGCGAAGCTTCAGGCAAACCAGAATAAGCTGGAAACGATCAATGAAAGCATTAAGAAATATAACAATGCCCTGGCTATGTGCAGGGAAGGACATGAGGATATGGCGGCTATCCGTCTGAAGAAGATCCTGGCTCAGAATCCGAAGCTGATCAAGGGATATCATCTTCTTGCACTGATACAGATGAAAAATCAGGAATGGAACAAGGCAAGAAGAACTCTTCGAAAGGCGGCAAGGATCGACAAGACCAATACCACGACGCTGCGTTTTCTCCGGGAAGTGGATGAGCAGACCGGTGTTACCACGAAGATGGAAAACAGGAGAAAATCTCTTTTAAAGAGCAATGCGAAGGAAAGCGATAATATTTCCGGTGAGATCACGGTAAGACCGTCAACTTATAAGGAACGGTCAAAGATTTCTCTGTTCTTTACCGTGATGGTTGGTTTTGCAGCAGGTGCAGCGGCATTCTGGCTGCTTGTTCTGCCAGCTGTGAAACAGGAGGTTTACAGGCAGGCGAATGAACAGATTGTACAGTACAGTGAGTCGCTTTCCAGTCAGGGTGTGGCGCTAAGTAAAGCTCAGGGAGAGGCTGAGCAGTCCAGTGATACTGCAGACGCACAGGCGAAGCAGATTGAGGAAGAGAAGAAGCGAAGTCAGAGTTATGAGGCTTTGTTTGCGGCTTACACTGCTATGCAGCAGGAAGACCTTGATACGGCAGCAGTACAGCTGCAGAATGTATATGTGGATACTCTTTCGGATTCTGCAAAAGGTATTTACAATACGATCAGTGAAAGAACCGGCGTAACGGGAATCACAGATTCCTCGTCAGACAGTACGGCGGCGCAGAGTGCTTCATCCGGAGCGGACAGCAGTTCAGATGGAACTGATCAGACCGCATCGGAGGATTCCGGTGATGGTTATACAGAGGAATAAATACATGAAATACAGGTGAAGAACCTCGGAGAAGGGGAATGTGTTTTTGCACATTCTTCTTTTTTTATGCGAAAATACCGGAACTGTTGTATAAAAATAAAAAGCAGGGGGAATGCTATAATGGAATCAGTATTTGAAGTATCAGGAACGGTACTTACAGTTCGTCTGCCGGAGGAACTGGATCATCCAGTCTCGGATAACATTCGAAGAGAATCAGACCGTATTATTGGACATAAATATATAAAAAATATGGTTTTTGACTTTTCAAAGACCGTTTTTATGGACAGTTCCGGGATTGGATTGCTGATGGGCCGATACCGGGCACTGGGAATGAGAAGCAGATGTATACAGATCATTCATGCGAACAGCCATATCACAAAGCTTTTGCGGATCTCCGGAATCAGCAGATATATAGAGATCGTTGAAAAAGAAGATCCGACAATAGAGCAGGGAGGGAATTTATGATGGAAAATACAAATGAAATGACAATCATTTTTGACAGTAGACCGGCAAATGAAGCGCTGGCAAGGGTGGCAGTTGCATCCTTTTGTACACAGCTGAATCCGACCCTGGAGGAAGTTTCCGATCTGAAGACAGCAGTTTCCGAGGCTGTGACAAACTGTATTATTCATGCTTATAAAGGGGAGATACATAAGATCCTGGTAGAATGCCGTCTTAAGGGACATGAACTTATGGTGGATGTGAAGGATCATGGAGTCGGGATACCGGATGTAAAAAAAGCTATGGAACCATTGTTTACAACGAAACCGGACAAGGACCGTTCCGGCATGGGCTTCACTTTTATGGAAGCTTTTATGGATGAGATCTCTGTAGAATCGGAGGTTGGAAAGGGAACCACTGTGCACATGAAAAAGATCATTAGGAGGTAAAAATGGATCATACGCTTGCCCTCATCGGGCGTGCACACCAGGGGGATAAAGCGGCAAGAGATATTTTGTTTGAAGAAAATACAGGACTGATATACAGTGTAGCCCGGCGATTTCTGGGAAGAGGCGTGGAGATGGAGGATCTTTTTCAGATTGGAAGCATCGGGCTTCTGAAGGCAGTAGATAAGTTTGATATGTCTTATGATGTAAAGTTTTCAACCTATGCAGTTCCCATGATCATCGGAGAGATCAAACGTTATCTCAGGGATGACGGAATACTGAAGGTAAGCCGGTCACTGAAAGAGAATCATTACAGGGTTTATCAGGTGAGAGAAGCGCTTACAAGAAGACTGGAGCGGGAGCCGACTGTGGAAGAGCTGGCAGCTGAGATGGGAATTTCGGTGGAAGAACTGGTGATGACCATGGAATCGGGTGCGGAGGTGGAATCTCTTCATAAGACGATCTATCAGGGAGAAGGAACGGAAATTTCTCTTATGGACAAGCTGCCGGAGAAGGAAAACAGGCAGGAAAAAGCACTAAACCGGATTTTTCTGGAGGAGATACTGGGAGAGCTGGACGCGAAAGAGCGGAAGCTGATCTATATGCGCTATTTTCAGGAAGTGACACAGACGGAGATTGCGAGAGAGTTTGGAATTTCGCAGGTGCAGGTGTCCAGAATGGAAAAGAGAATACTGAAAAGACTGAAAGCGTCTGTGCAGAAAGGATAAAAAGGAGCCATGAGAAAAATATAAAATTCTCTCATGGCTCCTTTTTACTTAAAAGCAGATCGATCAGATGGCTGCTTTTTTATGAAAAAGTACATTTTTGTATTTGGAAAGTGCTCCAAGAAGGATCATACCGATCACTCCGGCAGAAACAACCTCGCCGGCGCCTACTGTGAGCATCATGAACGGAATCGGAAGATTGATACCGTATCCGTAACGAAGCACAAACGGAACGATCACGATGTTGGCGACGATCGGTGGAACCGGTGCTGTCCATTTGCTCACATTACGAAGCTTCCAGGTAAAAACGGCTCCGATCAGTGTGGCAATGCTTCCGAAGATAATATCGACCGGAATGGCTCCTCCGAGAATATTGGCAATGAGACATCCGACAAATAATCCGGGAATAGCAGCCGGTGTGAAGAACGGAAGTACAGTAAGTGCCTCGGAAAACCGGATCTGAACCTCGCCGAAGCTAAGTGGTGCGAACACCAGAGTCAGGACAACGTAGATCGCTGCGATAACAGCTCCCTGCGCCAGAAAAAGTGTACCCTTGTTTTTCATATTCTTTTTTCTCCTTTAGTTTTGTTTTACGAGTGGAAGGTCACGAACACTCGGCACATTTATAGGCGGTGACCGCCTGATAAGCCCTGTACGACCTTGTTTTTGTGGGCTTTGCAACGGTAGTGAGTATAGCATAAGAGCGTATAAAATGCAACAGGCTTTTTTCTTGACAGCGTTTTTTGAGACTGATAAAATATAAAACAGTATATAGGTTGAAGAGACATTGATTTTGATCTAAATCAATGCCTTTTTTACATACACATCATATCATACAACAGGGAGGTAAAAACATGTTAAAAGTATGGATCGCAGGTGCCAACGGACAGATTGGACAGGCACTGAATGATATTCTGGATCCCATGCAGATCGAGACACTGAATACGGATTTTGATGAACTGGATGTAACAGATACAGATGAAGTACTCAATTTTGGGTCTGTAAACCGTCCGGATGTGATCATTAACTGTACTGGTATCACAGATACTGATGAATGTGAAAAGAATCCGGAGCATGCCTACCGTGTGAATGCACTTGGCGCGAGAAACTTAAGTATTGTGGCAAGAAAATGCGGCGCTAAGATCGTTCAGCTTTCCACAGACGATGTCTTTGACGGAAAGAGTAAGAAACCGTACACAGAATTTGACGATACCAATCCGCTGACTGTCTACGGACGTTCCAAGAGAGCAGGAGAGAACTACGTAAAGGAATTTACACACAAGCATTTTGTTATCCGAAGCAACTGGGTATACGGAAGAAACGGTCATAATTTCGTAAACCGTGTACTGGATGCTGCAAAAAAAGGCCAGGCACTTTCTGTTGCATCAGATCAGTTTGGTTCACCAACAAGTGCGAAGGATCTTGCAAGAATGATCCTGTATCTTATCGGAACCAATGAGTACGGAACCTACCATGTGACCTGCAGCGGGGTGTGCAACCGTTATGAATTTGCCACAGAGATCTTAAGGCTTGCAGGAAAGCATATTGAGCTGAAATCCGTTCCAACAGAGCAGTCCGATCTTTCTTCCGTAAGACCTCCATATGCAGTTCTCGACAATTTTATTCTCCGTATTATCGAAGTGTACGATATGCCGGACTGGAAGGAATCACTGAAAGAATACATGGATGAGAGAACGGAGGAATAAGATGAAAGATAAAAACGTAAAAGAGAAAACGCAGCAGAAAAAAAAGCTGGGTCTCACGACGAAAATATTCATTGCACTGCTTGCCGGTGCAGTTATGGGTATCATACTCTGCTATCTTGTACCGGACAGCAGCTTTAAGAAGGATGTTATCGTAGAAGGTGTTCTCTATGTTGTAGGACAGGGCTTCATCCGTCTGATGAAAATGCTGGTAGTACCGCTGGTGTTCTGTTCCCTGATCTGTGGAAGCATGGCCATCGGAGATACCAAGAAGCTTGGAACCGTAGGTGTGAGAACCCTGGTATTTTATCTGGCAACTACAGCACTGGCTGTTTCTGTTGCCTTGACAGTCGGTAATCTTATTAATCCAGGTGTGGGACTTGACATGAGCTCAATCCAGTCTTCTGCGACATCTGTGGAGACCATGGAGGCGACCTCCCTGACAGATACCATTCTCAATATCATTCCGGATAACCCGATCAATTCCCTGGCAAGCGGAACCATGCTTCAGGTTATTGTATTTGCACTGATCGTAGGTGTGATTCTGGCGAAGATGGGAGAGCGCGCAGAGACTGTTGCCAATTTCTTCAGCCAGTTTAATGACATTATGATGGAAATGACCATGATGATCATGAGCCTTGCTCCGATCGGTGTATTCTGCCTGATCAGCAGAACCTTTGCGAACATTGGTTTCAGCGCGTTTATTCCGCTGGCGAAGTATATGCTCGGTGTCCTTCTGGCTCTTGGTATCCAGTGCTTCGGTGTATACCAGATCCTGCTTAAGATATTTACAGGACTGAACCCGGTTAAATTTATCAAGAAATTTTTCCCGGTTATGGCGTTTGCCTTCTCAACAGCAACCTCCAATGCGACCATTCCGATGTCCATTGATACTCTGTCCAAGAAGGTGGGAGTTTCCAAAAAGATTTCCTCCTTCACAATTCCGCTGGGAGCAACGATCAACATGGATGGTACTTCCATCATGCAGGGTGTTGCCGTTGTGTTTGCAGCACAGGCATTTGGAATTCATTTAAGTCCTATGGATTATGTGACAGTTATCGGAACCGCAACACTTGCTTCTGTAGGAACAGCAGGTGTACCAAGTGTCGGACTTGTTACTCTGACCATGGTATTTAATTCAGTCGGACTTCCGGTTGAGGCGATCGGTCTTATTATGGGTATCGACCGTATCCTGGATATGACAAGAACTGCTGTCAACATTACCGGTGATGCTGTCTGCACAACGATCGTTGCCCACCAGAACGGCGCGCTGGACAAAAAAGTATTTAACGAATCCAATTAAATATTCCGGCAGATCAGATAGAGATATCAGATCTGAGATAGAGAAAAAACGGCTGCATATGCAATGCGGCCGTTTTTTCATCTCTGAGTCAGGATACCTATGTTATCCGGAAGCTCCATCTGCTCATAGCTGTGAAGGATTTTTTCCAGTTCGTAGATGGCAGGGGTGAGGAATTTGTTCTTGTGATAGACAAGCTTGAATTTCCGGTTCCATTCCCCCGCTTCGTTTCGAAAGACCTGGACGGAATGATGACGGATCTCATGGTTCATAAGTCGTATGGACATTACAGAAAGAATCTGGTTGGAGAGAACAGCGTTCAGCAGAGTGCGGGGACTGTTGGCCTCCCAGGCTGTCCGGATACTGAGCTCATGGCGCTGTGCATAATCCTCAAAAAGCTGTCTGGTGCCGCTGCCATATTCCCGGACTGCGAATTTCTGTCCGTTCAGTTCCTGGACATGAATGCGATTTCTGGAATAAAACGGATGTTTTTTGCCGGTAGCAAGAACAAGACAGTCATCGATCACCGGAATGACGATAAGTTCTGGTGAATGAATCTCACCTTCCACAACAGCGGCATCCAGATCAGAACAAAGAAGCTTTTGCTCAATAACTCGGGTATTGGTCACAAAGGAATAGACATCGAGATCCGGAAGTTTTTGCTGTAATTTTAAAATGATGGACGGTGTCAGACAGGTTCCCACAGTAATAGTGGAACCGAGTTTTAAAGTGGAGGACTGTCCCTGGTTTTGCATCAGTTCTTCCAGCTGTTCGAACTGACGGAGCATTTCACGGGCATGAGGAAGCAGTAGGCGTCCCATGTCTGTGAGATAGAGTTTTTTTCCAAGACGTTCGAAGAGAAGTCCGTTGTAATGCTTTTCCAGCTCTCGAATAGCCTGACTGACAGTTGGCTGGGAAAGATAGAGAAACTTTGCGGCAGCACTCATGGAGCCCTGTTCGGCAACTGTGACAAAAACAGTGAGATGGCGGATCGTCATGGCAGTATATTCCTTTCACATGTAGCAATATTTGCATATAGGTAAAACCTATCGTTTTCATAAAATAATATCATTTTTCAAATAGATATTCAAGTGATATAGTAGGATGGTGAAAACGTTTTCAGACAACAGATCGTGAATTACTATAAGGGCAGTATTCAGAGAGTTGGCTGTTGGTTATGGAACGACTGTAATTTTGAAATATGGCAGAGACAGCAGAAAGGTTATAAGGAGGAACTATAATGTCAGCATTAACAGTTAGTAAGGAAGAGGAAAAAAGACTGAAAGGACAGGGATTTCTGAATAATAAGGGAACGGATGATTTTTCCGCACGGGTGATCACCGTAAACGGAAAGGTAACAGCCGCACAGCATAAATGTATGGCAGAGGCTGCAGAGAAATTCGGCAACGGAAATCTCACTTATACTACACGACTTTCCGTGGAAATCCAGGGAATTCCGTACGAAAAAATAGATGAATTTCAGGAATTTATCGCAAAAGAAGGACTGGAGACAGGTGGAACAGGAGCGAAGGTACGTCCGGTGGTATCCTGCAAAGGAACGACCTGCCAGTATGGACTTCTGGATTCCTATGCCATTTCCGAGGAGATCTTCCAGAGATTTTATAAGGGATATCGACAGGTTGCACTGCCGCACAAATTCAAGATCGCAGTGGGTGGCTGCCCGAACAACTGCGTGAAGCCGAACCTGAATGATGTGGGAATCATCGGACAGAGGATTCCGCACTTTGACAGTGAAGCCTGCAAGGGATGTAAAAAATGTGCTATTGAAACGGCCTGCCCGAATAAGGTGGCAAAGGTTGTGGATGGTAAGCTCCATATTGATGAAGAGCTTTGCAGACATTGTGGAAGATGTGTTGGAAAATGCCCGTTTGGTTCCATTGGGGACGGGGAATATGGATTCAAGATCTACATTGGCGGAAGATGGGGAAAAAAGATCTCACATGGAAAAGCACTGAACAAGATTTTTACATCAAAGGAAGAGGCACTGGATGTCATTGAAAAAGCAATTCTTCTGTTTAAAGATCAGGGAATTAAAGGTGAGCGTTTTGCTGAGACCATTGAACGGATCGGATTCGAAAATGCAGAAAAACAATTACTGGAAAAAAATCTTCTGGAAAGAAAATCTGAAATTCTTTCAAAGTAAAAAGACATAAAAAATGCGATAAAAAAACTTCCTATTAGATAAGCAGGTTGAAAATGTAAAAATCGGCACTGAAAATATAAATTTCGTTTATTTCAAATATATAAATTTTTATTATATCACAACATTCACAAAAATCTAAGTTAAAATTCTATTTGAAATATGCAAAAATATGTGATAAACTCTTAACAATACATGAAACTGGAGGTAAAAAGAGTGGAAAATTACATGTATTTGGTGCCGGTGGCAGCAATACTGGCACTTCTGTTCGCAGCATACCTTGCAGCTAAAGTCAGCAAACAGGACGCTGGAACAGATAGAATGAAAGAGATCGCAGACGCGATCGCAGAAGGCGCACGCGCTTTCCTGACAGCAGAGTACAAGATCTTGGTTATTTTCGTAGCCGTACTTTTTGTACTGATTGGATTGGGAGTAGGAAGCTGGGTAACAGCAATCTGCTTTGTAATTGGTGCTCTGTTTTCAACAATCGCAGGTTACTGCGGTATGACCGTTGCAACAAAAGCTAACGTCAGAACAGCAAACGCAGCAAAAGAAGGCGGAATGAACAAAGCTCTTTCCGTTGCATTTTCCGGCGGTGCTGTAATGGGTATGTGCGTTGCAGGTCTTGGTGCACTTGGAGTCAGTGTTGTATATATCATCACTAAGAACGTTGACGTGCTCTCTGGATTCAGCCTTGGAGCATCATCCATCGCACTTTTCGCCCGTGTTGGTGGCGGAATCTACACAAAGGCAGCTGACGTAGGAGCTGACCTTGTTGGTAAGGTTGAGGCCGGAATCCCTGAGGATGATCCTCGTAACCCGGCTGTTATCGCTGATAACGTAGGTGATAACGTAGGTGATGTTGCAGGTATGGGAGCAGACCTTTTTGAGTCCTATGTAGGATCTCTTGTATCTGCCCTGACACTTGGTGTGGCAGTAAGCGCGATCTCAGGTGTTCTTTATCCGCTGGCTATCGCAGGCTGCGGACTGATCGCATCCATTATCGCAACATTCTTTGTAAAAGGTGATGACAATTCCAATCCGCAGAAAGCCCTTACAAAAGGCAGCTATGTATCTGCAGCACTTGTGATCATCGTATCTCTGATCTTAAGCAAAGTACTTTTCGGAGATATGAAAGCAGCTATCGCTGTTATCGCAGGACTTGTTGTTGGTGTTATCATCGGAAACATCACAGAGTATTACACATCTGCAGATTACAAACCGGTTCAGGGAATCGGTGAGCAGTCTGAGACTGGTGCAGCTACAACGATCATCAGCGGTATCGCTGTTGGTATGAAATCCACAGCATTCCCGATCCTTCTGATCTGTGTTGGTATCTTTGTTGCATACGGAGTAAACGGATTATACGGTATCGCTCTTGCAGCTGTTGGTATGCTTTCCACAACAGGAATCACAGTTGCAGTTGATGCATATGGCCCGATCGCTGATAATGCAGGTGGTATCGCAGAGATGTCCGGACTGGATGAGTCTGTTCGTGAGATCACAGATAAGCTTGATTCTGTAGGTAACACAACAGCAGCTATGGGTAAAGGTTTTGCCATTGGTTCCGCAGCCCTTACAGCACTTGCACTGTTCGTATCCTATGCAAGCGCAGTTGGAATGGAATCTATTAACCTTCTGGATCATCGTGTTATCATCGGTATCTTTATCGGTGGTATGCTTACTTTCCTTTTCTCAGCATTTACTATGGAGTCTGTTTCCAAGGCTGCATATAAGATGATTGAGGAAGTAAGACGTCAGTTCCATGAGAAACCGGGTATCATGAAAGGTACAGAGAAACCGGATTATAAATCATGCGTTGCTATTTCCACAACAGCAGCTCTTCATGAGATGATGCTTCCTGGAATTATGGCAGTAGTAGCACCGATCGCAGTAGGAGTGATCCTTGGCGTTGAGGCTCTTGGAGGACTTCTTTCCGGAGCTCTTGTAACAGGTGTTCTTATGGCAATCTTTATGGCCAACGCAGGTGGTGCATGGGATAATGCAAAGAAATACATCGAGACAGGTCATCACGGCGGAAAAGGCAGCGAGGCGCACAAAGCAGCCGTTGTCGGCGATACAGTCGGCGATCCGTTCAAGGATACTTCAGGTCCGGCTATCAACATCTTGATTAAGCTTATGACCATCGTATCACTGGTATTTGCTCCTCTGTTCTTATCCATCGGAGGACTTCTGTAATCAAAAAACAGTAAACCCATATTTATATAAAAGGAAACTCTTCGCAGAGGAAAATTCTGTGAGGAGTTTCTTTTTTGCATGTCAGGAATCTTTTCCTGTGGAAATCTTGCGCTCACTCTGCTCGATCAGAGTCTGGTTGACATCGTTTTCGTAGGTACGCATCTGTACCTGCATAGGGGTTGGATCATCCGAGAGCTTCAGGTGCCCGAAATGGTTAAAAAAGATCAGGACTCCAAGTCCGATACCGATGGAATAGGAAATTTCCAGTATGGTAAATCCGTCAGAGCTTTTTCCCATAACAAGGGTATAAATCTGGGAAAAAAGTCCGCCCAGATCTACATCGTTATTAAAAGTCATAATAGAAAAGGCAGCACCGAAAAAAGAAACCAGGCATACAAAAAAGATTTTGATATACCGAAAAAGGATTCCTGTGGCAGAGCTGATACGGTAGGTGATGATAAAGCTGGACTCGCCGATAGGAGAGATATCAACAGAAGGTTCTGCTTTCTGGATCATTTTTAAAAGCTCAGAGACAGACAGAACATAGCGTCCCGGGCGGGAAGAATCCAGAATTATCACGGGCATGACGCGAAGCCGGTTCAGAAGCTTTGTATTGCTTGAGGAAAGTGCGGCAATATCCTGCAGATATACGTGGGGATTCGTGACTTCAATATTCTGATCCAGCTGAAGATAAAGAGTGTCACTCATATGGAAAAACTCCTTTCATCAGAAATGCTATTTTTTCATTTTCGGGCGGAAAAAGAAGCTGGCCAGATAGGAAAAGATAAGCGCTGAGGAGACACCGGCAGCACAGGCAGTAAAGCCACCGGTGAAAAGCCCCAGAAGTCCGTCTTCCTGAATGGCTTTTTTCATGCCTTCCCACAGAACATGGCCGAAGCCG
Source organism: Blautia aquisgranensis (assembly GCF_040096615.1). Taxonomy (NCBI): domain Bacteria; kingdom Bacillati; phylum Bacillota; class Clostridia; order Lachnospirales; family Lachnospiraceae; genus Blautia; species Blautia aquisgranensis. The sequence continues at coordinate 25,658 of NZ_JBBMEJ010000007.1, forward strand.
ATCAGCGGAACGGAGGCTCCGGCACCTGCAAAATCGACCAGTGGTTTGTAGATGCCGACAGCACTTAACACGGCACCACTGCATACCAGGAGTACCATGACACGACCGGGCATCAGCTTTGTTTTATCCAGAAGGATCTGGATCAGGGCACAGATCAGGCCGCCGACCCAGAAAGCGTTAAAATAATCCATGATCATACCTCCATGTGTTCGATGACAACTGCGTGGGCAATTCCGGGAATGCTGTCGCCTTCGTTAAAGCTTACCTTGGAAAGCAGTGCACCGGTTGGCACAAAAAGAATCCGTTTCCATTCGCCGGATACAACTTTGGGAAGGATATAAGCTGCCAGCACTGTGGCAGAGCAGCCACAGCCGCTTCCACCGGAATGAGTATCCTGAGTTTCATTATCATAGATCAGAAGTCCGCAGTCCTGATGAATGGATGCAAGGTCGATATTCTGTTCGCTTAAAAGATCCAGAAGGATTTTTTGGCCGACGGTACCGAGATCACCGGTAAATACAGCATCGTAATCTGAAGGTGTGCGGCTGAAATCTGAGAAGTTTCTGGCAATGGTATCGCAGGCTGCAGGTGCCATGCAGCCGCCCATATTCATGGAATCCTTAAGGCCGTAATCCATGACACGTCCGGCGGTGAGTCCTGTGATAGCTGCAAAGCCTACTGAAGAACGAAGCGGAGAGCTTTTTGCCGGAGGCGTGGTGCTTAAAATGCAGGCACCGCTTCCTGTGACAGTCCAGGTGGCAGATAAGGGACGCTGATTTCCATATCCCAGGGGAAAACGAAATTCTTTTTCCGCGCTGGCAAAATGACTGGAGGTGACACAGAGAACACGGCTGCCAAAACCGGCAGTTAATGAAAGTGCTCCAAGAGAAAGCGATTCGCCCATGGTGGAGCAGGCACCGTACAGTCCGTAAAAAGGAATGCCGATTCCGGCAGAACCGAAACAGGTGGCTGCTGTCTGGGCCAGAAGATCGCCGGCAAACATAAGCTGGACATCGTCCGGTGTGAGTCTGGAACGGTTCAGAGCCAGGGTGGCGGTTTCTTTTTGCAGGGTGCTTTCGGCAGCTTCCCAGGTGTCACATCCGAACATAGGATCCTCGCAGACTATATCGAAAAGCTTTCCAAGAGGTCCTTCGCCCTCTTTCTGACTTACAATGGATGCACAGCTTTCTATATAAAGAGGCTCCCTAAAGGCAATGCTGGCTGCCCCTCTGTGAAGGTTTTTTATCATGCGATCACCCCCAGAAGTTTACAGATATAATAGATCAAGCCGAGAGCCCAGGCACTCATAATGCCATACAGGATCACAGGTCCGGCAATGGTAAATATCTTGCAGCCGATACCAAAGACCTGTCCCTCTGCACGGAATTCAATGGCTGAGGCTGCCACAGAATTGGCGAAACCGGTAATGGGAACAAGACTTCCTGCACCTCCGAATTTGCCAATCTTCGGGTAGATGCCAAGGCCGGTGAGAATTACGCTGATGAGAATGAGAAGTACAGAACACCAGGTTCTCGCATCGGCTATATCTGCGCCAAGTGCCTGCGCGGTATTGATGATAAACTGGCCTGCGAGACAGATCAGCCCTCCTGTGAAAAAAGCCTTCAGCATATTTACAGGAAGGCAGTGCGTGGGAGTTACCTGCTTTACATATTTTTCGTATTCTTTTTCATCGATATTACGCATGAAAATGCTCCTTTCATAAATCTTACATCCATCCCTTTGCATAGTAGAGAAGAGAGCCGAGGGTTTTTCCAGCGGCAATGAAGAGGATCACCAGGGAAAGGCCTTCCGTCAGCTTCAGTCTTCGGATAAATACGGGGAAAACCTTCGCGATCTCTGCGAGAGCCAGGATCCAGCCGCCTAAGAATATGCCGAAAAAAATACCGCATAATATAAGAAACCAGCTTCCAATAGGGAGAGGAATGTTAAAAAGAAGAACGACAGTGCCGCTTATTGTACCCAGAAGAGACATATCTTCATATAGAAAAATATAGTCTGCTGTGTGGGTGATTCCGGCATATCGGGGAATAATGGAAAGACCGATCATCAGACCGGAAACGCCACCGGCTACAATAATACCGGCGCAAAAACCTGTGAAGCATAAAATAAGCTGCTGAAGCATTGAGGAATCCCTCCTTTGATAATGAGAATAGTATTTGAAAATATAAAAATTTTATACGACAATCTTAAAAAATAAGAATTTCTGTACATTTTCGGTTACAGATAGTATAATAAAGTTGCTGCTTTATGGACTGACAGCAGTTGAATAAAAATAAGATCAGCAACAGGAGGTCGGATATGCAGGATGCTTTTTCTCGTATGGAATTGCTTGTGGGAAACGCAGGCGAAAAAAAAATCAGCAGGGCGAAGATCGCAGTATTCGGTCTTGGGGGAGCTGGTTCATATGCGACTGATGCTCTTGCAAGGTGCGGGGTGGGAAGCCTGACGCTGGTCGATCATGCGAAGATCACACTGCCGAATGTCAGCAGCCAGATCCTGGCAGTTCATTCTACGATAGGGATGAGCAAGGTTGAGGCAGCAAAAAAAAGAATTCATGATATTGATGAGAATATTCTGGTACATACTTACGAAACCTTTTATAATGAAGAAACAGCCGGAATGTTTGATCTGCATGCTTTTGATTACGTGGTAGATGCTATGGGAACGCTGTCATCGAAACTGCTTCTGATCAGCAGGGCGAAGGAGGCGCGTGTGCCGGTGATCTCATGCCTGGATATGGGAAATAAGCTAGATCCTTCCAGACTGGAAATCACAGACATCAGCAGAACTGCGGTATGCCCGGTGGCTAAAGCTATGAAGATGGAATTACGGAAACGTGGAATCCGTAAACTGAAAGTTCTTTATTCCAAAGAACGTCCGGTGAAAGAACGGATTTTCAGACGAAAACGCAATAATGTGCCGACCAAACCTGTGGAAGGAAATATTTCTTTTGTGCTGGGGACAGCAGGATGTTTTCTTGCAGGCGAAGTGGTCAGGGATATCCTGTCAACAGGAATGAATGTGAGAAACGGATGAGAGAGGCAGACAAAAGCGCTGCTTTATAATATAGAAATAAAAACAGAAAGACTGAGGAACAGAAATTTTGAATCAGAAATTAACAGAAATGTTTTGTGACCTTCTTGGTGAGGAGAGGGTTTTGACAGAGGAGCCAATGAAGCTTCATACGACTTTTAGGATCGGAGGACCGGCAGATCTGTTTCTGGTGCCGGAGACGGAAGCTGAGGTCAGCGAAATCATAAAGATCTGCAGGAACGCAGATATGCCGTACTTTATCCTGGGAAACGGAAGCAACCTTCTTGTAGGAGATGGAGGCTACCGAGGAGTGGTTATTCAGGTGTATAAGAATATGTCTTCTGTGAGAACAGAGGGAAATGTGATCATAGCTCAGGCAGGTGCCCTGCTCTCTTCTGTGGCAGCGGCTGCAAAAAAAGCTTCTCTTACAGGTTTTGAGTTTGCCGGTGGAATTCCGGGAACTGTAGGCGGTGCTGTTGTGATGAATGCAGGTGCTTATGGTGGCGAGATGAAAGATGTGCTGCTGGAGGTAACTGTAATGGATGGCAGGGGCGAGATCTTTACGATCCCGGCAGAGAAGCTGGAACTGGGATATCGTACCAGCATCATCAAAAAAGCAGGATATACTGTTCTGAAAGCGAAGATACGTCTGGAAGAGGGAAATCAGGAAGAAATCCGCGAGAAGATGAAGGATCTGACGATTCGAAGGACTACGAAGCAGCCGCTGGAATATCCCAGTGCAGGAAGCACTTTTAAGAGACCGGAGGGATATTTTGCCGGAAAGCTTGTGATGGACAGCGGACTTGCAGGATACCGTGTAGGCGGTGCCCAGGTTTCCGAGAAGCATTGCGGTTTTGTGATTAATGCAGGAAATGCAACGGCAAAAGACGTCCGCACTTTGATGGATAATGTCAGAGATATCGTTTATGAGAAATATGGTGTCACTCTGGAACCGGAAGTGAAGTTCCTTGGAGATTTTGAGAACTGATCATGACCGGATGTGCACACGGACAGTAACATGGAGAAAGGAAGAGAGAAAATGCGTTTTGTGATCGTAACAGGAGTTTCGGGAGCCGGAAAAACAGCTGCCCTTAAAATGCTGGAGGATATGGGATATTTTTGCGTGGATAATCTTCCGATTCAGCTTCTGGAAAAATTTGCATCTCTTCTTCCGGAAATGCAGAGTGAGAATGTAAGAAATGTAGCGTTGGGAATCGATGCCAGAAGCGGAAGCGCACTGGATGAGCTGGAAGTTGTCCTGAACCGGATGAAGAATACAGGATATGACTATGAGATCCTTTTTATGGATGCAGAAGATCCTGTGCTTGTGAAACGATATAAGGAGTCCAGAAGAAGTCATCCCCTTGCCAGAACCGGAAGAGTGGATGAAGGAATCCGCCTGGAACGTGAGAAAACAAAATTTCTGCGAAAACGTGCGGATTACATTATTGATACCAGTCATCTGCTTACCAGAGAGCTTCGCCAGGAAATCGAAAAGATCTTTGTGGATGACAGGGAGTTCAGTAATATTATGATCTCGGTTCTTTCCTTTGGTTTTAAATATGGAATTCCGGCTGATGCGGATCTTGTGTTTGATGTACGTTTTCTGCCGAATCCCTATTATGTGGATGAACTTCGTCCGCTGACCGGCCTGGATGATGCAGTATTTAATTATGTGATGGACAGCGATATTGCGAAGGCTTTTGCTGATAAACTGGAGGATATGATCCGTTTTCTGATTCCCAATTATATTAAAGAGGGAAAAACAAGTCTTGTGATCGGTATCGGCTGTACCGGTGGAAAACACCGTTCCGTTACCATAGCCAGAGAGCTTTTTTCTAGACTGTCGCAGTCCGGTGATTATGGAATACGACTGGAGCACAGAGATGCGGAGAAGGACAGACTTCTGAAGAAATAATATAAAAGAGGGTTCGGGATGTCATTTTCAGGAAAGGTCAAGGAGGAACTTGCGGGGCAGTTCAGTCCGGCAAGACACTGTCAGGTAGCAGAAATGGCTGCACTGCTGTGTGGCTGCGGTCATGTGGAAAAGCTGCCGGATGGAAATACAAGACTGTGGATTCAGACAGAAAATGAAGCAGTTGCAAGAAAAAGCTTTACATTATTGCGAAAAACATTTAATATAGAGACAGCGATTGTTATCCGGGAGGGCTCCCATCTGAAACGAGGCAGGGTGTATCTCGTGGAGGTTACGGATCCTGTCAGAGCAGAACAGGTTCTTCAGGGAACGAAGCTTTCTGTGGATAACGAGACCGGGTTACTTGAAATGGATAATTCGCTTGTGGTTCAGATGAGCTGCTGCAAGCGTGCATTTATTCGCGGCACTTTTTTATCGTCAGGATCGATCAGTGATCCCGAGAAGGGATATCACTTTGAGATTGTATGTCCTGACAGAAGAAAAGCAGAACAATTACAGGGGATTATCCGCAGTTTTCACGTAGAAGCTAAGATAGTAGTGCGCAAGAAATCATATGTGGTCTATGTGAAGGAGGGCGCGCAGATCGTCGATATGCTGGCAGTCATGGAGGCGAATGTGGCACTTATGGATCTGGAGAATATCCGGATACTTAAGGAGATGCGTAATTCAGTAAACCGTAAGGTGAACTGTGAAGCTGCGAATATCAATAAAACGGTAAATGCGGCGGTGAGGCAGGTAGAGGATATAGAATTGATCGGCAGAACTGCTGGTTTTGAGAGCCTGAGCGATGGGCTGGCGCAGGTAGCTAGGCTGAGGTTGCAGTATCCGGATGCCACACTGAAAGAATTAGGTATGATGTTGAATCCGCAGGTGGGCAAATCAGGTGTGAACCACCGGCTTCGTAAGCTGAGTGAGATCGCAGATGAGCTGCGGAAGAACAAGGAGGAGCTATTATGATTAAAAAACCAATCACTATCAACTTATCCACTGGACTGGAGGCGAGACCTGTGGCACAGCTTGTTCAGGTGGCAAGCCAGTTTAACAGTGAAATTTATGTTGAGATTGGCAAGAAGAGAGTCAATGCGAAGAGTATCATGGGAATGATGACTCTGGGACTTGATGCTGGAGAGGAAATCACACTTTCTGCCAATGGTGATGATGAGAATGCAGCAATGGAGAGCATTGAGCAGTATTTAAGTAATCAGTAATCAATTTGGACAGAGCAGTCTGTGAAGAATAAATTCTTCCAGACGTGGAACATAAAGGGATACAGACGGAAAGGAAGACCGATTCCCGCTGTATCCCTTTCCGCTTAAAGTGGATGTCTACTAAGTAAGAAAGAGGAAGATTACCTATGTCAAAAGTATTAAAATTTATTGTACATCTTGTTGTAATATGTACTCTGATCTGTGTGCTGGGACTTGTTCTGCCGCCATTTTTTGGAGTAAGAACTGTGATCGTGGATAAATCCGCAAATGCTACGAACCTTCCTGTAGGTTCTGTTACATATGCAGTTCCGGCAAAGAGTTCTGAGGTGGGACCTGGAACGTCGATTCTTGTACAGAAGGATTCCAAGACATATAAATATACAATTACCGAGTTGGATGTTTCCAAGGGAACAGGAACTGTTACTGATCAGTCAGTTTCCGGCGGTAAAACACTTACAATCAAGGTTGGTGATTATGTGCCAAAGGTTGTAGTGACAATTGGATTTGTGGGCTATCTTCTGGTAGCTACAGAGAGTATTGAAGGGCTCATTATTCTGGGACTTGTTGTTTTGTTCCTGATTATTCTTTATGTGATTGCAGAACTCTGGAAGAAGGATCCGGATGATATCGAAGATGATACATATGATCCGGAACCAGGCTATGTGAAATCAAAAAAAGAACTTAAGCGTGAAGAGAAAGCGCGTGCCAGAAGAATGAAGGAAGAAGACAGAGAACTCCTTCAGGAAGAAAAAGCACATAAGAAAAAAAAGAAAAAAGCAGATAAGCGTAAAGTCCGTACCGGCGGTTTCGTGGATGAGATTGATGAGGATGACATGACAGAAAGAACAGCTGTCGGACGTACATCTGCGATTCAGCAGACGGCGCAGACAGCTGCCAGTGAGGCACATGAGGAACTGAAGAAAGAAATTGCGGCAGCAACTTCAGAAGAAAGTGATATGTTTTCTCGGCTGGAACAGCCTGAACGTACAATTACTGAACGAAGAAAACCGGCAAGAGTACAGCAAATACAGAAAGAAGTTCGGACAGAAGAAACGCCAGTTGCTATCGGTAATCTTGCAATGCCGTCTCTTACAGCTGCACAGCTTGCAAGCCGCGTAAAGAAAGCAGGAGATGCACCGGATATCGTGAAAGACGATATCACAAAGGTTACGTTGTTTGACTACTCCGATATCATCAGCGGTGAAGCAGACGACATAGAAGAATAATAACTACCTATTATATAAGAAGGAAACGGTTCAGAAATGAGCCGTTTTTTCTATTTTAGATAAAATGAAAAAAAATTAAAAAAATTTAAAAAAACACTTGCATTCTGGAGAATCATCGTATATACTAATCCTTGCTGTGACATTGATAGCTATGAAGCGCGAGGTTGCTGCCACACTGGCAGGTTTTCCGTGGAGCGAATGTCAAGTTAGGAAACTGACGACAAGTCACTGTACAAAGTTCAATAACCATCATGGGATGGGCGTGTGTGTAAATATACCATGACACACACGGAGATGTGTACAGTCGCCGCTTGTCGTACTGCTATATAAGTACGAATAGGAGGAGACTTTTTTTATGGCAAATCAGGTAATGAGAATCACATTAAAGGCATATGATCATCAGCTCGTTGATGCATCTGCAGCAAAGATCATCGAGACAGTAAAGAAGAACGGAGCAATGGTAAGTGGACCGGTTCCGCTTCCTACTAAGAAAGAGGTTGTTACAATCTTAAGAGCTGTTCATAAATACAAAGATTCCAGAGAGCAGTTTGAGCAGAGAACACATAAGAGACTTATCGATATCCTGACACCAACTCAGAAAACAGTAGATGCACTTTCCAGACTGGAGATGCCGGCTGGTGTTCACATCGATATCAAAATGAAAAATCGTTAATAATGTCATTTGACATTAACTATATGATTACCGAATGGTAATCCGCTATAAGGAGGAAGAAAGAAATGCAGAAAGCTATTTTAGCTACTAAAGTCGGAATGACTCAGATCTTCAATGAAGATGGAATGTTAATTCCGGTAACTGTTTTACAGGCAGGTCCTTGCGTTGTAACTCAGGTTAAAACTGAGGAGAACGATGGATACGCATCAGTTCAGGTTGGCTTCGGCGAGATCAGAGAGAAACTGGTCAACAAACCGGAGAAAGGCCACTTTGACAAAGCTGGTGTAGCTGTAAAGAGATTTGTAAAAGAATTCAGATTTGACAATGCCGGCGAGTATGAGGTTGGACAGGAGATCAAGGCTGATATCTTTGCAGCAGGAGATCATATCGATGCTACTGCAGTTTCCAAAGGTAAAGGCTTCCAGGGCGCCATTAAGAGACATGGCCAGTCCAGAGGACCTATGGCTCACGGTTCTAAATATCATCGTCATGCAGGTTCCAACGGCGCTTGCTCCGATCCGAGCAAGGTTTTCAAAGGAAAACATATGCCAGGTCATATGGGACATGTTCAGGTAACTGTTCAGAATCTTGAGATCGTACGTGTAGATACAGAGAATAACTTACTGTTAGTTAAAGGTGCTGTTCCAGGACCTAAGAAATCTTTGGTTACAATCAAAGAGACAGTAAAGTCCTTATAATAGGAAAGGAGGAGCATCAGAATGGCTAATGTAACTGTTTATAATATGGAAGGCAATGAAGTTGGCACAATGGAGCTGAATGACGCAGTATTCGGCGTTGAGATCAATGAGCATCTCGTTCATCTTGCAGTTGTTCGTCAGCTTGCAAATAACCGTCAGGGAACTCAGAAAGCGAAAACTCGTTCTGAGGTAAGAGGCGGCGGAAGAAAACCGTGGAGACAGAAAGGAACAGGTCATGCAAGACAGGGTTCCATCCGTGCACCACAGTGGACAGGCGGCGGTGTTGTATTCGCTCCGGTTCCGAGAGATTATGAAGTAAAAATGAACAAGAAGGAAAGAAGAGCAGCTCTTAAATCCGCTCTGACATCCAAGGTTCAGGATAATAAACTTGTTGTTGTTGACAGCCTTGCACTTGCTGAGGTTAAGACAAAAGAGATGCAGAAGGTTCTTACAAACCTGAAAGCAGAGAAAGCTCTTGTAATCACAGCTGACAACGATCAGAACGTAATTCTTTCTGCAAGAAACATCGCTGACGTGGAAACTGCAACACCGGCTACAATCAACACATACGATGTTATGAAACACAACACCGTAGTTGTTACAAAGGATGCTGTTGCATCTATCGAGGAGGTATACGCATAATGGCAAGTATTCAGTACTATGACGTAATCATCCGTCCGGTTATCACAGAGAAATCCATGGCAGACATGGGTGAGAAGAAATATACATTCCTTGTACATCCGGAAGCTAACAAGACTCAGATCAAAGAGGCTGTTGAGAAGATGTTCGAGGGAACAAAAGTTAAAAGCGTTAACACCATCAACATGGATGGCAAGAAAAAACGCCGTGGAATGGTAGTTGGAAAAACTGCTAAAACTAAGAAAGCTATCGTAGCTCTTACAGAAGAGAGCAAAGATATCGAGATCTTCGAGGGACTTTAATTAGAAATTAAGCCCGAATATGTGCACGAAAGCACGAGAACAAATTCGAAAGGAGAAACATCATGGGAATCAAAAGCTATAACCCATATACACCGTCAAGAAGACATATGACTGGTTCCGACTTCTCTGAGATTACAGCTGCTAAACCAGAGAAATCCCTCGTTACTTCCCTTAAGAAGAACGCCGGACGTAATAATCAGGGTAAAATCACTGTAAGACATCAGGGTGGCGGAAGCAGAAGAAAATATAGAATCATCGACTTCAAGAGAAGAAAAGATGGAATCCCTGCAACAGTAAAAACAATCGAGTACGATCCGAACAGAACAGCTAACATCGCTCTTATCTGCTATGCAGATGGCGAGAAAGCTTACATCCTCGCTCCAGAGGGACTTAAAGTAGGCCAGAAGGTTTACAATGGTCCGGAAGCTGAGGTTCGTGTTGGAAACTGCCTGCCGCTGGAGCTTATCCCGGTTGGTACTATGGTTCACAACATTGAGCTTCATCCTGGAAAAGGCGGACAGATGGTTCGTTCTGCAGGAAACGGCGCACAGCTCATGGCTAAAGAAGGAAAGTACGCAACACTTCGTCTTCCTTCCGGTGAGATGAGAATGGTTCCGATCGTATGCCGCGCAACAGTTGGTGTAATCGGAAACGGAGATCACAACCTTATTAACATTGGTAAAGCAGGACGTAAACGTAACATGGGTATCAGACCTACAGTTCGTGGTTCCGTTATGAACCCGAATGACCATCCACATGGTGGTGGTGAAGGTAAGACCGGTATCGGACGCCCAGGCCCATGCACACCGTGGGGCAAACCGGCTCTCGGCCTGAAGACCAGAAAGAAAAACAAACAGTCCAACAAGTACATCGTAAGAAGACGCGATGGAAAAGCATTATCCAAATAATAAGGAGGAGAAAGAATGTCTCGTTCACTGAAAAAAGGACCTTTTGCAGACCAGAGCTTACTTAAAAAAGTTGACGCTTTAAACGCTGCAAATGATAAATCCGTAATCAAAACTTGGTCTCGCCGTTCCACAATCTTCCCGTCTTTCGTAGGACACACAATCGCTGTTCATGACGGAAGAAAACATGTGCCGGTATATATCACAGAGGATATGGTCGGACACAAACTTGGTGAGTTCGTTGCAACAAGAACTTACAGAGGACACGGAAAAGACGAGAAGAAGTCTGGAGTACGCTAGTCATTAGATTTATAACTGCCCGCTGTCACATTAAGACAGCTGGCAGATAACTCAGATATCGAATTTAGGAAAGGAGGCACTTTAAGATGGCAAAAGGACATAGAAGCCAGATAAAGAGAGCCAGAAATGAGAATAATAGAGAGACAAGGCCGTCTGCAAAGTTATCTTATGCAAGAATTTCTGTTCAGAAAGCCTGCTACGTATTAGACGCAATCCGTGGCAAAGATGTACAGACAGCACTTGGTATCCTCACATACAATCCGAGATACGCTTCCAGCGTGATCAAGAAACTGCTTGAGTCAGCAGTAGCTAACGCTGAGAACAACAACGGAATGAACGCAGATAACCTTTATGTTGCAGCATGCTATGCAGATAAGGGACCTACAATGAAGAGAATTCAGCCGAGAGCACAGGGTAGAGCTTACAGAATCGAGAAGAGAACAAGCCATATCACAGTTGTGCTTGATGAAAGGTAAGGAGGAAAAGCATGGGACAGAAAGTTAATCCGCATGGCCTTAGAGTCGGAGTTATCAAGGATTGGGATTCCAGATGGTATGCAGAAGACAAATTTGCTGACTACCTGGTAGAAGACTACAACATCAGAACATTCCTTAAAAAGAAATTATACAGCGCAGGTGTTTCCAAGATCGAGATCGAGAGAGCATCTGACAGAGTTAAAATTATCATCTACACAGCAAAACCTGGTATCGTAATCGGTAAAGGTGGAGCAGAGATCGAGAAAGTTAAAGCTGAGCTTCAGAAATACACAGATAAGAAGCTTATCGTTGACATCAAAGAAGTAAAGAGACCGGACAAAGATGCACAGCTCGTAGCTGAGAACATTGCTCTTCAGCTTGAGAACCGTATTTCTTTCAGACGTGCTATGAAGTCCACAATGCAGAGAACAATGAAGGCTGGCGCTAAGGGAATCAAGACTTCCGTATCCGGACGTCTCGGCGGAGCTGATATGGCTCGTACAGAGTTCTACAGCGAGGGAACAATCCCGCTTCAGACACTTCGCGCTGATATCGATTATGGATTTGCGGAAGCAGACACCACATACGGTAAAGTTGGTGTTAAGGCATGGATCTACAATGGTGAGATTCTTCCAACAAAAGGAACTAAGGAAGGGAGCGATAAATAATGTTAATGCCAAAAAGAGTAAAACGTCGTAAACAATTCCGTGGCTCCATGAGAGGAAAAGCCCTGAGAGGCAATGCCATCAACTATGGTGATTTCGGACTTGTTGCTACTGAGCCGTGCTGGATCAGATCTAACCAGATCGAGGCAGCCCGTGTTGCTATGACCCGTTACATTAAGCGTGGCGGTAAAGTTTGGATTAAGATTTTCCCGGATAAACCGGTAACAGCTAAACCAGCTGAGACTCGAATGGGTTCCGGAAAAGGCGCTCTGGAGTACTGGGTAGCAGTAGTTAAACCAGGTCGTGTTATGTTTGAGATTGCAGGCGTGTCCGAAGAGGTTGCCCGTGAAGCATTACGTCTTGCAATGCACAAGTTACCATGTAAATGTAAAATAGTTTCTCGTGCAGACTTAGAAGGCGGTGATAACAGTGAAAATTAATAAGTTCGTGGAAGATTTAAAAGCAAAGTCAGTTGCAGAACTGAATGATGAATTAGTAGCTGCTAAAAAAGAGCTTTTCAATCTGAGATTTCAGAATGCAACAAACCAGTTAGACAATACAGGCCGAATCAAAGAGGTTCGTAAGAATATTGCCAGAATCCAGACAGTAATCACTGAGCAGGCAAACGCTTCCAAATAGGACAGGAGGACACAATCGTGGAAAGAAATCTGAGAAAAACCCGCGTGGGTAAGGTTGTCAGCAACAAAATGGACAAGACCATTGTCGTTGCAATTGAAGACCATGTAAAACATCCTCTTTACAAAAAAATCGTGAAGAGAACATATAAATTAAAAGCTCATGATGAGAACAATGAGTGCAACATCGGAGATACCGTTAAGGTAATGGAGACCAGACCGCTGTCCAAGGACAAGAGATGGAGACTGGTTGAGATCGTAGAGAAAGCTAAATAAGGAGGAAACCAGTATGATTCAGCAGGAAACTAGACTGAAAGTTGCCGACAACACTGGTGCAAAAGAAATCCTTTGTATTCGTGTTATGGGCGGCTCTACAAGAAGATATGCAAACATCGGTGACACAATCGTTGCTACGGTTAAAGATGCAACACCAGGCGGCGTTGTTAAAAAAGGTGACGTTGTTAAAGCTGTAGTTGTTAGAACTAAAAAAGGCGCTCGTCGTAAAGACGGATCTTACATCCGTTTCGATGAAAATGCTGCCGTAATTATCAAGGATGACTTAACTCCGAGAGGAACACGTATCTTTGGACCAGTTGCCAGAGAGCTTCGTGAGAAGAAATTCATGAAGATCGTTTCCTTAGCTCCGGAAGTATTATAGGAGGGTGCCGAATGTCAGCTATGAAGATTAAAAAAGGTGATACTGTAAAAGTTATCGCTGGAAAAGATAAAGGTAAGGACGGAAAAGTTCTTGCAGTTAACGTAAAAGACAACACAGTAGTTGTTGAGAACGTGAACATGGTTACAAAGCACGCTAAACCGTCCGCAGCTAATCAGAACGGTGGAATCGTGACAAAAGAAGCTCCGCTTCACATCTCCAACGTAATGCTCGTTGTAGACGGAAAAGCTACAAGAGTAGGTTTCAAGATGGACGGAGACAAGAAAGTTCGCTTTGCTAAAGCAACTGGAAAGACAATCGATTAATTAAGAGAGGAGGCATATAAAGGTGAGTAGATTAAAAGATCTTTACAAGAACGAGATCATGGATGCCATGACCAAGAAATTCGGATACAAAAACGTAATGGAAGTGCCAAAACTCGAGAAAATCGTTGTTAACATGGGTGTTGGCGAGGCTAAAGAGAACGCTAAACTTCTTGACGCTGCAATTGCAGATATGGAACTTGTTACAGGACAGAAAGCAATCGCTACAAAAGCTAAGAAATCTGTCGCTAACTTCAAAATCAGAGAGGGTATGCCGATCGGATGTAAAGTTACTCTGAGAGGTGAGAAGATGTATGAGTTCGCTGATCGTCTTATCAACCTTGCTCTTCCACGTGTACGTGACTTCCGTGGTGTTAACCCGAACGCATTCGACGGCAGAGGAAACTACGCCCTTGGTATCAAAGAGCAGCTGATCTTCCCAGAGGTTGAGTACGATAAGGTTGATAAAGTAAGAGGAATGGATGTTATCTTCGTTACAACTGCAAAGACAGACGAAGAGGCACGCGAATTACTGACATTATTCAACATGCCATTTGCTAAATAGGAGGAAAAGATTCATGGCTAAAACAGCAATGAAAATTAAACAGCAGCGCAAAGCTAAATTCTCCACAAGAGAGTATACTCGCTGCAGAATCTGTGGCCGTCCACATGCATACCTGAGAAAATACGGAATTTGCAGAATCTGCTTCCGTGAGCTGGCATACAAAGGTCAGATCCCGGGTGTTAAAAAAGCTTCCTGGTAGGCTGCAAGCAACTTTTTGAACAATATATAAATAATATTCACACGACATGTAAAGTCTGAAGAAAGAGGAGGAAACTTACATGACAATGAGCGATCCGATCGCAGATATGCTTACAAGAATCCGTAACGCAAACACTGCAAAACATGACACTGTAGACGTACCGGCATCCAAGATGAAAATTGCTATTGCAAACATCCTTGTAGATGAGGGATACATCGCTAAATATGATCTGGTTGAGGACGGAGTTATCAGAACTCTTCACATCACACTGAAATACGGTGAGGACAAAAACCAGAAGATCATCACAGGACTTAAGAGAATCTCCAAACCAGGTCTTCGTGTATACGCAGGCAAGGACGAGCTTCCGAAGGTTCTTGGCGGACTTGGTATCGCAATCCTTTCCACAAACAAAGGTGTTATCACTGACAAAGAGGCTCGTAAGCTTCAGGTTGGTGGCGAGGTACTTGCATTCGTTTGGTAGGCCGAAAGCCACTTAACGAAGCAGTCATATAGCTTTTAAACTGAAAACAGAGAGGGCATAGTCCCTCTCCGACAATCTAAGTAAGGAGGACAAATTTATGTCACGAATCGGAAGACTTCCGGTTGCAATTCCAGCTGGCGTTGAGGTTACAGTCGCAGATGGAAACGTTGTAACAGTAAAAGGACCTAAGGGAACACTTGAGAGAGCACTCCCGACAGAGTTAGAGATCAAAGTTGAAGATGGTCATGTAGTAGTAACAAGACCAAACGACTTAAAGAGAATCAAATCCCTTCACGGATTAACAAGAAGCCTTATCCACAACATGGTTGTTGGTGTAAGCGAAGGTTACAAAAAAGAGCTTGAGGTTAACGGTGTTGGTTACAGAGCTGCTAAGCAGGGTAAGAAACTTGTACTTAACCTCGGATATTCTCACCCGGTAGAAATGGAAGATCCAGAAGGTCTTGAGTCTACAGTAGACGGAAACAAGATCATCGTATCTGGTATCAGCAAAGAAAAAGTTGGCCAGTACGCAGCTGAGATCAGAGACAAGAGAAGACCTGAGCCATACAAGGGCAAGGGAATCAAGTACGTTGACGAAGTTATCAGACGTAAAGTCGGTAAGACCGGTAAGAAATAATTAAGGAGAGTGAGAATATGATTAACAAAGCATCCAGAAGCGAAATTCGCGAAAAGAAGCATAGAAGATTACGTCATCATTTAAACGGAACTGCAACTACTCCTCGTCTGGCAGTATTTCGTTCCAACAAGCATATCTATGCACAGATTATTGATGACACAGTTGGTAAAACTTTAGTATCCGCTTCTACTCTCCAGAAGGACGTAAAAGCAGAGCTTGAGAACACTGACGATGTACAGGCTGCAGCAAAAGTCGGAGCAGTAATCGGTAAAAAAGCTGTTGAGGCTGGTATCGAGAGCGTTGTTTTCGACAGAGGTGGATATATCTACCACGGAAAAGTTAAAGCACTGGCAGATGCAGCAAGAGAAGCTGGACTGAAATTCTAAGAGGAGGAAAAGAACACATGAAACGTAATCTTATTGATGCTAGTCAGTTAGAGTTAGAAGATAAAGTAGTATCAATCAAGCGTGTTACCAAGGTTGTTAAAGGTGGTCGTAACTTCCGTTTCACAGCTTTAGTTGTTGTAGGTGACGGCAATGGACACGTTGGTGCAGGTTTAGGAAAAGCAGCAGAAATTCCGGAGGCTATCCGCAAAGGTAAAGAGGATGCCATGAAGAAACTTGTTACTGTTGCAAGAGACGAGAACAATTCCATTACACATGATTTCATCGGAAAATTCGGAAGCGCTGAGATGCTTCTGAAGAGAGCTCCGGAAGGTACTGGAGTTATCGCCGGTGGCCCGGCACGTGCCGTAATCGAGCTTGCTGGTATCAAAAACATCCGTACAAAATGTATGGGTTCCAGAAATAAACAGAACGTAGTTCTGGCAACAATCGCAGGCCTGAGCCAGTTAAAGACTCCGGAAGAGGTTGCAAAGCTCCGCGGAAAATCTGTAGATGAGATTCTGGGTTAAGGAGGAAATGGAAATGGCAGATACAATCAAGGTTACACTGGTAAAATCTCCGATCGGTGCAGTACCGAAGCACAAAAAAACTGTAAAAGCTATGGGTCTTACAAAGATGCATAAAACAGTTGAGATGCCAGACAACGCTGCAACAAGAGGAATGATTCAGCAGGTGCAGCACCTGGTAAAAGTAGAAGATTAAGGAGGTGCCAGAATGGAATTATCAAACTTAAGACCCGCAGAGGGTTCCAAGCATAGCGATAACTTCAGAAGAGGCCGTGGACATGGTTCAGGAAACGGCAAAACTGCTGGTAAAGGACATAAAGGACAGCTTGCTCGTTCCGGACACAAGAAACCGGGATTCGAGGGAGGTCAGATGCCTTTATACAGACGTCTTCCTAAGAGAGGTTTCAAGAACAGAAACTCTAAAGAAATTATCGCAATCAATGTAGACGTTCTCAATCGTTTTGAGGATGGCGCAGAGGTTACAGTTGACAGCTTACTTGCAAGCGGTGCAATCTCCAAGGTCGGTGATGGTGTTAAGATTCTTGGAAACGGCGAGCTTACAAAAAAACTCAATGTTAAAGTAAACGCTGTCAGCGAGACTGCAAAAACAAAAATTGAAGCTGCTGGTGGTACAGTAGAGGTGATCTAATGTTTGAGACTCTTAAGAGTGTTTTCAAAGTAAAGGAAATGAGAAGAAAACTTCTCTATCTGATCTGGATGATATTCGTGATCAGAATCGGATCCCAGCTTCCTGTACCGGGAGTCGACAGTGACTTCTTTAAGCAGTGGTTTGAATCTAATACCGGTGACGCATTCAATTTCTTTGATGCGTTCACCGGCGGTTCCTTTACTCAGATGTCAATTTTTGCATTGAACATCACACCTTACATTACTTCTTCCATTATCATTCAGCTTCTTACCATTGCCATTCCGGCACTGGAAGAGATGCAGCGTGACGGAGAAGAAGGAAGAAAAAAGCTTACAGCAATCACACGTTATGTAACGGTTGGTCTTGCCCTGTTTGAGTCTGTTGCTATGGCAATCGGATTTGGACGTCAGGGAATGATTCCGAACATGGACTTCCTGAAAGGAATCGTAGTTGTTGCAAGTTTAACAGCGGGTTCTGCCATGCTTATGTGGCTGGGTGAGCGTATTACTGAAAAGGGCATCGGAAATGGTATTTCCATCGTCCTGACTATTAATATCGTGTCCAGGGTCCCGAGCGATATATCCCTTCTTTATGAGAACTTCGTCAAGGGCAAAACAATTGCAAAAGGTATGCTTGCAGCCTGCATCATTGCTGTGATCATCCTGGTTGTTGTAGTGCTCGTACTTATCCTCAACGGAGCAGAGAGAAGAATTCCGGTTCAGTATTCCAAGAAGATGGTTGGACGTAAGATGATGGGCGGTCAGTCCACAAACATTCCGCTCAAGGTGAATACAGCCGGCGTTATCCCGGTTATCTTTGCTTCCTCAATCATGTCTTTCCCGTCTATCATTGCTCAGTTCGCTGGTAAGGGAAACGGAACAGGCATCGGAAGTGAAATTTTAAGAGGTCTTTCCTCTAATAACTGGTGTAATCCAAGTCAGATCCAGTATAGCTGGGGTCTGATCCTGTATGTAGTGCTTTGCGTATTCTTCGCATATTTCTACACATCAATTACCTTTAATCCGTTGGAAGTAGCCGATAATATCAAAAAGCAGGGCGGTTTTATCCCAGGCATCCGTCCGGGAAAACCGACTTCAGATTATTTGACTAAAATCCTGAATTATATTATATTTATAGGTGCAGTAGGTCTTGTTATCGTGGCCGTTATCCCGTTCTTCTTCAACGGTGTATTCGGTGCTAATGTTTCCTTTGGAGGAACATCCATTATCATCATCGTGGGTGTTATCCTGGAGACTGTTAAGCAGGTGGAATCCCAGCTGCTTGTACGTAATTACAAAGGCTTCCTGAACTAATTGAAAATGAAGGTTGCGGTACGTAAGTGTCGCAGCCTTGATTTGTAAACAGGACTGTCTGTTTTCAGGCAGAAAAAAGGAAAAATGGAGGGTATGCTATGAGAATTATTATGTTGGGTGCACCGGGGGCAGGCAAAGGTACTCAGGCTAAGAAAATTGCGGCGAAGTATGGGATCCCGCACATCTCCACAGGAGATATTTTCCGTGCCAATATCAAAAACGGTACCGAGCTTGGAAAAAAAGCAAAAACTTACATGGATCAGGGACTTCTTGTTCCGGATGAACTGACCTGTGACCTTGTCGTAGACAGAATCCAGCAGGATGATGCGAAAAAAGGTTATGTTCTGGATGGTTTCCCAAGAACGATTCCGCAGGCAGAGTGTCTGACAGAGGCTCTGAGTAAACTTGGAAGCAAAATTGACTATGCAATCGATGTGGATGTGCCGGATGATAATATCGTGAAACGTATGGGCGGCCGCCGTGCATGTGTGAAATGTGGTGCAACTTATCATGTTGTATTTGCAGCACCTAAGACAGAAGGCGTGTGTGATACCTGTGGTGAGAAGCTTGTACTTCGTGATGACGACAAGCCGGAGACAGTTCAGAAGCGTCTGAACGTTTATCATGATCAGACACAGCCGTTGATTGACTATTACACCAGACAAGGTGTTTTGAAGACGGTAGACGGAACCAGGGATCTGAATGAGGTATTCCAGGAGATCGTTGACATCTTAGGAGAATAAGAATGTCCGTAACAATTAAGACACAGCATGAAATAGAACTTATGAGAGAATCCGGCCATCTTCTTGAGAAGGTGCATGACGGTTTGATTCCTTATATCAAACCAGGTGTCAGCACAAAGGAGATCGACCGCATCGGTGAAGACATGATCCGGTCGATGGGCTGTATTCCGAACTTTCTGAACTACGGAGGTTTTCCGGCTTCTTTTTGCATCAGCCTGAATGATGAGGTAGTGCATGGGATTCCATCCGAAGAGAAGATAATCCAGGACGGGGATCTGGTTAAGATCGACGCCGGCCTGATTTACAAGGGCTACCATTCTGACGCAGCACGTACGTATGCAGTAGGTAATGTATCCAAAGAAGCACAGCAGCTTATCAAAGTTACGAGAGAGTGCTTTTTTGAGGGATTGAAGATGGCAAAAGCAGGAAATCATTTAAATGATATTTCCAAAGCCATCGGTGCTCACGCAGCAAAATACCGTTATGGTATCGTACGTGACCTTGTAGGACATGGAATCGGAACTCATCTTCATGAGGATCCGCAGATTCCAAACTTCCCGCAGAAGCGCAGGGGCATCAAGCTCCTTCCGGGAATGACCCTGGCCGTCGAGCCCATGATCAATCTTGGTCGTGCGGACGTGGCATGGCTGGACGATGAGTGGACAGTAGTGACCATGGATGGTTCACTTTCCGCCCATTATGAAAATACGATCCTCATCACAGATGGGGAACCAGAGATTCTGACGCTTACGAATCTGTAAGCAGCAATTGTTGTTATGACATAGGAGGTAAAAAATGTCAAAAGCAGATGTGATCGAAGTAGAAGGCACTGTTCTGGAGAAACTGCCTAACGCGATGTTTAAAGTAGAACTGGAAAACAAGCATGTGGTACTTGCACATATCAGCGGCAAGCTCCGCATGAACTTTATCCGTATTCTCCCGGGAGATAAGGTAACGATCGAGCTTTCTCCGTATGATCTTTCCAAGGGAAGAATCATCTGGAGAGATAAATAAGAAATTTTTGAAGGACCTGGCGGTTTTGGCTGCCGGGTTCTTTTTTGTTCAGAGAAAAATTATTCGGCCCTGTTCTGATAAAAAGGGAATCACATTTTTTTCACGCTTTAAACATAAACTGAACAGATTTTGTTGATATAGTATGGGCATACAAGATAAAGAGAGGAGCTTATATGAAGAAAAAATATCTGGCGGCAATCCTGGGAGTTATGATAGCAACAACATCCGTTACCGCATGTGGGGCAACACAGACGGAGACAAAAGAAAGTGCGGCTGAGAGCTCAGCGGATAAGAATACAGAAGACAGCAGTGCAGATAGTACAGAGGGTGATACGAAAACGAATGCGGATTCAGAAGATTCTGATGCTGAAGAAGATGTGACCTACGGTGAAGTGAAGTCTGTAGAAGATGGAAAACTGACGATCGCAGTAGGAACAAAGAAGGACATGGGAAGTGCACCCGAGAAGCCGGACGATGATAAATCAGACAGTAAAGCATCAGAAAAAACAGGTGATGACAACAGCGAAATTCCGGAGAAACCAGAGGGAAGCAGCAGTGGGGAAAATAATGCAGGAGCTCCGGATGGCATGCAGGGCGAAGAACTTTCCATGCTGGATCTTACAGGCGATGAGCTGACCGTTACAGTAACAGAAACTACAGTGATAACCAAGGAAAGTGCCGGAGGACGAGGCGGAGCACTGAGAGGAAATCAGGGCGAAGTTCCGGAGAAACCAGAAGGGAACAATAACGATGGCAACAAGCCAGAAAGTGAAACAATCGAACTCTCCGATATTCAGGAAGGTGATATTGTAGCGATTACTACAGATGACGATAGAAATGCACTGACCATCAAAGTACAGAATAACGACATGGGTGGCGGCCAGGGCGGCCCTGTAGGTACACCGGGCGGAGATGCCCAGGGAGCAGACAGCTACGATGCAGCAAACACATACGATTCTGATACCGAAGTATCGGACACTTCTCTGGAATCAACCGGAACAGACGAAAATGCGGCACTGGTTTCATCAGGCGCAAATGTAACCTTCAACAATGTAGATATTACCAGAACCTCCGCAGACAGTACAGGCGGAGATAACTCCAGCTTCTATGGCGTAGGAGCAGCACTTCTTACAACTGCTGGGAATTCATATGTAAAAGGCGGAACTGTAACAACAGATGCGGCAGGCGGAGCAGGAATTTTTGCTTACAGCGATGGAACGGTGTATGCGGCGGACACAACGATTAAGACTACACAGGATACTTCCGGCGGAATTCACGCAGCAGGCGGCGGAAAATTATATGCCTGGGATCTGAACGTGGAGACCAATGGAGAGTCTGCAGCTGCAATCCGAAGTGACCGTGGCGGTGGAACCATGGTAGTGGATGGTGGAAGCTATACATCGAACGGCGAGGGCTCACCGGCTGTATACTGTACTGCAGATATTGCAGTAAAAGATGCCACTCTTACAGCTAACGGATCAGAGGCTGTCTGCATCGAAGGATTAAATTCCCTGCATCTTTTCAACTGTGACCTTACAGGAAATATGAGTGATTTAAGCCAGAATGACAGCACCTGGACGGTGATCCTGTACCAGAGTATGTCCGGCGATTCCGAAGTAGGAAACAGTACCTTCCAGATGGATGGAGGAAGCCTTACGTCAGAAAACGGCGGCGTATTTTATACAACCAACACAGAATCGGATATCGCTTTAAAAGATGTAAATATTACATATAATAATGATAACGAATATTTTCTATGCTGTTCAGGAAACAATAATGAGCGCGGCTGGGGAGAAAGCGGAAACAATGGTGCAGACTGCGATTTTACAGCAATCAGCCAGGATATGGAAGGCGATGTAATCTGGGACAGTATCAGTGATCTTGATTTTTATATGACAGACGGAAGCAGTCTGACAGGAGCGATCGTGGATGATGAAAGCTTTGCAGGAAATGGCGGGGACGGATACTGTAATGTATATGTAAGTAAGGATTCTACCTGGACAGTAACCGGTGACAGCACAGTATCCACACTTTCAAGTGAAGGAACGATAGTTGACGATTCCGGTAAAACAGTTACAATTAAAGGAACAGATGGAACTGTTTATGCAGAAGGCGACAGTGAGTACACAATAACTGTAGATAAATATGAAGATACAGTTGATGTATCCGGCAGTGACAGTGTAGCTTCCTGGTCCGATTATGCAGTGGAAAAACCGGAACAATTGTAAGATCAGCCGTTTATCAGAAGAAGATTACTGTGATATAAAGAAATAAGTTAGAGATTTCCGGCCTGAGGATAGAAAATAGAGAGGCTATCTTGGGAAACAAAACAGCTGTATATCGGAAATATTAATGAAATAAAGAGGAAATAAGAGAAAAAAACGCTGAGAATGACGATAAATTCATTATTCTCAGCGTTTTTTATGTAAGGGTATTCAGGATTCGATATCTCCATCAGTTATTTATCATCCGATTCCGCCCAGAGCGATTCCAAGGATCAGAACCAGGAAACAGATCGGAATATAGATATATTTGCATATTGGGTAAAAATATTTCGTAAATGGTTTTTCACGGCCTTTATTGATCTGTTCTTCTACATATTTCTTTCCGAAGATCCAGAAGAACATAATTCCTGCAAGTCCTGCACCAAGAGGGCAGATATAGATGGAAAGTACATCCATCCAGTCAGATACAATACCCTGTATCAGAAGAGAAACGATGATACCGATTCCGGCAATAATCATACAGGATGGAACTCTTCCCAGACCGGTTTTTTCCTGAACCGTAGCGATCGGAGCTTCGTAGAGGTTCATAAGAGAAGTCATTCCCGCAAGGAACACTGCTACGAAGAAGATAATGGCAATAATCCGTCCACCTGGCATGGTTTTGATCAGGTGTGGAAGATAAATAAACAGAAGTCCGGGACCACCCTGGTCAAGCTGTGCTCCGGTGGTAGCCATAGCCGGGATGATCACAAGCGCTGCCAGCATGGCTGCAATGGTATCAAAAAGTGCCACCCGGGCAGCAGACGCCGGAATATCCTCGCTGTCCGGAAGATAGGAGCCGTAGATCAGAGTTCCGTTTCCTGCCACAGAAAGGGAAAAGAAAGCCTGACCAAGAGCAAAGATCCAGGTGGAAGGTTTTGCCAGAACTTCCGGTTCCACACGGAAAATATAACGGTATCCGTCGATTGCACCTGGCTGAAAAGCAACGTAGATGCCAAGGATCACAAACAGTATGAAGAAAACAGGCATCATGATCTTGTTGGCTTTTTCGATACCGCTGCCAACACCGTACATCAGAATAAACATGCAGATCACAAGTGCTGCAAGCTGCCAGAGATTGTTTCCCCAGGAAGAAGCCATGCCGCCGAATCTGGAACCAAAGCCCTCGATATCTTCCGGAGCCAGGGTGGAGCCTGTAAAAGTTCCGATCATATACCGGAAGATCCAGCCCATGACAACCGTGTAACCGATAGCCATGGCAAGTGCGCCGATCACAGGAATCCAGCCAAGAGTTTCGCCAGCTTTGCGTTTTCCCTTCGACTCGCAGGCAAGGCCGAAAGCATCAATAGGGCCGGAGCGGGTTCCGCGCCCGAAACTCATCTCACCGATCACACCGGTAAAACTGATCAGTGCTACAAAAATAAAATACGGGATCAGAAAAGATCCCCCTCCATACAGGGAAACTCTGGTAGGAAACATCCAGATATTTCCCATGCCAACCGCTGAACCGATGCAGGCCAGGATAAATCCCCAGCGGCTGGTAAAAGATTCACGTTTTTTCATAAGATTTCCTCTCTCCATTTGATCTTATCAGTATAACATAATTAAGGGAAAGAAGAAACTCTATTATCGACGAAGTGCATTGTCATAAAAACGGAAATGATCCGGTCTGTGACGGGATTGTGTGTACTCAAACATGATACCGTCACTGTTGTAAGTCTGGCTGGAAACTACGGCGACACAGTTATAGTCTCTTACGTTGAGATGCAGATATTTTTCATCAATCTGAGTTACTTTTTCCACGGTCATAACACGCTTGCTGTTGACGATCGTCATATGAAGTGTATGTTCCAGATATTCATATATGGAATGACTGGCAATCTCAGCAGTAAGTCCGGGAACCGTTTCCTTCAGAAAATAGTTGTGGTTGATGATCGCTCTTTCCAATATAGCTCAGGGCTCCGCTGTTATGGGAATGATCGTTCTTCAGAAGAAAAATGCGGCTGCCCAGGAGGTAAATGTTCCGGCAGGAATTTCCTGTTATCTTGGAGTAACAGAGCCGGCGATTTTTGGTGTAAACCTGAAATACGGATTTCCGTTTATCTGCGGAATGATCGGTTCAGCAGTATCCGCAGTGGTATGTGTTATGACTTCAACCACAGCCAATGCAGTAGGAGTAGGTGGAATTCCGGGAATCCTCTCTATTCAGCCGAAATATATGGGAAGCTTTGCCATCTGTATGGTGATCGCATTTGTAGTTCCGATGGTACTGACCATGATCGTCGGAAAGAAAAAGCTTTTCTGACCGGAAAAGTGATTCCTTTGGAAGAAGTAAATGATGGCGTATTCTCAGCGGGTGTTATGGGCGATGGTGTAGCTATCCTTCCGGAGAATGATATTCTTTATGCACCATGTGACGGAGAAGTAACCGTACTTATGGATGAATCCAGACATGCCTGCGGATTGACACTTGACAATGGAATGGAAATTCTTCTGCATATTGGAATCGATACGGTAGAGATGAAGGGCAACGGATTTGAATATCTTGTGGCTCTTGGACAGAAAGTAAAAGCAGGAACACCGCTGGTACGTTTTGACAGAGAAAAGATCCAGGCAGCAGGTCATCCGGATGTGACCGTGTGCATTGTTACAGAAGAAGGAAATGCGAAAAACTTTAAATTCATAACAGATATTCACGTAGAAGCAGGAAAAACAACAATTGTTTCACATGAGTAGAAGAACAGAATTCGCTCAGAGAGGCAAAAAATATGACAGAATTTGGAAAGAAGACAGTATATCAGGTTTATCCGAAGTCCTTTTATGATTCTAATGGTGACGGAGTCGGAGATATTAACGGAATTACCGGAAAACTGGATTATCTGAAAAAACTCGGAATTGACTATCTGTGGATTACACCGGTATTTGTATCACCGATGAATGACAATGGATATGATGTTGCAGACTATTACAGGATAAATCCGCAGTTTGGTACCATGGAAGATATGGATACGCTGATTGGTACCTGCATCTGTTTGATGTTACTCAGGCAGATTTAAACTGGGAAAATCCGAAAGTAAGAGAAGAACTGAAAAAGGTGATCCTGTTCTGGAAGAACAAAGGCGTAAAGGGTTTCCGATTCGATGTGGTAAATCTGATTTCCAAGCCGGACTGTTCGAAGATGAAAGATATGATAACAGTAGGGGAAATGTCCTCTACCTCACTGGAAAACTGCATTCGCTATTCCGGTAAAGCAGAAAAAGAGCTTTCCATGTGCTTTAATTTTCACCATCTGAAGGTCGATTATAAAGATGGTGATAAATGGGCACTGATGGAGCCGGACAGAATGGCACTGAAGAAGCTGTTTGAAAAATGGCAGACAGGAATGCAGAATGGTGATGGCTGGAATGCACTTTTCTGGTGCAACCACTATCAGCCGCGCATTGTATCCAGAATGGGAGATGAAGGAAGATACTGGAAGGAATCTGCCAAAATGCTTGCGGCAGCGATCCACATGATGCGGGGAACTCCCTATGTTTATCAGGGAGAAGAACTGATCGTGCTGAATAATCTTACCGGAAAAGAAGTGACTGTTGAAAAACAGGCACAGTGGAAGAGTTATGAAAAGCTTCTTGGGAATTATGAGGACAGCAGAATGGAAGAAGCTGCGATCATACTGAGACCATTTGAGACAATGGTGCTGGATTCAAAGAGTGAATAAGAATGCAGGGGAAGCTGTTTAAATTGTAAAATAAAAACAGAGCTGAATACTTTTAAGTGCTGTGTATACACGCAGAATAAAAGTATCAGCTCTGTTTTTTATTCCATCCTGTATAAAAAAATATCAGGCCTGTTCTTTCTGTCCGGAAATCTTAAGATAGCCTGCAGCGGGAACAGCTTCCGGGGAAAGAGTCCTGATATCTGCGCTGACCAGCCATGTGGCACCAAAAGCAGGAATAAGACAGAACCAGATTCCGGGAATATCGCATACCATATAAAGAATCAGGGAAAGTGCTGCACCTGTATGGAAGGAAAGCAGCGTCATTCCGTAAAATTTCGCCTTATCACGCTGCGCGGAGTCCTTTTTCATAAGAAACTCTGTAAGCGCAGAGGTAAACTGGCGGAGATTATTGGTGGAAAAGATGGTGGAGCTGTTGTAGCCACCGGGTGCCTTAAAGGTACACCACTGAAACGGCATTGCAAAAAATACAGGGTACAGTGCGATCACAGGGCTCATCTCAGAAGGAAGAAATCCGAGAAGCAGTACAGCACAGATATCTATTCCGATACTGATGTAACGAAGATCCATAGAAAAATGTGCCGGAATCCATACTGTAAGGATCACCGCAGACATATAGACAGCCAGAGCACCAAAGCGCAGCAGCATATCCGGAAAATTCCTACCTACAAGATCACGTACCAGATAAAGAAGATTGGCAGTCTGTGCATTGCCGAAAAGATCTGCCCTGGATACAATAGCATAAAGGCCAAGGTACCCGCCGATAAAAGACAGGGTATAGTGGATCAGAAAACGATATTTCAGTTCCGTGTGCATAAATAACAAAATCCTTTCAATTATATAATATATGAACATGCCTCTTATTATAATACCATCGTAAAAATAATAGAATAGTCAAATCCGATGAAATAAAACAAAAAAAATCAAAAATTTTTTAAATTTCTACTTGCATTTCGTAAAAACAGGTGTTAGTATATATTTCAAGCGCGCAAATACTGTGTATGAGTGCGCCTGTGAAACTGCAGATATGAGACTAATTTACGGAAGGAGGATTTCCAGTGAAAGTAAGATCATCTGTAAAGCCGATCTGCGAGAAGTGCAAGGTCATTAAGAGAAAGGGATCCATCAGAATCATCTGTGAGAACCCGAAGCACAAACAGCGTCAGGGTTGATTTCCATATCGGAACTTCTTTGGAATGTTTGTGAAACGTGCGGCTGCAGTATGAAACACCCGGAAGGGTTGTTCTGCTGAGTGAATAATAAGCATGTATTGCCTAATACCGAGAGGCAACAGCGGTTAAGATCCGCAATTTCGGAAAGGCTGTGATTCGCCAATTACAGCTGGGTGTTTTACCGAGGCACCCCAATTAGGAAACTAGAATAGAAAGAGACAGATCGATATGTCCCATTTCACCTTGCGGGAGCAAGTGACATACGATGTGTGAGACTTTCAGAAACAGAAAATGGAGGAAACAGTACATGGCTCGTATAGCTGGTGTAGACTTACCAAGAGAGAAACGTATTGAAATCGGTCTTACCTATATTTATGGAATTGGTAGACCAAGCGCAGACAAAATTCTTGCTAAAGCAGAGGTTAATCCTGACACACGTGTCAGAGATCTGACTGATGATGAGGTTAAGAGACTGAGCGCTGTTATTGATGAGACAATGACAGTAGAAGGTGATCTGAGAAGGGAAATCGCCCTTAACATCAAGAGACTGCAGGAGATCGGATGCTACAGAGGTATCCGTCATCGTAAAGGACTCCCGGTTCGTGGTCAGAAGACTAAGACAAATGCGAGAACTCGCAAGGGACCGAAGAGAACAGTAGCTAACAAGAAGAAATAATTTTTAGATATAACTAATTAATTTCAATAAAAGGAAAGTGTAGGTTAGTTTTAAAATGGCAAAAGTTACAAAGAAAACGACAAAACGTCGTGTCAAGAAAAACGTTGAACACGGACAGGCACATATTCAGTCTTCCTTCAACAATACAATCGTTACACTGACAGATAACGAAGGAAACGCTCTTTCATGGGCAAGTGCCGGTGGTCTTGGATTTAAAGGTTCAAGGAAATCTACCCCTTATGCAGCACAGATGGCAGCAGAGACTGCAACAAAGGCTGCTTTAATTCACGGATTAAAAACAGTAGACGTTATGGTAAAAGGCCCGGGCTCAGGCCGTGAAGCAGCAATCCGTGCGCTTCAGGCATGCGGACTTGAAGTAACCAGCATTCGTGACGTAACTCCGGTTCCTCACAATGGATGCCGTCCACCAAAACGCAGAAGAGTCTAATTAGGAGGTAGTTGAAATGGCAGTAAATAGAGTGCCTGTTCTGAAAAGATGCAGATCCCTTGGCCTGGATCCAATTTACTTAGGAATTGATAAGAAGTCCACAAGACAGTTAAAACGTGCAAACCGTAAGGTATCTGAGTACGGTCTTCAGCTGAAAGAGAAACAGAAAGCTAAATTCATCTACGGAGTACTTGAGAAACCTTTCCGTAACTACTACAAGAAAGCCGACAGAATGCAGGGCCAGACAGGTGAGAACCTTATGGTTATGCTTGAAAGCAGACTTGACAACGTTGTTTTCCGTATGGGATTCGCAAGAACAAGAAGAGAGGCTCGTCAGATCGTAGATCACAAGCACGTACTTGTTAACGGAAAATGCGTAAACATTCCGTCCTACCTGTGCAA
The DNA here is from genome assembly GCF_040096615.1 of Blautia aquisgranensis. Taxonomy (NCBI): domain Bacteria; kingdom Bacillati; phylum Bacillota; class Clostridia; order Lachnospirales; family Lachnospiraceae; genus Blautia; species Blautia aquisgranensis. The sequence continues at coordinate 54,523 of NZ_JBBMEJ010000007.1, forward strand.
GGCCGGAGATACAATTGAGATCAGAGAGAAGAGCAAAGGTTCTGAGAGATATAAGGGAATCCTTGAGGTTACTGGTGGAAGACTTGTTCCGGAGTGGATCGATGTTGACCAGGAGAACCTGAAAGGTGCTATCAAAGAGCTTCCTACAAGAGAGCAGATTGATGTTCCTGTAAACGAGATGCTTATCGTCGAGCTGTATTCTAAATAATTAGCAGCTATTCACTGTGTTTATAGTTGTAAAAATTGGTAATACCCTCGAAAGTTGATTAACCCAGAAGGAGGGAACCTTATAGTGTTTGATTTCAATAAACCAAAAATCGAAATTACCGAAATATCCGAAGATAAGAAGTTTGGAAGATTCGTTGTAGAGCCTCTTGAGAGAGGTTATGGTACTACCCTTGGCAATTCTTTGAGAAGAATTATGCTGTCCTCCCTTCCGGGAGCTGCAGTAAGCCAGGTGAAGATTGATGGTGTACTTCATGAATTCAGCTCTATTCCGGGCGTGAAGGAAGATGTAACTGAGATCATCATGAATCTGAAATCTCTTGCCATCAAGAATAACAGCAGTGATAATGAGCCGAAAACCGCATACATCGAGTGTGAGGGCGCAGGCGTTGTTACAGCAGCTGATATTCAGGCAGATCAGGATATTGAGATCATGAACCCGGATCAGGTAATCGCAACCCTGAACGGCGGAAAAGACTGCAGACTGGCCATGGAACTTACCATTACCAAGGGACGTGGTTATATCAGCGCAGACAAAGGCAAAACCGATGACATGCCGATCGGTGTGATCGCAGTTGATGCGATCTACACTCCGGTTGACAGAGTCAACATGATCGTAGAGAATACACGTGTTGGTCAGGTAACTGACTTCGACAAGCTTACACTGGATGTATACACCAATGGAACACTTGATCCGGACGAAGCAGTAAGCCTTGCAGCTAAGGTTCTCAGCGAGCATTTAAGCCTTTTCATCGATCTTTCCGAGAATGCTAAGACCGCAGAGGTTATGATCGAGAAAGAAGATAATGAGAAGGAAAAAGTTCTGGAGATGAGCATTGATGAGCTTGAGCTCTCTGTTCGTTCCTATAACTGCCTCAAGAGAGCCGGTATCAATACGGTTGAGGAATTATGTAACAAGACTTCTGATGATATGATGAAGGTTCGTAATCTGGGCCGTAAATCATTAGAGGAAGTACTTGCGAAACTCAAAGAGCTGGGACTTCAGCTCCAGCCAACAGAAGAGTAATTAACGCTCCGGTACCAGCAGATTCTTAAGGAATCTGCACACTGCCGGAGATTTTGAATAGTGAGTGGGGTGTCAGCAGCAGGACAGTAAGACCGAACAAGCATGTCCTGGTGTCCCACAGATGGAGGATAATAAAATGGCAAAATATAGAAAATTAAGCAGAACATCTAACCAGAGAAAAGCACTCCTGAGAAATCAGGTTACTAACCTTCTTCATCACGGAAAAATCGTGACAACAGAAGCTAAGGCTAAAGAGATCCGCAAGATCGCTGAGGGACTTATCGCTATGGCTGTACGTGAGAAAGACAATTTCGAGACAGTTACAGTAACAGCTAAGGTTGCTCGTAAAGATGCTGACGGAAAACGTGTGAAAGAAGTCGTAGACGGAAAGAAGAAAACAGTTTACGATGAAGTTCAGAAAGAGATCAAGAAAGATGCTCCTTCCAGACTTCATGCACGTCGTGAGATGCTCAAAGTTTTCTATCCTGTAACAGAAGTTCCTACTAAGGGCGCTGGCAAGAAGAAAAACACAAAAGAGATCGACATGGTTGACAAGATGTTCAGCGAGATCGCTCCGAAATATGCTGATCGTAACGGTGGTTACACAAGAATCGTTAAGATCGGACAGCGTAAGGGCGATGCTGCTATGGAAGTTCTTATCGAGCTCGTATAATTATTATTTTGACCTTTTTAGAGGACATTTGCAGAAATGCAGATGTCCTTTTTTGTATCCCTTAAAGAGCGAAAAAATGCAGAAATGGTGGATTTACGACCATAATTTACATCAAGAAAGTAAAATATGAGTAATAAATCATGGTATAATATATAGAACAGAAGATACAATGACGGAATAAAAGGGGATACATAAATATGACGATGATGACCATTGCCATTTGTGACGATATGCAGGCAGATGCCAGGAAACTTTACAAACAGCTTGAGCGAGTCGTTCCAGGGTCAGAAATTCGGATATTTAAAAGCGGAGAGCTTTTATTGGAAGAAATGGAGCGGATCACAGGAGCCAGGACAGACAGTTTCCGGATTGGTGAGCATGTGATACCGATTTCTCGTTCCTACAACAAAACCGCGCATGCAAGACATGATGACTATCTGCAATTACAGCAGGAAGAGATTGGAGAATAGTCCTCCTTGATTTTTATTCCTTTTTAGCGTACAATCGGTAATGTACAAAAAATAAAAGTACGGATACGCGAAAGGATGATAAAGATGGTCGGCAGAATTTCTGGTACTACCGGACAGATTAAATATACGAACAGTTCAGATGTACAGTCTGGATATAATAAACTTGCAGAAGATATGAAGAAAGACATGGAAGGAATGTTTTCCTTTACATCTTGTGCATTTTTTTGTTGCCCGAAATGATCCGCCGTTTTTTACTGACAGTGGAGATACTGATACTGTCACTGTTCATTCTTGGAGGAAGTTATGCAATCCCACAGACTGCAGCTGCCAGAACCCCGGAATTTTCATGGACAGATAACAGAACGATCGCACATGCACTTGGCGGTTTTGCTGGCAGAGAGTATCTGAACTGCCGGGAAGGCTTTCTGGATATGTACCGCCGGGGAGTTCGGCTTTTTGAGCTGGATCTTTCCAAAACTTCGGACGGGGTATGGGTATGCCGCCACAACTGGAATGAACCTATGGGACAGTGGAATGGTAAAGAAAAAAAAGTCCTTACAGAGAAGCAGTTTAAGGAAAGTAAGATATATGGCAAATACACACCCATGACGCTGGAAGATTTTTTTCTGCTCCTTAAGGATTATCCGGATGCGTTTGTGATGATCGATTCCAAACAGTATTCCCTGCGGAATTACCAGAGAACTCTGGAAGATTATTATGAATACGTGGAGACAGCCAGGGCGGTAGGGGCAGAGGATGTTCTGAACCAGATTATTCCGGAAATTTACAGTCAGGCCATGTTTGCCGGAACTGCAATGATCTATACATTTCCCTCGTATATTTATTCACTCTGGCAGGAATACTCAGAAGAAGATCTGGAGGAGATTGCTTCTTTCTGCCACGAGAAAGGGATAGGTGCTGCAACGATCTATTGGAAATACTGGTCGGAAGAGGCAGAGCAGATTTTTGAAAATCTGGGAATACGGCTTTATGTGTATACGGTAAATGACCGAAACCAGGCAAGAGGATATCTTTCTGAAGGTGCAGAAGGAATCTGTACAGATTTTCTCACAGGAGAGGATTTGTGGTAAAAAGAAATAAAAACAAAGGAAACAGACGATTATGAAAATAAGAACAAGCATTGCTGTGACAGCAGCAAAGATCACAGGATATGTCTGCAAACTTATGGGACGACAGGGAGTGACCTGGGCCGGTAAGATCGCATTGAAGATATGTCCGGATATTCTGGAGGAACTTTCTTCCCAGGTAAGAGAAAAGATATTCGTAGTATGTGGAACCAATGGAAAGACAACCACTAACAATATGCTCTGTGCTGCACTGGAAGCAGAGGGGAAAAAAGTTATCTGCAACCATACCGGTTCCAACATGCTTAACGGGGTTGTGGCAGCGTTCGTACTTGGGGCGAAGCCAAGCGGGAAGCTGGACGCAGATTATGCCTGTATCGAGGTGGATGAGGCATCTACAAGGCATGTATTCACGAAGATCAATCCGGATTACATGGTTATGACCAATTTGTTCCGCGATCAGCTGGATCGTTATGGCGAAATTGATATTACCATGAATATTCTGGAGGAGATGATGAAAAAGGTTCCTGATATGAAAGTGATCGTCAACGGAGATGATGCACTTTCCGCATATCTTGCCATGGACTGCGGCAATCCATATGTGACTTACGGAATCAGCAAGCCGGTAATTCAGAACAAGACAAACGAAATCCGCGAAGGACGTTTCTGCAAGCGCTGCGGCGAGAAGCTGATTTACAGCTTTTATCATTATAGCCAGCTTGGGGATTACAGATGTCCGAAATGCGGCTTCAAACGTCCGGAGATCAATTTTGATGCCACAGATGTGAAAGTAGATGACCAGATTGCTTTTACCGTTGAGGATAAGCACATCGTGGCTAATTATAAAGGTTTCTATAATGTATATAATATTCTGGCGGCGTATGCAGGCATCCGTACTGCCGGTTTTGCGGCAGAGCATTTTAATGATATGCTGAAGAAATTTAATCCGGAAAACGGACGTAATGAGCAGTTTCGGATCAAGGGTGCCAGCGTGATCCTGAATCTGGCCAAGAATCCGGCAGGCTTTAACCAGAATATTTCTGCTGTGATGCAGGACGAGTCACCGAAGGATATTATTATCGTGATCAATGACAATGCCCAGGATGGAAAAGACATCTCCTGGCTCTGGGATGTGGATTTTGATCTGTTTGGAGGAGAAAGCATCAACTCGATCACAGTCAGCGGAATCCGCTGCCAGGATATGCGTCTCCGTCTGAAATATGTGGATATTCCGTCCATGCTGGAAAATGATGTGGAGACTGCGATTCGTAAGAGGATTGAGGATGGAACAGGCAATCTCTATGTACTGGTAAACTATACGGCGCTGTTTGGCACCAGAAATATTCTGAAGAAACTGGAGGGTGAGAAATGAAGATAACGATTGGACATTTATATCCGGATCTTCTGAACCTTTACGGTGACAGAGGAAATATTCAGTGCCTGATGAAAAGATGTCTCTGGAGAGGAATTGATGCAGAGACGATCGCTTTTGAACTTGGTGATGAAATAGATTTTTCCAAACTGGATATCGTGCTTCTAGGAGGCGGTTCTGACAGGGAGCAGATGCTCGTATGTGAAAAATTAAAAGAAATTCAGAAAGATTTTAAGGCGTATGTGGAGGACAATGGTGTTGTGATCGCCATTTGCGGCGGATATCAGCTCCTTGGTAATTATTACAAGACAGACCAGGGAATGATCGAAGGACTGAAGCTGGTAGATATGAGCACAGAGCAGGGTAAGGGCCGTCTGATCGGAAATATCGTGATGAAGAGCGATCTTTTTGATATGCCGATCGTAGGATTTGAAAATCATGGAGGACGTACCACCATCGGAAATAACCGTCCTCTCGGAAAGGTCCTTGCAGGTTACGGCAATGATGGACAGTCAGGCGAAGAAGGCGTGGTATACAAGAACGTGATCGGTACCTATCTGCATGGTCCGCTTCTTCCGAAGAATCCACAGCTTGCGGATCTTCTGATCAGCCGTGCGCTGGAGAGAAAATACGGGAAAAAGATCGAACTTGAGAAACTGGATGACAGCGAGGAGCAGGAGGCAAACTCCTATATCTTCCATCGCTTTGTAAAAAACGAAGGATAAAGAGGTCAGTATGGCGAAATCAAACAATCAGAAAGCGAAGATCCTGTATCTGGAAAAAATGCTTAAAGAAACAGGGGAGCACCATGCGTTATCCATGCAGGAGATCCTGGAGACTCTGAGGGAATATGGGATAAGTGCAGAGCGGAAAAGTATTTATGCTGATGTGGAGGTTTTGAGGGCTTTCGGAATGGATATCCGTTATACAAGAGAACGGCCGGGCGGATATTATCTTTACGGAAATGCAGACATAAAAGAGAAACCTGTTCGGAAGATACCGGCATCAGAAACAGAGCCGAAGTCTGAACCGCTTCAGGAAACCCGTTCTGTATGTGGCTATGAAGAACTGCTTGCAGCTTCCGCAAAAAGTATAAAAAGAGAGATGAAGCTTCTGTGCGCCGGTGGCGTACAGGCAGAGATTCGCGATTATTTCAGGGATAACGCAGAATATAAGATTAAGGACAGTGGAGATCTGATGATAACAGCAGAGCTTCCTGAAAATATGAAATTTTATGGCTGGCTGACAGGAATGGGCGGAAGTGTACGCATACTCAAGCCCAGGAAATCAGCGTTGGCCTATAGAGACTATCTGAAATCACTGGCAAGGGAATATAAAGGCTTATAGGAGAGATTTGACAATGAAGAAAAAAACAGTGATCCTGCTTGTAGGGGCAATAACTTTGGCAGCAGTTTTTTCCGGCTGTGGTAAAAATAAAGAGGCAACCGAAGCGGCTAACGAGAGTGTGGAGTCTGAAGACCCGGAAGGAAAAGCCAAAAACAGCGATGATGCGGAGGAAGAAGAAAAGAGAGAAGAAGAGGAAAAGGCAGCAGCAGATAAGAAGGTTGGTATTTTTCTGCCGTCAGCGTCCGATGATACGAGATGGGCGTCTGATGGGGAAACTCTTGTACATGCACTTGAGGATGACGGATACGATGCAGAGGTATTTTTCGCAGATGAGAGCGGAGATACACAGGTATCCCAGATCAGTGGCATTCTGGATGATGAAAAAACATCTGCTCTTATTGTGGCACCTGCAGATCCGTACGGGCTGAATGATGTGCTGGAGCAGGTCTACGAGAAATCCATTCCTGTTTTTTCCTATGATGAGCTGATCATGGATACAGATAAGGTGAATTATTTTGTGACCTTTGATGCACGTAAGGCAGGAAAGATGATCGGAGATGCCATTATTAAGAACAAGGATCTGGAGAAAGCCAGTGAGGATAAACAGACCTTAACAATCGAATTTCTCATGGGTTCCCCGGATGACAGAGATGCACTTTTCTTTTTCAATGGAGTAATGGAAAAACTTCAGAAATACTTTGATGACGGTACACTTGTATGTAAGTCCGGTAAGCAGAGCTTTGACGACACAGCAGTAATGCGTAACAGCAGAAGTACTGCAAAAAATGATCTCACAGCTGTTCTTTCCGGGAATTACGCGGATGGAGCTCCGGATATCATCTGCACAGGTGCGGATGAACTGGCACTTGGAGCAGCAGAAGCACTGGAGGAAGCTGGATATACAGCAGGTAGTGAGGACTGGCCTATGATCACAGGCTGTGGCTGTGAGGCTGAGGCTGCAACTGCCATTATTGAAGGAAGATTATCGAACAGTGTATTTCTGGACAACCGTGTGCTTGCAGCAGACTGTGTGACTATGGTAGATACTTATCTGAAAGGCGAAAAACCGGAAATTAACAACTATTCCCAGTATGATAATGGAACCAAAATTGTGGGTACGGTAACAAGTGATCTCCAGCTGATCGACAAGGATAACTATCAGATGCTTGTGGATGACGGATATTTTGATGAAGATGAGATACTGCCGGAGGTGACATCGACACCGACACCGGAGCCGACTGTGACGGAAACTCCGTCTGAAGAGGCGGAAGGAACAGTGATGCCGACACCGTCTGTAGCAGCAGGGGAGACGGCCACACCGACAGAAGAGCCGGTAACGCCAACCCCGACAGAGAAAGCGGACAAAAGTTCCGTAGCATAAAAGCAAAAATAAAAAACACTCCCGGGAACGGATCACACGTGATCAGTGTGGTGGGTTCTAGGGAGTGTTTTAAACTTTAATGATAAAATTCTTTATCTGAGACTTTATTCGCGGAATGTAAGCTTGCCACCTTCGATGGAATCAATAATGGCAAGAGACTCCAGATGGATTCCCATATCGCGGATGGTCTGTCCGCCGGACTGGAAGCCTTTTTCGATAACGATTCCGGCACCCTCAAGGGTTGCGCCTGATTTCTTTACGATGTCAATAAGGCCCAAAAGAGCACAGCCGTTGGCAAGAAAATCGTCAATAAGGAGAACGTGATCATCCGGTCCAAGGAATTTCTTGGAGAGGATCACATCATAGACCTTCTTGTGGGTAAAGGATTCTACTTTTGTTGTGTACATTTCACCGTCAAGATTTACACTCTGTGCCTTCTTGGCAAAGACTACTGGAACATGGAAATACTGGGCTGCAATGCAGGCGATTCCGATACCGGAAGCTTCAATGGTAAGGATCTTGTTGATTGGACAGTGGTCAAAACGTCTCTTGAATTCTTTACCGATCTCGTTGATCAGATCGATGTCCATCTGATGATTCAGAAAGTTGTCCACTTTTAAAATATTTCCTTCTTTTACTACGCCGTCTTTCAGGATTCTGTCTTTTAAAAGCTGCATGATTTATCTCCTTTGATCTATCGCTGTTTTTGATACGAGCAAGTATTGAAGCGGATTGCGAATATCCTCTTGACTATGTATCATACGACAATATTTGGACAAGTGCAATTATTTTTGACAAAAAATCATAAAATTATTATAATAGATAAGATGACAAAAGAAAGGAACAGACGCATATGAAGGAATATGAGGTAATCTGGGAAATTTTTAATAAATGCCCGAGAAATCAGATGCGTGATGTGTTTGTGGAGGAAGTAGAGATCGCTGACCCGGAAGAGTATGTGAAGCATAAATTTCAGGGGAAGGATGTTTCCTATGAGAAGACAGTACTTGAAGACGGAACGATCATCTTTGACATTACAACATCCATGATCCGTCAGCGTTGTTCTTTCACGGAAATCTGAAGGAGGAATTACACATGAGTGATACGAACGAAACGCATGTGCACGTTCTCGAGGATGGAACGGTTCTTCGGCATACCCACGGGGAACATGAGCATGACCACAGCAGTACACATCCTCATCATCACAGCCACGCACAGACCAAGGCTGTGCTCAACAGACTTTCCAGGGCCATCGGTCATATGGAATCCATCAAGCGCATGGTGGAGGACGGAAGAGACTGCAGCGAGGTACTGATCCAGCTGTCAGCCGTGAAATCTGCGATCAATAATACAGGCAAGATCATTCTGCAGGATCATATCGAGCACTGTATCGTGGATGCAGTGGAGCATGGAGACCGGGAAGCAATCAAGGAACTGGAAAAAGCGATCGACAGATTTATGAAATAAGTAAGAAGTTCATGAGCGATCGTGAATGAGAAATATGCATTCTGCACAGAGTACTGTACAGAGGCAAATATAAGGAAATGAGAGGAACCTATTATGGCAAAAGAGTGCAGCAATTCATCCTGCGACAAATCCAGCTGTGAAGGCTGTGGACAGAAGCAGCCACAGAGCCTTCTGGCAGAGCCGAATCTTTTTTCGGATGTAAAACACGTGATCGGAGTTGTAAGTGGAAAGGGTGGAGTCGGTAAATCCTTTGTGACAGGCTCCCTGGCCAATCTGATGGCCTCCAAGGGATATAAAGTAGGTATTATGGATGCGGATATCACAGGACCGTCCATTCCTAAGATGTACGGCATCAAGGGAAATGCACAGGGCAGTGACAATGGAATCTATCCTATTCCTACAGCAAACGGAATCGAGGTTATGTCTGTAAACCTTCTTCTCCCGGATGAGGAGACACCGGTGATCTGGAGAGGCCCGGTTCTTGCAAATATGGTAAAACAGTTCTGGAGTGATGTGATCTGGGGCGAGCTGGACTATCTGTTCGTAGATATGCCACCAGGAACAGGTGATGTTCCGCTGACTGTATTCCAGTCTCTGCCGATCGAGGGTGTTGTGATCGTCACATCTCCACAGGATCTGGTGCGGATGATCGTCAAGAAAGCCTATAACATGGCAGATATGATGAAAGTTCCGGTTCTTGGAATCGTGGAGAATTACAGCTATGTGAAATGTCCGGATTGCGGAAAAGAGATCCATGTTTTTGGCGAGAGCCATATCGACGAGATCGCAGCAGAGCTTAAAGTTCCGGTTCTTGGCAAGATGCCGATCGATGTGAAGCTTGCGGAGCTTGCAGACAGCGGCCTGTTCAGCAAGATCGAGAACGAATATATCACTGCGGCAGCAGAAGTAATGCCGAAAGAATAAGACGGAATCGTGCTGTTGCACGGAGAGTAAAAAAAGACCATCGGAATCATTGATATACTTATATATCAGTTCCGATGGTCTTTTATTTTTAAAAATATTTCAGGAAGCACTGTGCAGCCTGGGAAAGCTGCAACGCTTCGTGATGGGCGATTACTGCGCTTCTGGCAGGAAGCGGCGTCTTGAGATCCACCGGTTCCAGTCCCGGGCGGTTTTTCAGCATGTAGTCCGGGATACAGGCAATGCCAAGCCCGATCTCGGCAAGATCGATGAGGAGGTCGTTGCTGTTCAGCTCTACCTCAGGCAGCAGCTTTAAGCCCTGGGCTGCAAAAACCTGATGCAGATATTCGCTGGTGGTGCTTTTGGGAGCCAGCATCAGGATCGGATAATTCAGAAGTTCTTTCAGGGAGAGCGGCTTGTGTCCCATGGAAAAATGTTCCGGGTTTGCAACAAAAATATCATGGAATTCCAGAACTGTCTGAAGCTTCATATGGGAAGAAAGCCTGGAGTTCGGATAGTTGGTGAGGATCAGCTCAGCCTGTCCGTTTTCAAGAAGCTCGGCACAGCCGATGGAGGTGCTGTTGATGATCTTGATCCGTACGTCCGGATGATCCTTGTGAAAACGGCGAAGATAAGGGATGAGAAAATAGCGGCACAGAGTATCGCTGGCACCGATACGAAGCTGTCCGGTAAGATTCCCTTCTCCGGAAAGAGCGGCCTCCCCTTCATTGAGCATGGAAAGAGCCGGCTTCACATGCTGAAGAAGCAGTTCGCCCTCCGGTGTGAGGATGACTCTTTTTGTGCTTCGGACGAAAAGCGTGTGGCCCAGCTTTTTTTCCAGATTTTTGACAGCCTGGCTTACTGCTGACTGAGAGATAAAAAGCTGTCTGGAAGCCTCGGAAAAGCTTAAAGTCGTAGCTACATAGTAGAATACTTTGTAGAGTTCAAGATTGATATCCATATGCAAAAATCCTCCGCTTATAAATGATATAAGATATATTAATTTTACTAATGATATTTCCTATGATACTATATTTTCAGCAGAAAAGAAAGTGCGATTTATTGGAAACAAGAGCGGAAGATTGCTTGTGACCAGCAACAAGAAAGGAGCCTTCTATGAGCAACGTAAGACGTGTGTATGTAGAAAAGAAACCTGCCTTTGCCGTAAAAGCAAAGGAACTGAAACATGAGATCAAACATTATCTTGGTATCAGCACTGTAACCGCAGTACGCGAGCTGATCCGTTATGACGTGGAGAATATCTCCGACGAAGTATTTGAGAAAGCCTGCAAGACTGTATTTGCAGAGCCACCTGTAGATGATCTGTATCTTGAGAAATTCGATGTGGCAGAAGGTGCACGCGTATTTTCCGTAGAATTCCTTCCGGGACAGTTTGACCAGAGAGCAGATTCCGCTGTACAGTGTGTGCAGTTTCTGGATGAGAATGCAGCACCGATCATCCGTTCCGCAACAACTTATGTGATCGAAGGTGCTGTTACAGATGAGGAGTTTGAGGCAATCAAGCATCACTGCATCAACCCGGTAGATTCCCGTGAGACAGGACTTGAGAAGCCGGAGACTCTGGTAACGGTATTCCCGGATCCGGAAGATGTGAAGATCTTTGACGGATTCAAGGATATGCCGGAGGCTGAGCTTAAGGCACTTTATGATTCCCTGAACCTGGCCATGACCTTCAAGGATTTCCAGCACATCCAGAAATATTTTAAAAATGAAGAGAAACGCGATCCGTCCATGACAGAGATCCGTGTTCTTGATACATACTGGTCAGATCACTGCCGCCATACCACATTCTCAACAGAGCTTACCAGCGTGAAGTTTGATGAGGGTGATTACAAGGCTCCGATCGAAAAAACATATGAAGAATATCTGGACGCACATAAGACCATGTACAAAGGACGCGACGACAAGTTTGTCTGCCTGATGGATCTGGCTCTTATGGCTATGAAGAAGCTGAAAGCAGAAGGCAAGCTTGCAGACCAGGAAGAGTCTGATGAGATCAATGCCTGCAGTATCGTGGTACCGGTAGATGTTGACGGCAAGGAAGAAGAGTGGCTGATCAACTTCAAGAATGAAACACACAACCATCCGACAGAGATCGAGCCTTTCGGTGGTGCGGCAACCTGTCTTGGCGGTGCCATCCGTGACCCGCTTTCCGGACGTACTTATGTATATCAGGCTATGCGTGTGACCGGTGCGGCAGATCCTACTGTATCCGTGAAAGAAACTCTGAAAGGCAAGCTTCCACAGAAGAAGCTGGTAAGAAGCGCAGCGCATGGCTACAGCTCCTACGGAAACCAGATCGGTCTTGCAACCGGCGCAGTAAAAGAAATCTACCATCCGGACTACGTTGCGAAACGTATGGAGATCGGTGCTGTTATGGGCGCAGCTCCGAGACGTGCGGTAATTCGTGAGAATTCCGATCCGGGAGATATCATCATCCTTCTTGGCGGACGTACAGGCCGTGACGGTATCGGTGGTGCAACCGGTTCCTCCAAGGTACACACAGAGGCTTCTATCGAGGTCTGCGGCGCAGAGGTGCAGAAAGGTAATGCACCTACAGAGCGTAAGATCCAGCGTATGTTCCGCAGAGAGGAAGTCAGCCATATCATCAAGAAATGTAACGATTTCGGAGCAGGCGGTGTTTCCGTTGCTATCGGCGAGCTGGCACCGGGACTTCAGATCGACCTTGATAAAGTACCGAAGAAATATGCAGGCCTTGATGGAACAGAGATCGCCATCTCCGAGTCCCAGGAGCGTATGGCAGTTGTTGTTGACCCGAAAGATGTAGATACTTTCCTGAAATATGCAAATGAAGAGAATCTTGAGGCAGTTCCGGTTGCTGTTGTAACGAAGGAGCCACGCCTTGTACTGAATTGGAGAGGAAAAGAGATCGTAAATATCTCCCGTGCATTCCTGGATACCAACGGTGCACATCAGGAGACTTCTGTTGAGGTTGAAATCCCGTCCAAAGACGGCAATCTTTTCGAGAAACGTCCGGATGTGGCAGATGTGAAGAAAAAATGGCTGGATACTCTGGCTGACTTAAATGTATGCTCCCAGAAGGGACTTGTGGAGATGTTCGACGGTTCCATCGGAGCAGGAAGCGTATTTATGCCGCATGGTGGTAAATATCAGCTGACAGAGACACAGTCTATGGTTGCCAAGGTTCCGGTACAGAATGGAAAAACAGAGACAGTTACCATGATGAGTTATGGCTTCGATCCATACCTTTCCTCCTGGAGCCCGTATCATGGAGCTGCCTATGCAGTAACAGAATCCGTTGCAAAGATCGTTGCAACAGGTGGTGATTATAAGAAAATCCGTTTCACATTCCAGGAATACTTCCGTCGTATGACCGAGGATCCGGAGAGATGGAGTCAGCCGTTCTCTGCACTTCTTGGTGCGTATGCAGCACAGATCGGCTTCGGACTTCCGTCCATCGGTGGTAAGGATAGTATGTCCGGAACATTCAATGATATCGATGTTCCTCCGACACTGGTATCTTTCGCTGTAGATGTTGCGAAGATCAAAGATGTGATCACACCGGAGCTTAAAAAATCCGGAAGCAAGCTTGTATGGCTCCGCGCACCGAAGGATGCTTATGATCTTCCTGATTATCCGGCACTTATGGAGCAGTATGATAAGCTGCATCAGGATATCCAGGCTGGCCGTGTGATCTCCGCGTATGCACTTGACCGTCACGGAATCGCAGCAGCAGTGAGCAAGATGGCATTCGGAAACGGTATGGGAGTAAAGATCGAGCACGATCTTGATCCGAGAGATTTCTTTGCCCCGGCATTTGGTGATATTATCTGCGAAGTTCCAGATGGAAAAGTGGGTGAGCTTGCGATCACATACACAGTGATCGGTGAGGTTACTGACGATGGTAAATTCTCCTATGGAGATACAGTGATCACTCTGAAAGAAGCTCTGGATACATGGGAAGGAACTCTTGAGAGTGTGTTCAAGACAGCAGCAGGAAGTGATGAAGAGGTTCAGTCTGATGACGGTTCCCTTTATAAGGCAGACAGCATCTATGTATGCAAGCATAAAGTTGCAAAACCTCGCGTATTTATCCCGGTATTCCCTGGAACAAACTGCGAGTATGACAGTACACGTGCATTTGAGAGAGCAGGTGCAGAGGTTGACGTCAAGGTATTCAAGAACCTGACAGCAGAAGATATCCACGATTCCGTAGAGCTCTTTGAGAAAGCAATCAGCCAGGCACAGATGATCATGTTCCCGGGCGGATTCTCAGCAGGAGATGAGCCGGACGGATCTGCGAAATTCTTTGCTACCGCATTCCAGAATGAGAAGATCAAAGAGGCTGTTATGAAGCTTCTCAATGAGCGTGACGGTCTGGCACTTGGTATCTGTAACGGTTTCCAGGCGCTGATCAAGCTGGGACTTGTACCGTACGGCGAGATCTGCGGACAGAAAAAGGATTCTCCGACACTGACCTACAATACCATCGGACGCCATGTATCTAAGATGGTTTATACAAAGGTTGTGAGCAACAAGTCTCCATGGCTTCAGAAGGCACAGCTTGGCGGTGTTTACTGTAACCCGGCTTCCCATGGTGAGGGACGTTTTGTTGCAAACGATGAGTGGCTTAAGAAACTGAAAGAAAACGGCCAGATCGCAACCGAGTACGTACCGGTAGACGAGACAGGATATGAGGGCGAGTTCAATGTAAACGGTTCTTATATGAACATCGAAGGTATCACAAGCCCGGATGGACGTGTTCTCGGCAAGATGGCACACAGCGAGCGCCGCGATGCAGGTGTGGCTGTTAATATCTACGGAGAGCAGGATATCAAGATCTTTGAGTCCGGTGTGGAATACTTTAAATAATATCTGAAAAATACTTCAGAAGGACTGCAGTGGTGGGGGATTTCAGACCTCCCCGTCACTGCATAAATATATAAAAAGTATATATTTTTTAAAAAGTTAAAAAAAATGAAAAAAACTGTTGACACAAGTCAAAAACCATTATATAATAGCAAAGCGAGTTGCGGAACAGAAATGTTTCACTGACAAGTATCTGTTATGGGATCTTAGCTCAGCTGGGAGAGCATCTGCCTTACAAGCAGAGGGTCATAGGTTCGAGCCCTATAGGTCCCATATTACAAAAGACATGGCGAGATAGCTCAGTTGGCTAGAGCACACGGTTCATACCCGTGGTGTCGAGGGTTCGAATCCCCCTCTCGCTACTATATGGGATCTTAGCTCAGCTGGGAGAGCATCTGCCTTACAAGCAGAGGGTCATAGGTTCGAGCCCTATAGGTCCCATGTTACAAAAGAATATGGCGAGATAGCTCAGTTGGCTAGAGCACACGGTTCATACCCGTGGTGTCGAGGGTTCGAATCCCCCTCTCGCTACTTGATAAAAGGTCTGAAGATTCAATGAACGTTGGGTTTTCGGACTTTTTTTGTTATCATGTTTTCCTGGGCCGCCAGGGGAACAGACATGAAAAGTTAAGATTGACATTTTACAGCGTTTTTTTTATCATAGTACAAGAGTAGACATGACGAATCATTTCAGGAAATGAGGATTTGATAATGAAAAAAAGAATGCTTTTTGTTTTCAATCCAAAAGCAGGAAAAGGAAAAATCAAGACGCATCTGCTGGATATTGTGGATATCTTTAACAAGGGTGGCTATGAAGTGGTTATCCGTGCGACACAGGGACCGAAGGACGCATATGAGCAGGTCAAGGAATATGCGGACCAGGTTGATCTGATCGTGTGCAGCGGTGGTGACGGTACTCTGGATGAGGTTGTTACCGGAATCGTGGAAGTAGACAGCTCTGTTCCGATCGGTTATATTCCGGCGGGAAGCACCAACGATTTTGCCAACAGTCTTTTTATGCCGAAAAGTATGACAGCTGCGGCATCCATGATCATGGAAGAACAGATCTATCACTGTGATATCGGTAAGTTCAATGATCAGACATTTGCCTATGTGGCTGCTTTCGGGCTTTTTACAAATGTTTCCTATGAGACAGATCAGGATTTGAAGAATATTCTGGGACATGTAGCTTATGTTCTGGAAGGTATGAAACAGCTTTTGGAGGTGAAATCCTATCATCTTAAGGTAACCTCTGATGAACTGACTGTGGAGGATGATTTTATCTACGGAATGGTCAGCAACTCCAGATCTGTAGGAGGATTTAAGAATCTTACCGGAAAGAATGTGGATATGAATGATGGTCTTTTTGAGGTGACACTGATCACCAACCCGAAGAATCCGCTGGAGCTTCAGGAGATCATGACTGCCCTTCTCACAGCAGAGGACAATACAGATCTGGTCTATTCTTTCAAATCTGCACATGTAGTGATCGAATCAGAAGAAGAAGTACCATGGACTCTGGATGGGGAATTCGGAGGCGACCATACCCGTGTGGAGATCCGCAACCTTCATGAGGCCATGAATCTTTATCTTACCAGTACCAAGAAGAACAGGAAGAAGAGCCTCAATCAGAAGATTCAGGAGATCAAGGAGATCGCTCAGAATCCACAGGAATAATATGTGAAAAACGTCTTTCCTCATAAGAAAGACTGGATATACAGGAACGAAAAGGAGGAAGAAATGGAAGATTATATCAACGTAAAGGAAATCTTTGGCTGCGATGTATTCAACGATTCTGTGATGCAGGATCGTCTGCCGAAGAAGGTATACCGTGAACTGAAGAAGACAATAGAAGAGGGCAAGGAGCTTTCCATGGAGATCGCAGATGTGGTCGCTCATGAGATGAAGGAATGGGCCATTGAGAAAGGGGCTACACATTACTGTCACTGGTTCCAGCCGCTGACAGGTGTCACAGCTGAGAAGCATGACGCTTTTGTTACAGCACCGCGCGAGGATGGCAAGGTTCTCTTAAGCTTTTCAGGCAAAGAACTGATCAAGGGTGAGCCGGATGCGTCTTCTTTCCCGTCAGGCGGACTTCGTGCAACATTCGAGGCAAGAGGCTACACAACCTGGGATTGTACATCACCGGCCTTTGTACGCCACGATGCAGCAGGCGGAATTCTTTGTATTCCGACCGCTTTCTGCTCCTACACAGGAGAGGCTCTTGACCAGAAAACACCTCTTCTTCGTTCTATGGAGGCAATCAACACACAGGCACTTCGTCTTCTTCGCCTGTTTGGAAACACAACCTCCAAAAAAGTAACTCCTTCCGTTGGAGCTGAGCAGGAATATTTCCTGGTTGATAAACAGAAATGGCTCCAGAGAAAAGACCTGATCTATACAGGAAGAACTCTGTTCGGTGCCATGCCTCCGAAGGGCCAGGAGATGGACGACCACTATTTCGGAACCATCCGTCAGAGAATTTCCGCATATATGAAAGAAGTAAACGAGGAGTGCTGGAAACTGGGCGTTACAGCCAAGACACAGCACAATGAGGTTGCACCTGCACAGCACGAGCTGGCTCCGATCTACGCGCCGGTAAATATCGCAGCAGACCACAACCAGATCATGATGCGTATTTTAAAGAAAGTTGCAAGCCGCCATGGCATGCGCTGTCTGCTTCATGAGAAACCGTTCGCAGGAGTCAACGGTTCCGGTAAGCATAACAACTGGTCCCTGACAACGGATGACGGAATCAATCTTCTTGAGCCGGGCAAAACTCCTCATGAGAATATCCAGTTCCTTCTTGTACTGACCTGTATCCTGAAAGCAGTTGATGAACATGCAGATCTTTTAAGAGAATCTGCAGCAGACGTTGGAAATGATGAACGTCTTGGCGGAAACGAGGCACCGCCAGCTGTTATTTCCGTATTCCTTGGAGAGCAGCTTCAGGATGTGCTGGAGCAGCTGATCAGCACAGGTACTGCAACACACAGTAAGACAGGAGAGATCCTTGACACTGGCGTTAAGACGCTTCCGGATTTCATGAAGGATGCTACAGACCGTAACAGAACTTCACCGTTTGCATTCACAGGAAACAAATTCGAGTTCCGTATGGTCGGTTCCCGTGATTCCATTTCCGAGTGTAATGTTGTGCTTAACACGATCGCAGCAGAGGTATTCCGTGAGGCCTGTGACCGTCTGGAAACAGCAGAGGATTTTGATACAGCAGTCCATGACCTGATCAAGGAATATGCAACCGAGCACCAGAGAATCGTATTCAACGGAAACGGTTATGCACCGGAATGGGAAGAGGAAGCGAAGAGACGTGGACTTCCGATCCTTCCATCCATGGTAGACGCGATCCCGGCACTGACAACAGACAAGGCTGTGAAGCTCTTTGAATCCTTCAACGTATTTACGAAGGCAGAGCTTGAGTCCAGAGCTGAGATTCAGTATGAGGGCTACGCAAAAGCCATCAATATCGAGGCGAAGACCATGATCGACATTGCCACCAAGCAGATCATTCCGGCAGTTATCCGTTACACAACTGTTCTTGCAGAGTCCATCAATTCTGTAAAAGCAGTGAGCGCAGCCATCGATGTGAGCGTACAGACAAGCCTTCTTGAGAAAACATCTGCTCTTCTTACAGAAACCAAGACAGCAATGGACACACTTTCCACACTGGTTGCCCAGGCAGATTCCCATGAAGAGGGACGTGACCGTGCAGTATTCTTCAGAGAAAGCATTGTTCCGGCTATGAAAGCATTAAGAAAACCGGTAGATGAGCTGGAGATGATCGTGGATAAGGATATGTGGCCAATGCCATCCTACGGAGATCTGATTTTCGAGGTTTGATCCATATAAGAGAATAAAGGGATGTCCCTGTTGGATGAGACATCTTTCAGAGAAACATAACGGGGCAGGCGTAGCAGTCTGCCCCTTTTTTATCGAATCAGGAGTGAAATAAATGGAAGAATTAGAATTTTTAAAAGAACAGAACGTTTCCGATGCTCTGATCCGCGGCATCGAAGAATTCCGGAAAAGCTACGAAGTAGAGGAAGCGGCACAGGCCAGAGTTACCAGACCGTCCATTCCGTTCTATGGAAAAGAAATCCTGGAGATGGCTATTGCAGGTCTTCTGGAAGGAGAAAATCTTCTTCTTGCAGGCCCGAAAGCAACCGGAAAAAATATCCTGGCAGAAAATCTGGCGTATGCTTTTGGACGTCCGATCTACAATGTCTCTTTTCATGTGAATACGAACAGCGGTGACCTTATCGGAACGGATACCTTTGTGAATAATGAAGTCTGCCTCCGCAAGGGAAGTATTTATCAGTGTGCGGAATATGGTGGCTTTGGAATTCTGGATGAGATCAACATGGCAAAAAATGACGCAGTTTCCGTTCTTCATGCAACCCTGGATTATCGCCGTTCCATTGATGTACCGGGATATGACCGTATTGATCTGCATCCGGCAGCGCGTTTTATCGGCACGATGAACTACGGCTATGCAGGAACAAAAGAGCTGAACGAGGCACTTGTTTCCCGTTTTCTGGTAATTGACATGCCGGCACAGACAGAGGAAACCCTGGGCTTCATTTTCAACAAAATGTTCCCGGATGCAAAAGAAAAAGCAGTGGAGCAGTTTATCGGTGTGTTTATGGATCTCCAGAAAAAATCCGTAAACAGTGAGATTTCCACAAAATCCCTGGACCTTCGTGGACTTCTGGCAGCAATGAAGATCGTTCGTGCAGGGCTTTCCCCGCTGGCAGCTGTACAGATGGGAGTTGTGAACAAAACCTTTGATATTTTTGAAAAAGAGATCGTGGATGATGTAGTCCGGACAAGAATTCCGGAGGAGTGGACAAAGGAAGATGTCTATGCATAATCAGACTGAAGAACTTTCTATTGAAGACTACAAGCTGGATCTGGAAAACCGGATCAGGAATCTTCTCTGGACAGTAAGCGGTGATTATACCCTGGATGTGAAGCCGGATGTATCGCTGTTTTTGCGCTCCAGGGAGATCGCCCTGTATGACGGGATCAAGCAGGGAGCTTTTGCGAAATATTTTGACAAAAATCTTCTTGGCCTTTATCTGGTCAAAAAAATCTATCTGGATGCCTCAGAGACAGAACTTACCTCACTGGCACAGCTTTGCATTGAGAGTGCTGTAGGCGAAAAAATCTGCGAAGAACGTCCCGGTGTCCGCCGTATGCGGAAAAAAGCCCTGGAGGACATTCTGGATCAGGAGTATGAGACATTGCCTTCTTATGACAAGCTTCTGGACCGGCTGAAGATTGCGGTTTTCCGTGATGTACTGGCTGGAAGTGTGCAGCCTTTGGAAAAAAAGCTGTCCGCATTTCGCGACCGGATCTATGAATGCGGAAAAACAGAGGATACCATGGAGCTGATCCGTATTATAGACAGTCTCTATAATACGGTGATCGATCCGGATTTTGAGAAAAAAAACGGTTCCCTGGAACGGGTAATGGCAGTAACTCTGGAGGAACTGACAGAATTCGGCTGGGAGGATTACCTCAATGAAGAGATGTATGAGGATGCCCTGGAGAATTATGTGGAAAAGATCACAGAGCGGATGACAGATCTTGAGGATGCGTCTCTTACAGAAGATATGGAAGAGAAGCGAAAGGCAAGAAATAAGATCACCGTAGTATCCGAGGAAGCACTTCAAAAGGCGCACACCTATGTGGAACTGAATTTCGGAAGATCCTATCTCACACCTGCAGAGGAGAAACGGATGAATTATCTGATGTGCCGCGGAATTCACGGAGACTGTAGTCTGTATTTCACAGAGGGGATCCTGAAGAATCCGGTTCGTGATAATTATCAATATCAATATGCAAAACGTCTCCGGAATAAGAATATCTGGGTCTATCATGACAAGCACAGAATCGCAAAGAGAAATATTTCTGCTCTTACAGAGCTTCTGAAAAAGTCACTTGTCATACGAAGCGAGAACCAGGAGGTTCTTTCGGACCGGGGACTTATCGTTCCATCCAGACTCTGGAGAGTGGGAAGAAGCAGTGAGGCGAATCTGTTTAAGAGGATTTTGCGTGGAGACAATACGGATTTTGCTGTGGATGTTCTCATTGATGCCAGCGGCTCGCAGATGAGTCGACAGGGAGACGTGGCACTGCAGGCTTATATGATCAGTTCTGCGCTCAGTAATGTTGACATTCCCCACAGGGTGATGAGCTACTGCACTTTCTGGGATCACACGATCCTGCACAGATTCCGGGAGTATGACGATCCGGCGGAAGCGGATGAGGATATTTTTAATTATGTGACTTCCTCCAACAACCGTGACGGTCTTGCCATAAAAGCAGTGGGATACGGGCTTTTACAGCGGGAAGAGGAAAAGAAGATCCTGATCATTTTAAGCGACGGACGTCCTTATGATGTGATCATTAACCGTCCAAATGCAAGAAATCCACAGCCTTATCACGGAAAATATGCCATTTCGGATACAGCAACGGAAGTAAGGCGTCTCCGCAGTCAGGGAGTCAGTGTGCTGGGGGTTTTTGCAGGGGAAGAAAAAGATCTGGCAGCGGAGAAGAAGATTTTCGGCAAGGATTTTGCCTATATCCGGGATATTGGCAATTTTTCCAGGATCGTGGGACGATATCTGACAAAACAGCTGGAAGCAGATAACTGAAAAAAAACGATATTTTTTTTGAAATGTATAATATGCAATTAGGATGAATACAGTCACTATGTTAGCATAAAAAGCCGCATAGTGACTAATTTTTTGCTCATAATTATCCGGAAAATTGTAAATAATACATAATATGCCAGCACATATTTCCTTGCAAAAAAACTCGAAATTTGTTATACTAAAAAGCGTTACTAATTTACTAAATAAAGGGAGAGGAAATATGAACAAAAACACAGAGTTCAAACCTTACATTCCTGCGGAGAAAGTCACTCCGGAGCTCACAGTGACATCTGTGATCATGGGATGTATCCTTGCTGTCATCTTTGGTGCTGCCAATGCTTATCTTGGCCTCCGTGTAGGTATGACAGTATCTGCCTCCATTCCGGCGGCAGTTATCTCCATGGGTGTTATCCGCGTGATTCTTCGCAGGAACTCCATTCTGGAGAGTAATATGGTCCAGACCATCGGTTCAGCCGGTGAGTCTCTTGCTGCAGGTGCTATCTTCACCATGCCTGCACTGTTCCTCTGGGCAGAGGAAGGACTTACAAGCAAGCCAGGCATTGTTGAGATCACTCTGATCGCACTTTGCGGTGGTATCCTTGGTGTACTTTTTATGGTGCCCCTTCGTAATGCCCTCATCGTTAAGGAGCATGCAACTCTTCTCTATCCGGAAGGAACTGCCTGTGCAGACGTTCTTCTTGCAGGTGAGGAAGGAGGAGCCAATGCTTCTACAGTATTCTCCGGTATGGGACTTGCTGCTATCTTCAAATTTGTTGTTGATGGACTGAAGCTTCTTCCGGCAGATGTTTCAGCAGCATTTAAATCCTTCAAGGGCGAGATCGGTATGGAGGTTTATCCTGCACTTCTCGGTGTTGGTTATATCGTAGGACCGAAGATCGCATCATACATGTTTACAGGTTCTCTTATTGGCTGGATGGTCATCATCCCGCTGATCTGCCTGTTCGGACCTGACACATGGATGTACCCGGCAGCAGAGGGAACAACAATTGCCCAGCTTTACGCAAACGGCGGAGCATCTGCAATCTGGTCTACTTATGTTAAATATATCGGTGCAGGAGCCATCGCAACAGGTGGTATCATTTCCCTGATCAAATCCCTGCCGCTGATCGTGACAACCTTCCGCGACTCCATGAAGAGCATGAAGGGAAGTAAGAACACAAGCACAGAGAGAACCGCACAGGATCTTCCGATGCAGTTCATCCTTCTTGGTATTGTTGCCATGGTATTTATCATCTGGATCGTTCCGGCAATCCCGGTAACTCTTCTTGGTGCAGTTATCATCGTAGTTTTTGGATTCTTCTTTGCAACAGTATCTTCCCGTATGGTAGGTCTTGTAGGAAGCTCCAACAACCCGGTTTCCGGTATGGCTATCGCTACTCTTCTGATCGCTACATTTGCGATCAAGAGCTCCGGTAAAACAGGTATCGACGGAATGACAGCAGCGATCGCTGTTGGATCTGTTATCTGTATCATCGCAGCGATCGCCGGTGATACTTCTCAGGACCTTAAGACAGGATTCCTTCTTGGTGCTACACCTAAGAAGCAGCAGATGGGCGAGATGCTCGGTGTTGTTGTTTCCGGTCTTGCTATCGGCGGTGTTCTGTATCTTCTGAATGCAGCATGGGGCTATGGTACAGCAGAGATTCCTGCGCCACAGGCTCAGCTTATGAAGATGATCGTTGAGGGAATCATGGGCGGAAACCTTCCATGGGGACTTGTATTTGTAGGTGTATTCCTTGCAATCTGCCTTGAGATCCTCCGTATCCCGGTAATGCCTTTCGCAATCGGTCTTTACCTTCCAATCTACCTGAACGCAACCATCATGATCGGTGGTATCGTTCGTGGATTACTTGACCGCAGAAAAGGTGTTGACGAAAAAACCAAGACAGCTCAGGCCACAGATGGTACTCTCTACTGTGCTGGTATGATCGCCGGCGAGGGTCTTGTTGGAATTCTTCTTGCGATCTTTGCAGTTGTCGGTATCAGTCTTGATATGTCCGGCGTTGTAAACCTTGGAAATATCGGCGGTGTTGTGCTGATGATCATCATGATCCTGTCACTGCTTAAATTCTCTATCTGGAGAAAGAAGAAAGCCTGATGAGAAAAAACAAAAAGGATAAGAAACAGGATATCAACTATCTTGATCTGATCCCGGAAACAAACCAGTCGATCCGGTGGCACCGGGACCTGAAGCAGCGGATCATTCTTGAGATAGAGAATAAGGGTATGTTCAATACCATCGCGCAGAAGGTTTTTGGCAAGCCAAGGTTTTCCAAGGTTCATCTTGATGAAATGGGAACTTTTATCTGGCCTGAGATCGATGGAGCCAAAACCGTGCAGGAGCTTGCCCTGCTGGTGAAAGAGCATTTCGGAGATAAGGCAGAACCGCTTTATCCGAGAATCGTAAAATACTTTCAGATAATGGAAAGCTATGAATTTGTTCATTTTATAAATAAAAAGACAGAAAAATAGCATGGAGAACGGGAACGGACGCAGAATAGTGTACGGTCCCGTTCTTTTTATGACACGTCAGTGCGGGAAACTGATGCAGTTGTCATATGATACTATAGCATTTCCGGGATTTTCACAGCGGAATAGAAATATTGAGGACATTTCAAGACAGAAATTCCGGGAATTGCTGTAAAAAATGAAAGGAGCACTTTATGAGTCTTGTGAAAAAAAAGGACTGGTATCTGGATTATCTTCTGATCATAGTAGGAACTGGGCTGATGGCACTTGCCATCAATTCCGTTTTTGATGCAACCGGGCTGGTAACAGGCGGCTTTTCCGGTATTGCGATCCTGGTGAAGCACTGGACCGGTGGAATCATAGATGGCGGAGTTCCGCTGTGGCTTACCAACATCACGCTGAACATCCCGCTGTTTTTTCTGGGATGGCGGATCAAAGGCTTTTCTTTTGTAAAAAAAGCTCTGGTCGGTGAGATCTCCCTCTCAACCTGGCTTGCCATTCAGCCGGTGTGGAATATTGCGGGAGATGATCTTCTTCTGGCTGCTGTATACGGTGGTGTGATCCTGGGAATCGGCATCGGAATGGTTTTCCTCGGACAGGGAACCACAGGCGGAACGGATATGATGGCAGCACTGATCCAGAAGTATATACGTCATTATTCCATCGCACAGATCATGCAGTTTATTGATGGGCTTATTGTGATCGTGGGAATGTATGTGTTCGGTATCCAGCGGGCCCTGTATGCCATCATTGCGGTTTATCTGGTAACAAAAGTATCCGACAGTCTGATCGAGGGTCTGAAGTTTTCCAAACAAACATTTATCATCACGGAGAAGCCGGATGAGGTTGCCAGAGTCATTATGGAAGATCTGGATCGCGGAGCGACAGGGATCTGTGGCAAGGGGATGTATTCGGGTCAGGAGAAGACGATCATCTTCTGTGTGGTAAACAAAAAGGAAATTGTGAAGCTGAAAGAGATGGTAGATGATATTGATCCCAACGCTTTTGTGATCGTTTCCGATGCAAGAGAAGTTCATGGAGAAGGTTTTATAGAGAAAAATTAGGCGGATTTCAACAAAAATTTGTAAAATTTTTCAGTTTTCCTCTTTCATTTTTGGTGATTTTGTATTAAAATAGCCATAGATAAAGAGGGAAAGACAGAAGATAAGCATACACATAAGTGAGAAGGGATTGAACGGAATGATATCGAATCAGGTGTTACAGAATACGCTCGAGGGACTTAAAGAAATATCAAGGACGGAATTTTGTGTCATTGACACAGACGGCAAGGTACTTGCGTCTACTTTTTCTGATTTTGAAATCCAGCCAGCAGATATCCAGGCTTTTGTAGAATCCCAGGCGGACAGCCAGCTTGTCAAGGGATTTCAGTACTTTAAGGTCTGTGATGATTACCAGCTGGAATATGTCTTGGTAGCACATGGCGATGACGAAGATACCTATATGGTAGGTAAGCTTGCGGCTTTTCAGATTCAGAATCTGATCGTAGCGTATAAGGAGCGTTTTGACAAGGACAGCTTTATCAAGAATCTTCTTCTTGATAATCTTCTTCTGGTTGATATTTACAACAGAGCGAAGAAGCTTCATATTGAGGCAGATGTCCGTCGTGTGGTTATGATCCTGGAGCTGAATCAGGAGAAAGATCACAGCTCAGTGGAGAGCGTGAAGAGCCTTTTTGGCGGAAAGAGCAGAGACTTTATCACTGCTGTAGATGAGAAGAGCATCATCATTGTCAAGGAGCTGGAAGAGGGAGAAGGCTATCCGGAGATGGATAAGCTTGCTCATACGATCCTGGATACACTGGATCTCAATAAGGACGGCGAAGATGTCCATATGGCATATGGTACCATTGTCAATGAGCTTAAGGAAGTTTCCCGTTCCTATAAGGAAGCGCGTATGGCACTTGATGTAGGCAAGATCTTCTTTGGAGACAAGGAAGTTATTGCATACAGCTCACTGGGAATCGGAAGACTGATCTATCAGCTGCCTATTCCGCTGTGTAAGATGTTTATCCGTGAGATCTTCGATAACAAATCCCCGGATGATTTCGATGAGGAGACACTGATCACCATCGACAAATTCTTTGAGAACAGCCTGAACGTATCCGAAACATCACGTCAGCTGTATATTCACAGAAACACACTGGTATATCGTCTGGACAAGCTCCAGAAGAGCACAGGACTTGATCTTCGTGTGTTCGAGGATGCGATCACATTTAAGATCGCGCTGATGGTTGTAAGGTATATGAAGTATATGGAGACATTAGAGTACTAAAGCCTGTTGTAGTGGGGAATAATTGAGAAGTCTAAAACTGCTGCCTGTTCAGTTTATGGAACGGGCAGCAGTTTTTTTGTGTACGCACAAAAGTTCACATGAACTTCACACATAAAGCCACAGCCTCTATTGTAATTTTGGGATTTTTACGTTAAAATAAATAATCCGAAGGGATCTGTAAATGCCTGTTGAAAATATTCTTGCATTTACACAACAAATATATTACAATAATATTACAAAAGAATTAAGAAAATTATTATACATAATATAGAGGAGGATATATATGATCGATCTTGTAGATGTGAGCAAATCTTACGGTCCGGGACTTCCGGCTGTGAATCATGCGAACTTACATGTTGATAAAGGGGAATTTGTATTCGTAGTCGGAAGCAGCGGCTCCGGTAAATCCACACTGATCAAGCTTCTGATGAAGGAGCTTGATTCCACAGGCGGAACTATCACAGTCAGCGGAGAACGTCTGGAGAAGATGAAGCACAGACGTGTTGCCAAATACCGCAGAAAGCTGGGTGTAGTATTTCAGGATTTTCGTCTTCTCAAGGACCGAAATGTATATGAGAATGTAGCGTTTGCACAGCGTGTCATCGGAAGACCGACCCGTGTGATCCGTAAACGTGTACCGGAGGTTCTTCAGGAGGTTGGACTTGCAGGGAAATATAAGGCATTTCCGGATGAGCTCTCCGGTGGTGAGCAGCAGAGAGTTGCCCTGGCAAGAGCTCTGGTAAACCGCCCGGATATCCTTTTGGCAGATGAGCCTACAGGTAACCTGGATCCACGTACTTCTGAGGAGATCATGGCACTGATGGAGCAGATCAATGACAGAGGAACAACGGTTCTGGTAGTTACCCACAATAAAGACATCGTTAATGCCATGCGTAAGCGTGTAGTTACCATGCACAACGGCAAGATCATCAGCGATGAGAAAGAGGGAGGATATCATGAGGCCTAGTACGATCTGGTATACCCTGAAGCAGGGTTTTAAGAACATAAAAAGAAACTGGATGTTTTCCCTTGCGTGCATCATCACAATGGCAGCCTGTATCTTTCTGGTAGGAATTTTTTATTCCATTGTCAACAACGTGAACAATATTGCACATAAGGTAGAAGAGGAAGTTCCAATCACGGTATTTTTTGATGAGGGAACAACGGATGAGGAGATCCAGACAATCGGAGATGCGATCCAGGCAAGACCGGAGGTTGCAAGACTTGATTATGAATCTGCAGACCAGGCCTGGGCAGACTATAAAGAGAAATATTTCGGAGATGAGGAGGCTGCAGATGGATTTAAGGATGATAATCCGCTTGCCAATTCCTCCAACTATCAGGTATATCTCAACGATATCACCAAGCAGACAGAGTTAGTTAATTACATACAGGGACTGGATCATGTCCGTAAGGTAAATCAGTCCGAACAGGCATCCAAGACACTGGGATCGATCAATAAGCTGGTTTCCTATGTATCTATCGCAGTCATTGCCATTCTTCTTCTGATCTCGGTATTCCTCATCAGCAATACCGTATCCATGGGTATTTCCGTCCGAAAAGAAGAGATCGGTATTATGAAATACATTGGTGCGACCGATGCTTTTGTACGTATGCCGTTCCTTCTTGAGGGAATCGTTCTGGGTGTGATCGGTGCGGCGATTCCGCTGATCGGCCTGTTTTTCCTGTATAATTCTGCTGTTGAATTTATTCTGACAAAATTTAACGTGCTCACAGGTATTGTTGATTTTATTCCGATTTGGCAGATCTATGAGGGGCTGATTCCTATGGGACTTGGACTGGGAGTAGGTATCGGCCTTCTGGGAAGCTTCTTTACAACAAGAAAGCATCTGAGAGTATAATAAAAAAAGTGACACAGAAGTGAGAAAAAAGCTTCTGTATGATACACAGCGGCTGTCGGAGAAACCGGCAGCCGTTTTCGGCATAGTGCTGGCAGAAGAACAGGGAGAGATCAGAGAAAGGAAAAAATGCAGAACAAAGAATTCAAAAAAGGAATCGCTGTGGGCGTAGCAGCAACACTTCTTGTAACAGGAGCAGGTTTTGCCGGTTATCAGAAAGTGATGTTTCCGAAAGGAGGCGCACTTTCAGACAGCTCTACTGTGCAGAAGCTGAATTATCTGGAGAATCTGATCGATGAGGAATATCTGGATAAAAAGGATGAGGACAGTTTACGCGAAGGTCTTTATGCGGGGCTTTTGAGCGGACTTAAGGATCCGTATTCCACTTATTATACAGCAGAGCAGTATAAGGAACTGAAAACCTCCAATGAAGGTTCTTATGTGGGAATCGGGGCAGTTCTTCAGAAATCCGAAGACGGAGGTGCACAAATCGTACAGCTTTATGAGGGTGGCTCCGGAGAGCAGGCCGGGCTGAAAAAGGGAGATGTGCTCAAAGCTGTGGATGGAGAGGATGTGACAGAAAAAGAAACCTCAGACATTGCATCTATGATCAAGGAAAGCGATAAGGATTCCGTGACGCTGACTATTCTAAGAGAAGGGGAAGAAAAAACACAGGATATCAAGGTAGAGATCCGTGACGTGGAGATACAGACCGTTTCCTATGAAATGCTGGATGATGAGACAGGTTACATCCGTATTTCCGAGTTTTCCGAGGTGACCAGCGACCAGTATAAAAAAGCCTTCGAGGATCTTGAAAAGAGAGGAATGACAAAGCTGGTGGTGGACTTAAGGGATAATCCGGGAGGACTTCTGGATGCGGTCTGCGGAGTACTACGCCAGATCCTGCCGGAAGGCCTGATCGTCTATACAGAGGACAAAAACGGAAAACGGGAAGAAGAAAAATGTGATGGCAAAAACGAGCTGAAGATGCCACTTTCTGTGCTGGTAAACGGGAACAGCGCCAGTGCATCGGAGATTTTTGCGGGAGCAGTGAAGGATTACGGAATCGGCAACATTGTAGGAACAACGACCTACGGAAAAGGCGTGGTGCAGACGATCCAGCCTTTGAATGATGGCAGTGCTGTGAAGATCACAATTGCGAAATATTATACGCCAAAGGGTAACGACATCAACAAAAAAGGAATCACACCGGATGTGGAGGCAGCGCTTCCGGAGTATTCCGGCGACTGGACGGAGCTTACCCATGAGGAAGATACACAGCTTCAGGCGGCGCGGGAAGTACTGGGACAGAGCTGATCCAGGCAGATTAAAGGGGGAAAACGAGAGATGATAACATTACAATTATTACAGCAGATCGTTGTATTTTTTCTGATGATGGCATGTGGATTTCTGGTTGTGAAACGTGGACTGATCGATGCAAAAAGCAGCCGGATGCTTTCTGTGATCTGCATCTATATCATTATGCCGTGTGTGATGATCAATGCGTTTCAGATCGAATATTCCAAAAGTATCCGGGATGGGTTTCTTCTGGCAGTGGCAGCTGCGGTACTGATCCATATTTTTCTTCTGGTATTTGTCAGGATCATCGGAAAACCATTGAAACTGAGTGTTTTGGAAAAAGCCTCGATTATTTATTCCAATTCCGGAAACCTGGTCATTCCCATGGTGACGGTTGTCCTTGGAGAGAAATGGGTGATTTATGCCAGTGCGTTTTTGAGTGTGCAGATGATCCTGATGTGGACCCATGGTGAGTCGTTGATGGAGGCGAAGGCTGGCGTCAACTGGAAAAAAATCCTCTGCAATATCAATCTGATCGCGATCATCATCGGCATCATTCTGTTTTTTGCCCGGATCAGACTGCCGGTAGTTATTGGCAATACAATGAGTCAGATTTCTGCAACATTGGGACCTGTGTGCATGATCATGCTGGGAATGACAATGACAGAAGTAAACTGGAAGGAAATTTTCAGCCATTCCAGGATCTATCTGATCACAGCACTTAAAATGATCGTGACACCGCTGTTTGTGCTTCTGCTTCTGAAATATTCGCCGCTGGCGTCTATGGTGAAAGATGGGCAGACGATCCTTCTTATCAGCCTCATGGCAGTGATCACGCCGTCAGCAACAACCGTAGTTCAGCTGGCACAGCTCTATGATGAGGAGCCGGTTTATGCCAGCACGATCAATGTTATGACAACGATCGTAAGTATTGTGACGATGCCTCTGATGGTGATGCTTTATCTTGCCTGAAATAATTGTAAAAACAGGGGGGAAGTGCTAAAATCAATTCAGAATATCATGTATCGGGAGGAATAATAAAATGGAACGACATGCTTTTGCAATGCGGGTAAAAGAAGAAAAAATGAACGATTACCGTAAGAAGCTGGGCGAGATCTGGCCGGAGCTTACCGCTTATCTTGACCGCAACAAAATCCACAATTTCAGCATCTGGAATGCAGCAGATCTGATCTTCGGATATTATGAAAATGCAGACGGCGCTGTGATCTCAGAAGAAGAGCAGAAGATAAAAGAAGCTCTTACTGGGAAGATGGAAGATACTTTTACATGGATCTCAACACCTGGAAAAGATATGCGTCTGATGTATCATAATTTTGGTGTGGTAAGAGAGAACAAAGAGCTGATCCGTCACAGAATGTTCATGACGAAATTAAAGGATGGCTGTGAAGAAGAATACAAGGCCCGCCATGATGGTCTGATCGCACAGAGAGGCGATACTGTAGATCCGGGTCCGGACAGCAACTTCAGTATCTGGAGCGCAGGCGGATATATTTTTGGATACGATGAGATCGATACAACCATGGAAGTAGAAGAAACACCGGAGGCAAAAGAGGCAACGATCGCCTGGGAGACACGTCAGCTTGGAATCATGGACTGGATCACCAACGATGTAGACTGGATGACAAAAGAAGTTCATCCGTCAAGTGTGCGTCTTGCGTGGCATGCATAAAAAGATATAAAATAAAAATCATAAATTCGGGAAAATAAAAGGAAGGAGGCCGGGGCTTAGTTTGGAGGTAGCCCCGGCAGTATGAAAAAGAAAAAAGTGTTATCAAAGGTAGTACCCTTTGCACATCTAATAATATACTCATATTTTGTGGTTATTCTGTGACGTCATTCTGAAAAAAGTATGAACAAAAAAGAAAAATTAGCTGAACAGCCTTTTGAAAGAATGAGGAAATCTTTTTTTTCTGTGACAGAAATCTTAACAATTCTTAAGCTTTCCATAATTGATTGAAACTCACGGTTTCCGCTGTTATACTGAAAACAATAAAACAGTGAGGCGTGACTTATGAAACGTTTTTTGAACTATGTGACGGGGATCATTCCGGCGTATGGAATGTTTCCTCTTATTTTTTCGTTTATATTTAACTGTCTTGTGTATTCCGGATCCAGGATGATCGCAGGCGGCTGGTATCATCATAATATCGAGAGCAGTCTGGATCTTAAGCTGCCCTTTGTGCCGCAGTTTCTGATCGTATATTTTGGATGTTATCTGTTCTGGGCGGTGAATTATATTCTGGCAGCCAGACAGGATAGAGAACAGGTCTATCGCTTTTTTACGGCAGATTGTATATCAAGGTGTGTATGTCTGGTGATCTTTCTTGTATATCCGACTACGAACACAAGACCGGAGATCATGGAGCCGGGCTTCTGGAATCAGCTGGCAGGATGGCTGTATTCTATTGATGCGGCGGATAATCTTTTTCCGTCGATTCACTGTCTGGTAAGCTGGTTCTGTTTCCTTGGGGTAAAAGATCAGAAGAAGATACCGGTGTGGTATAAGACAGTTTCCTTTGTACTGGCAGTGCTGGTCTTTTTTTCCACACTGTTTACCAAGCAGCATGTGATCGTGGATGTGATCGGTGGCGTGGCTCTTGCACAGATCTGCTTCTGGCTGGGAGAACATACCGGATTATGGCATATTTATGAACGAATCGGTGGAAAAATCGAAAAAACAATCGAGAGATATAAAGAAGGTACAATAAGATGAAAAACAGAAAAAAAGTAATATTTAACGGTGTATTTCTGGCCGTGGTATTTGCACTTACGATCTACGGTGTTTTTCATGGAGAGGACCTTTCATCCATGATGGATGCCATACACAGGGCGGATAAACGCTGGCTTGTTCCGGGAATCGCACTGGTGGCTTTTTTTATCTGGGGAGAATCCATCATCATCTGGTATATGATGCGCTCCAGCGGAATACGTCTGAAGAAGAGAACCTGCTTCCTGTTCTCATCCGTAGGCTTCTTTTTCAGCTGTATCACACCGTCCGCCAGTGGCGGACAGCCCATGCAGATCTATTACATGAAAAAAGAAAAGATATCCATTCCGGTATCTACTGTGATTCTGATGATCGTGACTATTACCTATAAGCTGGTGCTTGTTGTGATCGGAGTGGGGATCGCACTGTTCGGAAGAGGATTTCTGCATAAATATCTGGAGGGAATCCTGCCGGTATTTTATCTGGGTCTGGCACTGAATATTTTCTGTGTAACATTTATGACGATTCTGGTCTTTCATCCGCTTTTGGCAAAAGCGATCATGGTGAAAGGACTTAAGCTTCTGGAACGGCTGCATCTTGTGAAGAAAAAAGAGAGACGTCTGAAAAAACTGGAAGATTCCATGGATACATACAGAGATACTGCGGCATATCTGAAGAAAAATCCGCTGGTGATCGTTAAAGTTATTGGAATCACTTTTATACAGAGAATGGCGCTGTTTGCAGTAACCTGGTTTGTGTATCAGGCATTTGGGCTTCATGGAACCGGATTCTGGGAGATTCTTTTTCTCCAGGCAGTGATCGCGGTGTCTGTGGATATGCTGCCGCTTCCGGGAGGAATGGGGATCAGCGAAACACTGTTTCTGACCATCTTCAAGCCGGTATTTGGCGGACTGCTGCTTCCGGGAATGGTCTTAAGCCGTGGACTTGGATATTACGGAGAACTTCTGATCAGTGCACTGTTTACCGTGGTGGCGCAGTTGACTATCGGAAAAGAGAAAAAACAAGGACAGAAGCAGACTGGACAGGGAATGCAGTAACAGTACAATAACAGTAAATGAAAAAGAAAAATGGGGGTTAAACAAATGATAGGATTTTATGATTATACGGTGATAATGACCTACATAAGTGTGGTGTCTTCTATGGTGGGAATATTCTGTGCCATGACGGACAGGATCTCTCTGGCCGTGTGTTGCCTGGCTTTTTCCGGACTGTGTGATATGTTTGATGGAAAGATCGCCAGAACAAAGAAGAACAGGACGGAGGAGGAGAAATGCTTCGGTATTCAGATTGATTCCCTGGCGGATATCGTCTGTTTCGGAATTCTGCCCATCGTGCTTTGTTTTAAGCTTGGCATGTATCATGTTTACGGAATTGCGATCCTTTTGTTTTACGGGCTGGCAGGTCTGATCCGCCTTGCATACTTTAATGTGATGGAAGCCAAAAGACAGAGTGAGACCAGCGAGAATCGCAAATATTATCAGGGATTGCCGATCACTTCCATTTCTGTGATCCTGCCGCTTCTTTTTGTGGCATCCATGATTGTACCGGGATATAACCGGTTTGTGGTACTTCTTCATATTACAATGCTTGCAGTAGGACTTCTGTTCATTCTGGATTTCAGATTCTGTAAGCCTACGAACCGGGAGCTGGTGATCCTGGTTGCAGTTGTTGCAGTGGCAGTGCTTTTTGTACTGTTTTACAAGGAAGGCTGGTGGAGATTCAGCTATCTTTATAAAACTTCAATGGAGAGAGGCGGTACCTTATGATCCGGACAGCAGACAGGAACGGTCATATCACAGAAGAAGATTCTTTTCAGAACAGACTTCTGGAAAAAATATATGGGTGTGCAGCAGGACGGGCACTGATCCGGCCACTGGTCACACCTGGCGTTTCCATTGCCATGGGAAAACTTCTGGATTCCAGAATTTCGTCAGCTATAGTGAAGCCTTTTATTAAAATGAACCATCTGGATATGAGCGACTATGAGGAACGGAAATATACTTCCTATAATGATTTTTTCAAGCGCAGGATCCGGACCGGAGCACGGCGCATTGATATGGAGTCGGGACATTTCATCAGCCCATGTGACTGCCGCGTCAGTGTTTATCCTGTTGACGCTCATGCAGGACTTCGCATCAAACATACAGAATATACGGTGGAAGAGCTTCTTAAGAACCCTTCCCTGGGAAAAAGATATCAGGGTGGTTATGTGTGGATCCTCCGCCTCTGTGTGCAGGACTATCACCGTTACATTTATCCGGATCATGCAAAAGAATCCAGGCGTGTACGGATTCCGGGAATTCTTCATACGGTCAATCCGGTTGCCAACGATGTTTATCCAATCTACAAAGAAAACAGCCGGGAATATTCGCTTCTTAAGACAGAGAATTTCCGGACGGTACTTATGATGGAGGTAGGAGCGCTTCTCGTGGGAAAGATTGAAAACCGTCCGCGAAGATCTTTTGTGGAGCGGGGAGATGAAAAAGGCAATTTTGCTTTCGGTGGTTCCACGATTGTACTGCTCACCGAAAAAAATGCAGTAAAGCCGGATAACGATATTCTTGAAAATTCCCGGGTAGGAATCGAGACAAGAGTGCTTATGGGAGAAAAAATCGGAGAATCCTTCTGACAGGATTCTCTTTTTTTGAGAGTTTTTGAAAAAAATGAATTTACGTTCACACACATAACACAAACCTGTGATATATTACCAATATAAATAAGAAAAAATGATTTTGCCCGTCATATGTAACAGGGGGATTATGTGATAAGAAACGGAGGAAGATAGAATGGAAGCATTAAAGATTCTGGTTGTAGATGATGAGAGCAGAATGAGAAAGCTGGTCAAAGACTTTCTGACAAAAAAGAATTTCCAGGTACTGGAGGCCGGAGACGGTGAGGAGGCCATGGATATATTCTATAAAGAAAAAGACATCGCACTTCTGATCCTGGATGTGATGATGCCAAAGATGGACGGCTGGGAAGTATGCCGCGAGATCCGCAAGAATTCAAAGGTTCCGATCATCATGCTGACAGCAAGAGGAGATGAGAGAGATGAGCTTCTTGGCTTTGAACTTGGTGTAGATGAATATATTTCCAAGCCATTCAGCCCTAAGATCCTGGTGGCACGTGTAGAGGCAATTCTTCGAAGAACCGGTCAGAGCAATCCGGACGATGTGCTTTCCGCAGGCGGTATCGTGATCGACAAGGCGGCGCATCAGGCTACAGTAGACGGAAATCCTATGGATCTGAGCTTTAAGGAATTTGAACTTCTTACGTATTTCCTGGAAAATGAGGGAATTGCTCTTTCCAGAGAAAAGATCCTCAATTCTGTATGGAATTATGATTACTTCGGAGATGCCAGAACCATTGACACCCATGTAAAGAAGCTGAGAAGCAAGATGGGAGATAAAGGTGAATACATTAAAACTGTCTGGGGAATGGGCTACAAGTTTGAGGTAGGAGAATGAAAAAGCCGAAAGAAAAACCAAAAAAGATCCACAGTCTCCGCCATCAGATTACAGCGTATTTTATCGGACTTCTGTTTCTGTCCATTCTGACGATCACTGTGATTAACGGGGTATTTCTGGAAAAATATTATGTTTCCAAAAAGATGGATGTACTGATGGAGCTTCGGGATACTCTGGAATGTACTGATATCGATAAAATGATGAACAGTAATGAAACAGAAGGATCTGAGAGCATCCCGGATGCGATCCAGCAGGTCAGCTCCAAAAACAATCTTTCCTGGGTCATTGTGGACAGCAGCAATACCAGCTGGCTTTCCTGGGGCGAGAACGAAAAGATGCTTCAGAGCAAGCTGTTCGGCTATGTATATGATCTGGATGAGGACGGCGGAAAAAGCCGTGTTCTGAAAAAAGAGGACGATTATACGATTCAGCAGTCTCATGATCGTTTCTCCGGAATGGACTATGTGGAATGCTGGGGAACGCTTGGAGAGGATCACTATTTTATCATAAGGACACCACTGGAGAGCATCCGTGAAAGTGCGAATATTTCCAATAAGTTTTATTTTGTGGTGGGACTGGCAATCATTATCTTAAGCGGAATTATGATCATGCTTGTGACCAAGCGGATCACCAGACCGATCAGTGAGCTTACCGAGCTTTCCAGAAAAATGTCAGATCTGGATTTTGAAGCCAGATATAAGAGTAATGTGGGCAATGAGATTGATGTTCTGGGAGATAATTTTAACCGGATGTCCACACAGCTGGAGAATACTATCAGTGAGCTGAAATCTGCCAACAATGAGCTGCAGAGAGATATTGAAGATAAGATCAAGATCGACAAGATGCGAAAGGAATTTCTGGACAATGTTTCCCATGAGCTGAAAACACCGATCGCGCTGGTACAGGGATATGCGGAAGGCCTGAAAGAGAATATCTCCGATGATCCCGAGAGCAGAGAGTTCTACTGCGATGTGATCATGGATGAGGCTGCCAAGATGAACAAGCTGGTGAAGAACCTTCTTACACTGAATCAGCTGGAATCCGGCAAGGATGCAGTAGTGATGGAGAGATTTGACATCGTATCCCTGATCCGTGGTGTGCTCCAGACAATGAATATCATGATCGGACAGAAAGAAGCAAAGGTGATCTTTGATGCGGAAAAACCGGTCTATGTATGGGCAGATGAATTTAAGACCGAGGAGGTCGTTACAAACTATGTGAGCAATGCACTGAACCATCTGGATGGAGATAAGGAGATCGAGATCAAGCTTCTGGACAAGGACAGCCGTGTGAAAGTAACAGTGTTTAATACAGGAACTCCGATTCCGGAGGCAGATGTACCGAACCTCTGGAACAAATTCTACAAGGTGGATAAGGCCAGAACAAGAGAGTATGGCGGAAGTGGTATCGGACTTTCTATCGTGAAGGCAATCATGGAGAGCATGAACCAGGAATATGGTGTGCAGAATTTTGACAATGGTGTGGAATTCTGGTTTACACTGGATCGAAAGTAAAAAATAAGTCACTGATAAGAGGAAGAACCTCGGATCAGTTATACAGAAAAACAGGCGGCATGCAGAGAAAAGTCTTTGCAACCGTCTGTTTTTGCGTTATACTTAGACAATGTAAATCGACGTGTGAGAGGAATTCGATCGAGATACGATAAAGCAGGAGGAAGCATTATTATGATAGGAATCATTGACTATGACGCAGGTAACATAAAAAGTGTGGAAAAAGCACTTCAGTATCTGGGACAGGAGACCGTTGTCTCAAGAGATCCCCAGGTGCTTCTGAAAGCAGATAAGGTAATTCTTCCAGGTGTGGGAAGCTTTGGCGATGCCATGGAGAATCTTCATAAGTACGGACTTGTCCCGGTAATAAAAGAGATCGTGGAGAAAGGAACACCGTTCCTTGGAATCTGCCTTGGATTGCAGCTCCTTTTTGAGAGCAGTGATGAGACTCCGGGAGTTGAGGGACTTGGAATCCTGAAAGGAAAGATCCTGCGTATTCCGCCAAGTCCGGGACTTAAGATCCCTCATATGGGATGGAATTCCCTGCATCTTCAGAATAATGGAAGATTATTTAAAGATATTCCGGAGAACACATACGTTTACTTTGTACATTCCTATTACCTGCAGGCAGAGGAGGAAGAGATCGTGAAGGCGACCACAGATTACAGTACCTGTATCCATGCCTCAGTAGAAAAAGGAAATGTATTTGCATGCCAGTTCCATCCGGAGAAGAGCAGCCGGTGGGGCTTGAAGATTCTTGAGAATTTTGCAGCACTTGAGGCAGGCACCGGAAAGGAGGAGGCATAATCATGTTTACAAAAAGAATCATTCCATGCCTGGATGTGAACAAAGGCCGGGTAGTGAAGGGCGTTAATTTTGTTGATCTGAAGGATGCCGGAGATCCGGTGGAGATCGCGAAGGCGTATGACGCAGCCGGTGCGGACGAGCTTGTTTTTCTGGATATCACAGCTTCCTGTGAGGAGAGAGATACTGTAGTTGACATGGTAAGAGCCGTTGCAGCGAATGTATTTATTCCGTTTACGGTAGGCGGAGGAATCCGTACAGTGGATGATTTCCGTAAGCTGCTCCGTGAAGGTGCAGATAAGATTTCTGTTAATTCTGCTGCAATCGACCGTCCGGAGCTGATCAGCGAGGCTGCACAGAAATTCGGAAGCCAGTGTGTGGTAGTTGCCATTGATGCCAAGAGAAGAGAGGATGGCGGCTGGAATATCTACAAGCATGGCGGAAGACTGGATACAGGAATCGATGCTCTTGAATGGGCGAAGAAGGTGGAAGAACTTGGTGCAGGTGAGATCCTGCTTACAAGTATGGACTGTGACGGAACGAAAGCGGGATACGATATCGCACTTACAAGGGCTGTTGCAGACGCAGTTTCCATTCCTGTGATCGCTTCCGGCGGAGCAGGAACCCTGGAGCATTTTTATGATGCCCTGACAGAAGGAGGAGCAGATGCAGCACTTGCCGCATCTCTGTTCCATTACAAAGAGCTGGAGATCCGTGAAGTCAAGGATTATCTTGCGGAAAAAGGAATCTCAGTGAGAAGATAAAGAGCTGGATGAGAGGTGAAGGATATGGCTCCTATAGCAGGAGACTGGCAGGAGGCGCTGAAGGGCGAGTTTCATCAGCCGTACTATGCCAAGCTTTATAAGACAGTAATGACAGAATACAGAACAAGAAAGATTTTTCCGCCACCGGAGGATCTTTTTAATGCGTTTCATTTTACGCCGCTTCACAAGGTGAAGGTGGTGATCCTGGGACAGGATCCCTATCACAATGACGGACAGGCGCATGGACTTTGTTTTTCTGTAAAAAAAGGTGTGGAGACACCGCCGTCACTGGTAAATATTTATAAAGAGCTTGAGGATGATATGGGCTGCTATATCCCGAATAACGGCAATCTTGAAAAATGGGCGAAACAGGGTGTGCTTCTTCTGAACACCGTGCTGACTGTCCGTGCCCATCAGGCAAACTCCCACAGAGGAATCGGCTGGGAGCAGTTTACAGACGCTGCGATCCGGATCCTGGATGAGGAGGACCGTCCGATCGTATTTCTTCTCTGGGGAAGGCCTGCCCAGATGAAGGCATCCATGCTTCACAATCCGAAGCATCTGATACTGGAGGCACCACATCCCAGTCCTCTTTCTGCTTACAGAGGATTTTTCGGATGCAAGCACTTCAGCAAGGCCAATGAATTTCTGAAAGCCAACGGTGAAGAACCGATTGACTGGCAGATTGAAAATATTTAGTAGTAAGGAAAATAAAATGGGTAAAAAAAACGATAATACACTTGTGAAAAACGCGTCCTTCCTTATGGTTGCGGCGCTGATCTCCAAAATTATCGGAATGCTGTACAAGAGCCCGCTTTCAACAACACTGGGAAGCCAGAGCTTTGCACTTTTCCAGTTTGCACAGAATGTATATTTCATTCTTTTGATGATCGCGTCTTTCAGTATTCCGCAGGCTGTGTCCAAGATCATGGCTGAGAAGATCGCTTTTCACAGATATAAGGATGCACAGAAGGTATTTTACGGGGCTCTGATCTACGCGGCAGTTGCCGGCGGGATCGTGGCACTGATCTGTGTGTTTGGCGCGGGAATCCTGGTGCCTGACAGTATGGCGAATGCCCGTCTGGCATTACAGATGCTTGCACCTACGATCTTTATGTCCGGTCTCTGTGGCGTGTTCCGAGGATATTTCCAGGCATACCGGAATATGATGCCGACATCGATCTCACAGATCATTGAGCAGATCTTTGTGGCGACATTTGCACTTCTCATGTCAAATGTATTTATCAGGCATTTTTCTGCCACAGGAGATGCAGATCTGGTACACAGATGGGGCGCTGCCGGTGCAACAATGGGTACCGGTGCAGGTGTGGCTTCCGCTCTGATCTTTATGCTCATCGTCTATGCAGTGAACCGCAAGATCATCCGGAAAAGGATCGCCAATGACCATCATTCCGTAAATGAGAGTATGGGTCATGTTATGAGCAATATCGTGCTCATTATCATGCCGATCATCTTAAGTGCGTTCATCTATAATGTAAACGGATATATCAACAGCTATATGTATTCCGGAATTATGGATATCAAGGGCGCAGCCAAAGATGTGATCCAGACGTTGTATTCCGAGTACGGATATTATATGACGCTGATCAATATTCCTCTGACGCTGGCGAGTACAGCACCGACTTCCATGATCCCGGAGGTTTCCGCACATTATGCCATGCATGATATCGAGGGTGCCAATAGAAAAACAGACCGGGCTACCTGGATCAGTATGCTGATCTCCATTCCGGCTGCTGTAGGACTTGCTGTTCTTTCCGGACCGGTCACAAGACTGATCTTCCCGGGAACCAATGGTGTGGGCGGACAGCTTCTGATTTTGGGAGGAGTCACCATTATCCTTAACGGTAATTCCAACATTACCAACGGTGTGCTTCAGGGAATCGGCAAGCCAAAGCTTCCGATGATCCATGCAGCGATCGCTCTGGTAGCGGATGTGATCGCAATGGCACTGCTTCTGGTATTTACGAATCTTGGAGTTTATACGATCGTTATTGCACAGATCATATATGCAGTAGTGATGTGCATTCTCAATGACCGCTCGATCAAGAAATATATGGGCTATAAGAATCCGTGGAGAAGTGCTTACTTAAGTCCGTTCCTGGCTTCCATTCCTATGGGAGTGGCTGCAGGTGTGGTATATTACGGACTGTATGCGCTGATTCATTCCAATATCATCTGTCTTGGAATTTCTGTGATCCTGGCAGTGATCGTATATTTTGTTGTATATCTGTTTGTAAGCAGGCCAAGTGAAGAAGAGCTGGGTATGATGCCTGGCGGAAGCTATATGAAGAAGCTTGCGAGAATGATGAAGATCATCTGAAAATAAAAATACCCGTGGAACATTCAGAGGATAAAAAATCTGAAGGTTCTGCGGGCATTTTTTTGCATAAAAAATATGTCGAGATTTTTAGAACTGTTTTTGGGCAAAAAGTTTTATGATATGCAGAGCGACTTTTACAGCTGCATCCATACCTTCCACTGTGATATGCTCATAAGGACCATGATAAGCATGTCCGCCGGTTCCGAGATTCGGGCAGGGAAGTCCGAGAAAACTCAGCTGGGCACCGTCTGTGCCGCCACGGATCGGAAGAATGAGCGGTGTGACATCACAGGAGCGGCAGGCTTCTTCTGCAAGGGAGATCAGCCACGGGCAGGTATCAATGATCTCTTTCATATTGCGGTACTGCTGGGTGATGGTAAGTTCTACAGTACCTTCTCCCCATTTTTTGTTGAGAAGTTCGGCGATATGCTTCATGGTTTTCTGGCGGAAAGCGAAAGTATTGGCATCGTGATCGCGGATGATATACTGAAGTTCGGCCTGTGAAACATCACCTTTCATGGAAAGCAGATGGAAGAAACCTTGATAGTCATCGGTGTTACGTGGCGTATCACAGTCCGGAAGCATGGAATTGAACTCCATGGCAACAAGGGAAGCATTGACCATGGTATTTTTGGCGGAGCCGGGATGAACATTGATGCCATGAAAGACGACTTTTGCGCCGCAGGCGTTAAAATTTTCGTACTGGATCTCACCTTCGGTATCTCCGTCCAGGGTGTAGGCGAAATCGGCACCGAATTTTTTTACATCGAAATGTGCAGTTCCCATGCCGATCTCTTCATCCGGTGTAAAAGCAACGGAAAGAGGGCCGTGAGGGATTTTTTCTGCAAAAAGCTGCTCCAGAGCTGTAAGGATCTCTGCGATACCGGCCTTGTCATCTGCACCGAGGATTGTAGTTCCGTCAGAAGTGATCAGAGTTCTGCCTTTCAGAGAAGCAAGATGAGGGAACATTTCCGGGGAAAGAATCCTTCCGCTTGTGCCAAGTGGGAGATCTTTTCCGTCATAATTTTCTGTGATAACGGGAGTGACAGGATGGTCGCAGAAATCGGATACTGTGTCCATGTGTGCGATAAAGCCCAAGGTCTGGCAGTGTTCCAGTCCTTCGGTTGCCGGGATGTGCGCGTAGACA
Source organism: Blautia aquisgranensis (assembly GCF_040096615.1). Classification (NCBI taxonomy): domain Bacteria; kingdom Bacillati; phylum Bacillota; class Clostridia; order Lachnospirales; family Lachnospiraceae; genus Blautia; species Blautia aquisgranensis. Next base: position 96,763 of record NZ_JBBMEJ010000007.1, read on the forward strand.
TAGCAGTGCTCATCCAGTGTGACATCGGAGATTCCCAGCTCATGAAGCTCTGTCACGAGAGCATGTGCCAGATCAAACTGACAGTGGGAAGATGGGGAAGAAGTGCTTTCTTCATTGCTGGGTGTAAATATTTTTACGTAAGACAAAAGTCTCTGGTATGCTTTCATATGAATAGCGTCCTTTCTCTGATGATAAAGTATATAAGAACAGTATACCACAGATGCTCCGTAAGTTTGCAAAAAACGAAAGCATATCTCCGGGAAGCAGGAACAAGGAAGTGATATGTCGGATTTTGAGGTATTGTGTCAGCAAAAAAACAGGGTGATTTTGAAGTCTCTTATTGACAATCGTGCCGTTTTATAATACTATGTAATACAGAAAACACGAACAAAGGTTCGAAAAAAAGAAACCGTATCATAGAAGAGAATAAAGAATAGGAGAATCACAGGATGATCAGTGAAGAGAAGCAGAAGGCGCTGGAGGCAGCCCTTGGAAATATTGAGAAGCAGTTCGGTAAAGGCTCTGTCATGAAGCTCGGAGACTCCAGTTCCCATATGCAGGTAGAAGCAGTTCCTACCGGCTGCCTGAGCCTTGATATCGCTCTTGGAGTGGGCGGTGTTCCAAAGGGACGTATCGTGGAGATCTACGGACCGGAATCCAGTGGTAAGACAACTGTAGCTTTACATATGGTTGCAGAGGTACAGAAGAGAGGCGGAATCGCAGGATTTATCGATGCAGAGCATGCGCTGGATCCTGTCTATGCCAAGAGCATCGGTGTGGATATTGATAACCTCTATATTTCCCAGCCGGATAACGGTGAGCAGGCACTGGAGATCACAGAGACTATGGTGCGTTCCGGCGCAGTAGATATCGTGATCGTAGACTCCGTTGCGGCACTTGTTCCGAAGGCCGAGATCGAGGGTGATATGGGAGACAGTCATGTAGGTCTGCAGGCACGTCTGATGTCACAGGCACTGCGTAAGCTGACTGCCGTGATCAGCAAGTCTAACTGTGTGGTTATTTTTATCAACCAGCTCCGTGAGAAGGTAGGTGTTATGTTCGGTAATCCGGAGACGACAACCGGTGGACGTGCATTGAAATTCTATGCATCTGTCCGTATGGATGTACGTCGTGTAGAGACACTGAAGCAGGGCGGCGAGATGGTTGGTAACCATACCCGTGTGAAGGTCGTTAAGAATAAGGTTGCACCGCCGTTTAAGCAGGCAGAGTTTGATATTATGTTCGGAACCGGTATTTCCAGAGAGGGCGATATCCTGGATCTTGCAGCAGAGTGCTCCATTGTGAATAAGAGTGGTGCATGGTACGCATATGAGGGCAATAAGATCGGTCAGGGACGTGAGAATGCCAAGCTGTTTCTGAAGGAGCATCCGGAGCTTCGTGATGAGATCGAGAAGAAAGTGCGAGTACATTATCACCTGGATCCGACAGATGAAACAGAGACAACAGAAGCGGCAGCAGCACCGGCCGCAGATACAGAGGAAGAAGAGTAATCCATGTTGAATCCCGAAGAACGAAACCGTGCAAGAAAAAAAGCTATGCGTCTTCTGGAACATATGGACCGCACAGAGAAAGGCCTGACGGACAAGCTCCGTCAGGCCGAATTTTCTCCGGAAGCAGTGGAGGATGCCATAGCCTATGTGAAATCCTACGGCTATATCAATGATGCCCGTTATGCAAGAACCTATATTTCATTCCGCATAGAATCCAGGAGCCGCCAGAAGATCCTGACAGAGCTGCAGATGAAGGGTGTGGACCGTCAGACTGCACTGGAAGCCTGGGAGGAGATGGAAGAGCTTCTTGCACCGGATGAGAGGGCAGTTCTCCGTAAGACCATTGAGAAGAAATACCAGCCGGATACAGAGCTTGATGAGGGGCAGATGCGAAGATTGTATGGCTACCTTGGAAGAAGGGCGTTTAAATATGAGGACATTTCCCGAACTCTGGAAGAGATGAATATCCGTGTGAAACACGATATATGAAGAAACTTTCGCTGCCGGAGGTATTTTAAAGGAAAAGACCAAAATCTGCTTTTTCATGAGAAAAACTTGACATAAATGTGAAAAACAGCTAAACTTGTATTGTTGTATTTGTACAATGAAAACTAAATAAGGAGGTGCTCCTGTGGCAAGCACGATCATTGGTGTAATTGTCGCTGTGGTAGTCACGCTACTTATTGCAGTTCCTGTTACTTGCAAGGTTGCTGTTGACAAGAAAGTACGCAAGGATGCGGAAGTCATAGGTACAGCAGAGGATAAGGCAAGGAACATTCTTGATGAAGCATTGAAAGCAGCAGAGACGAAGAAACGTGAAGCTTTACTTGAGGTAAAGGAAGAATCTCTGCGAACTAAAAATGAACTGGAAAGGGAAACCAAGGAACGGAGAAACGAGCTGCAGAGATATGAGAAACGAGTATTATCAAAAGAGGAATCTGTTGATAAGAAAGCGAATGCAGTGGAGAAGCGTGAGCTGGAATGTACAGCGAAATTTAACGAGTTACAAGAAAAAGAAAAACGAGTAAATGAACTTGAGGAAAAAGGAGTACAGGAACTGGAACGAGTTTCAGGTCTTACCTCCGAACAGGCAAAAGAAGAATTACTGAAATCTGTAGAAGATGACGTAAAGGTTGATGTTGCAAGACTCTACAAGGAGCTTGAGAACAGAGCCAAGGAAGAGGCATCCAAGAAAGCCAAGGAATATGTAGTCAATGCAATTCAGAAATGTGCAGTAGATCATGTATCCGAGACAACAATTTCTGTGGTGCAGCTTCCAAGTGATGAAATGAAGGGAAGGATCATCGGTCGTGAAGGCCGTAACATCCGTACATTAGAGACACTTACAGGTGTGGATCTTATTATTGATGATACACCGGAGGCAGTAGTTCTCTCTGCATTTGATCCGATCAGAAGAGAGATCGCCAGAGTGGCTCTTGAGAAACTTATCGTGGATGGCCGTATCCATCCGGCAAGAATCGAAGAGATGGTTGAGAAAGCCCAGAAAGAAGTGGAAGCACAGATCCGTGAAGACGGTGAGACAGCTGCTATGGATGTGGGTGTACATGGAATCCATCCGGAGCTTCTGAAGCTTCTTGGACGTATGAAATTCCGTTCAAGCTATGGTCAGAATGCTCTGAGACATTCAATTGAGGTTGCACAGCTTTCCGGACTCCTTGCAGGAGAGATCGGTGTGGATGTGCGTATGGCCAAGCGTGCCGGACTTCTTCATGACATTGGTAAATCCATTGACCATGAGGTGGAAGGTTCTCATATTCAGATCGGTGTGGATCTCTGTAAGAAATATAAGGAATCTCCGATCGTTATCAACACAGTTGCGTCCCATCATGGTGATGTGGAGCCGGAATCTCTTATCGCATGCATCGTACAGGCTGCCGATGCAATTTCCGCAGCAAGACCTGGTGCAAGAAGAGAGACACTGGAGACATATACCAATCGTCTGAAACAGCTTGAGGACATTACAAATGAATTCAAGGGCGTAGAGAAATCTTTTGCTATTCAGGCAGGAAGAGAAATTCGTGTTATGGTTGTACCGGAGCATGTAAGTGATGCTGATATGGTTCTCCTTGCAAGAGACATTGCAAAGCAGATCGAGGCAGAGCTTGAATATCCGGGACAGATCAAGGTTAATGTGATCCGTGAGAGCAGAGCAGTTGACTACGCGAAGTAAGTCATAGATCACGTGAGTACTGAAAAATAACGAAAGCCGGGCAGTTTTTACTGCCTGGTTTTTTTTCGCGATTTTATATGGCGCATGTTTCTGTTAGAATGTCAGGAAGATTTGTAGTTATATTACCTGTTTACCGGACGTAAACTGGTACAGGGTGAGTGAATGGAGAATAAGACCGAGAACAGAAAGTGGAAGACAGCCGGAAGATTTCCAGCAGAAATATTGTTTCTCACCGGCTTTTTGGTGGGAACGATCCTGCCGAATATTGTCTGGAAAATGGAATGGAAGCAGAAAACCCTGGCGTCTTTTTATCTGATCAGGAGCTTTGCGAGAACGGATATTTCGGGCATAGCATATCTTATGGAGGTTCTGCGGCGCAGAGGAGGATTTGCGGTACTTTTGTTTCTATGCGGTTTTACTGTATTTGGCGTGCCTTTGGCAGTTACGTATACACTGATCCTGGGACTGGAAACGGGTCTGATACTTACTTTGTGTGTGCTGGAATTTGGACTTTATGGGGGACTTGCAGGAGCAGGACTTCTGTTTCCTCAGTATGTGATCTATGTTCCTGTTTATTTCTGGCTGGCAGGTCTTGTGTACAGGCAGTCTTTTGGAATCTGGAAAAACTATGGTCTGGTGCCTGCAAAAAACGGGCTTTACGTAAGACAGGGGATGGCGGCTCTGACATTGTTTTTCGGAGGGATTCTGGCGGAGAGCTTTCTGAATCCATGGATCGTTGAAAAAATTATAAAGGGTTTAAAATTTTTTTAAAAAGAAATTCCACAATATCTAGTGATGGTTTCCATAAAATCCGCGACATTTTGTAGTTAATGCCTGAAAGTGTTGAAAATGCGCGATTTTTCGCTAAAAAACCGTTTGATTTTATGTAAAATTCACAGTATAATTCAGTAATAAAAGAGTACAGATTTACCACAGAAAATAAACGGGTTTAGATTATTAGAAACGAGATGCAGGGAATGGAAATAGAGATACGGGAATTTATTACATATTTACATAACAGAAAGAGAACATCGCACAATACAGAAGTGTCTTATCAGAGAGATCTGAAAAAGATGGCGGCATATTTTGAGGAACGTGGGATATATGATATCAGGGATGTAGGAGATCTGGAGCTGGAAGGATATTTAAGCTATATGGAACGGGGACAGTTTGCTTTCTCTACCATATCCAGAAATGTGGCATCGATCCGTGCATTATTTCAGTATCTTCATCAGGAGGGCAGGATCGAGAGAGACCCATCCCTGGAGCTGAAGCCACCTAAGGTAGAGAAGCGGATGCCGGAGATCCTTTCTGTAGATGAAGTAGACAGGCTTTTAAAGCAGCCGAACAGGACGACACCCAAGGGAATCCGTGACAGTGCCATGCTGGAACTTCTTTATGCCACAGGAATGCGTGTGAGTGAGCTTCTGAGACTGGAGCTTACCGATATCAACCTTCAGCTTGGATACGTGATATGCAGAGATGAGGGCAAGGAGAGAGTCATTCCCATCGGAAATGTATGCAGAGATGCAATGGAGAAATATCTCGGCGAGGCCCGGGATAAATTTGTGAAAGAGAACGAGACAGAGTATCTTTTTACCAACTGCTCCGGAAAATCCATGAGCAGACAGGGTTTCTGGAAGGTTCTGAAGGGCTATGCGGAGGATGCTGGCATTAAGCACGATATCACACCTCACACGCTGCGTCATTCCTTTGCAGCGCATATGCTTCAGAATGGAGCTGATGTAAAGAGCGTGCAGGAGATGCTGGGACATTCCGATATTTCCACTACACAGGTGTACCTGAATTTCGGAGTGGCGAAAATGAGAGATGTATATATGAAGGCGCATCCGCGCCATTAAGAAAAATCCCGCCAAGTCAGAAAATGATAACTGATCTGGCGGGAAATATTTTTAAATAGATTAAGAATGTCAGGGCACTTCTTAGCAGTTCTCAGCGATAGTATAGAGAAGCTGCTCGGACTGTTCCCAACCAAGGCAGGCATCTGTGATGGACTTACCATAAACATGGTTGCCACCAATCTTCTGGTTGCCTGGCTCGATGTAGCTCTCGATCATAAGACCCTTGACCATAGTATGAAGCTCAGAATCTACATTACGGCTGTGGAGAACTTCACTTGCAATACGGATCTGCTGCTCGTACTGCTTGTTGGAGTTGGAGTGGTTGGTATCCACGATAACTGCCGGGTTGGCAAGGTTTTTAGCGTGGTATTTATCATAGAGGAGACGAAGATCCTCGTAATGGTAGTTCGGGATCGCCTCGCCATGTTTGTTTACGGCACCACGAAGGATTGCATGAGAAAGCGGATTACCGGTTGTCTCAACTTCCCAGCTTCTGTAAATGAAACGGTGTGCACCCTGTGCAGCAACGATAGAGTTTAGCATAACGCTATAGTCACCGCTGGTCGGGTTCTTCATACCTGCCGGAACATCCATACCACTGACCGTTAATCTGTGCTGCTGATCCTCTACGGAACGTGCACCTACTGCAACGTAGGAAAGCAGGTCAGAAAGATAACGGTAGTTCTCCGGGTAAAGCATCTCATCAGCGCAGGTAAAACCGCTCTCACGGATCGCGCGCATATGCATCTTACGGATAGCAACCAGACCTGCAAGAAGACTAGGCTTCTTCTCCGGATCCGGTTGATGAAGCATTCCCTTGTAGCCTTCGCCTGTTGTACGTGGTTTGTTTGTGTAAACACGTGGGATGATGAGGACTTTATCCTCGATCTTCTCCTGCACCTTGCGAAGTCTTAAAAGATAATCACATACAGCATCTTCGTTATCTGCGGAGCATGGTCCGATGATAGCGAGGAATTTATCAGATTTACCAGTGAAAACATCGCGAATCTCTGCATCGCGTTTCTCTTTAAGAGCCTGAAGCTCAGCATCAAGTGGATACTGATTGCGAATTTCTTCAGGAGTCGGCAGCTTCTTTATGAATTCAAAGCTCATAGTACTTAATTCCTCCGTGATTCCCTATTTTCTGTTATGACAGTTCCGTATTTGCTGAACTGTCATATTTCGATTACTAATTATAAACGATTATTGTCGGATTGTCGATAGGGAAATTTTAGCGCTTTCACGTGTAGAAGAGAAAGAAGAAGCTCGCCCAGAAAAATTCCGTAAAAATAGCCTCGTATTCCGATTACAGGAATCACGGCAGTGACAAAGAAGATCCGTACCAGGATTCCGGAAATATTATGTACAAGGCAGCGTCCCGGTCTGCCAAGACCGTGGAGGATACTGGCAAGCATTGTATTGGTGTAGAGAAAAGGGCAGACGAAAGCCATGTAGCGGATGTATGTTCCGGCAGTGGGACTGTGAAAGAGGAGACGTCCGAGAAACGGTCCCATAAGGAAAAAAGCTGCTCCACAGAGGAAACCAAGCAGCATGCAAAGAAAAAAAGTCTGGTCAATAACCTTTTGAATTTTTTTCCGGTCTCCAAGGGTATCCAGTTCCGCCACAGAAGGCATGAGCATAACAGAGGCGGAAGCTGTGAGCGTAGAAGGAAAAAGAATCAGCGGAAGTGCCATTCCTGTGAAAATTCCGTAGATCTGAAGCGAATCCGATGCAGTGAGGCCAAAGCGAAGAAGCATCTGCGGAATCAGAACGACTTCGATGCTTCCGAGAAGAGTCAGAAGAATCCTGTTCAGAGATATGGGAAAGGAAAGCCCGAAGATTTCTTTTGCAAGAGAGAAAGTCCGGCAGGTTCGGACATCTGTTTCTGAAAAGTGACAGTTTCCAAAATAAAAAGTAATGGCAAGAAGAGAAACAAGGGATGCCGCGATCTCACCGGCAAGAGAGCCCCCGGCTGCAATAAGAGCAGTGACCGGGCGGCTTTCCCGCAGACAGATAAGATAAAGCACATAGGAAGCACCGATGCGTACTGCCTGTTCCGTCAGCTGAACTGCTGCGGGTACGATGGCTTTTTTACGGGCATAATAATAGCTGTCTATGCAGGCGTGGATGGCACAGACAGGAACTGTAAAGCCGATCAGACGGAGAAGGTCGGAGGTTTTTGGCTCTTTCAGAACTGCTTTCGCAAAAAAATCTGCATTTTCAAAGAGAAAAAATCCGGCCATGGCAGAGAGGATAACTGCGGCAACGGTTCCAAGGATCAGGGAAAAACGGGCGTCTTTTTTCCTGTGAAGTGTAAGCTTTGCGGAGATCAGACGTGAAAGAGCGGACTGGATCCCGGCATAGGAAAGAGCTGCCATCAGTCCCTGGATCGGAAGGGCGAGCTGGTACAGTCCCATACCTTCTGCACCAATGGAATGAGACAGGAATATTCTATAAAAGAAGCCTGCAAGACGGCTGATAAGGCCGGTACAGGCAAGAATCAGAGTTCCTTTCAGAAATACTTTTTTTGACATAGAAACGCCTGCGTGCTTTTTTTCAGTATATGAATAAGTTAGTCTTGACAGAACTAAACGTTTCTGATACAGTAAACATGAAATCCGAGGAAAACACTGGGAATTAAAAAAGAGGTGAACGGATGAAACTGTCAACAAGAGCAAAATATGGACTTAAGGCCCTGATCGACCTTGGTCTTTACAGTGAAAAAGAAGCGGTCTCGCTTCAGAGTATTGCGGGCCGTCAGAATATATCAGTCAGCTATCTGGAGCAGTTGATGGCACTTTTGAAAAAAGCGGGTCTTGTGAAGAGTGTCCGTGGCGCTGCCGGAGGATATTTTCTTGGAAGACCGGCAGAGGAGATTTCAGTGGGTGATATCCTTCGTGTTCTGGAGGGTGGCCTGGAGGCTGCCTCATGTCCGGGAACAGAAGGCGACGGAGGCTGCCAGGGATCCGATCTCTGTGTGGCGAAGCTGGTATGGAAGAGGATCAACGACAGCATTACAGATGCAGTGGATACACTGATGCTCAGTGAGCTGATCGAAGAGAGCCGGAGAATACACGAAAAATAATTATCCTGATCAGGAGGAAAAGAAAATGGGAAAAATGATATATCTGGATAATGCGGCAACAACAAAGACCGCACCTGAGGTTGTGGAAGCAATGCTGCCGTATTTTACAGAGTTTTATGGTAATGCATCAACAGTTTATGATTTTGCTGCAAACAGCAAGGCAGCTATTGCCAAGGGAAGACAGCAGATCGCAGATGTGATCGGAGCCAAGAAAGAGGAGATCTACTTCACAGCAGGCGGTTCCGAGTCTGATAACTGGGCTCTGAAAGCTACTTTTGAAGCGTATAAGAATAAAGGAAATCATATCATCACAACAAAGATCGAGCATCATGCGATCCTTCATACCTGCGAGTATCTTGAGAAAGAGCGCGGAGCGAAGATCACATATCTTGATGTAGATGAGAATGGTTTTGTTGATCTTGATGAGCTCCAGAAAGCCATCACACCGGAGACGATCCTGATCTCTGTTATGGCTGCAAACAATGAGATCGGTACACTTGAGCCGCTGAAAGAAATCGGACAGATCGCACGTGAGCACGGAATCCTGTTCCACACAGACGCTGTTCAGGCATTCGGCCAGGTTCCGATCAATGTAGATGAATTCAATATCGATATGCTCAGCTCTAGCGGCCATAAGATCAACGGACCGAAAGGAATCGGCTTTCTTTACATCCGTAAAGGCGTAAAGATCCGTTCCTTCGTACACGGCGGAGCACAGGAGAGAAAACGTCGTGCAGGTACAGAGAATGTTCCGGGTATCGTAGGATATGGTCTTGCAGCAGAGCGTGCAAACAAATCCATGAAAGAGCGTACAGCCAAGGAGATTGAGCTTCGTGACCATATGATCAACAGAATCCTTACAGAGATTCCGTATGTTCGTCTTAACGGAGACAAGGTAAAACGTCTTCCGAACAACGTGAATGTAAGCATTCAGTTCATCGAGGGTGAGTCCCTTCTTCTGATGCTTGACAACTTCGGAATCTGTGCATCCAGCGGTTCTGCATGTACATCCGGTTCCCTGGATCCGTCACATGTTCTGCTGGCGATCGGTCTTCCTCATGAGATCGCACATGGTTCTCTCCGTATGACTTTAAGCGAGGAGACAACTCTGGAGGACGTTGATTTTGTAGTAGATAAACTGAAAGATATTACTGCAAACTTAAGAAGTATGTCTCCATTATATGAAGATTTTATGAAAAAACAGAAAAAATAATAAAAACACTTGCCAGGAGGAAAAAATAATGTATAGTGAAAAAGTAATGGATCATTTTCAGCATCCACGTAATGTAGGCGAAATCGAGAATGCAAGCGGCGTGGGTACTGTAGGAAATGCCAAATGCGGCGATATTATGAGAATATTCCTTGATATCGATGACAAGACTCATATTATCAAAGACTGCAAATTCAAAACATTTGGATGCGGTGCAGCAGTTGCGACAAGCAGCATGGCAACAGAGCTTGTAATGGGAAAAACTATTGAGGAAGCAATGGAAGTAACCAACAAGGCTGTTATGGAGGCACTGGACGGACTTCCGCCAGTAAAAATCCACTGTTCCCTGCTTGCTGAAGAGGCAATTCATGCAGCTCTCTGGGATTACGCAGAGAAACATCACATTAAGATCGAGGGTCTTTCCAAACCGAAGTCTGATATCCACGAAGGAGAAGAGGATACAGAGGAGGAATATTAATTCCCTTTTACAAGATCATAACCGTGGCATGAGCAAGCTTCGCGCGAACGGAACCGTAAGCCATTGAAAGGACAGGTAAGTACAGAGAATGACAGGACTTACGAACGAAGAAGTTCAGGAGAGAATTGCACAGGGCCAGGTAAATAATAACGAAAACCCCAACACCAGGACATATAAACAGATCATCTTGGAGAATACACTGACATTCTTCAACTTTCTGAACCTGGTGCTGCTGGTTCTCGTACTGCTGGTTGGTTCCTACAAGAATTCCATGTTTGTAGGAATCATTTTTATTAATACGGTTATTGGAATCATTCAGGAGATCCGTGCGAAGAAGACGATCGACAAGCTGGCGATCCTGACAGAAGCCAAGACTGTAGTCCTGCGCGAAGGAAAAAAATGGAAAATATCTACAGAAAAGTTAGTGGTGGATGATCTGATCTTTCTGAAAGCCGGTGAACAGGTACCGGCGGATGCGAAGATTCTGGAAGGTAATCTGGAAGTTAATGAGTCGCTTCTTACAGGTGAAGCGGATAATCTTCCGAAGAATCTGGGAGATGAGCTTTTTTCAGGAAGCTTTGTGACGGCCGGGCAGGCCTGTTGTCAGGTTATTCATGTGGGAAGTGAGAATTATGCTTCCAGGATCACCAGTGAGGCGAAGGAATTCAAGCGCCATAATTCAGAACTTCGGAATTCTCTGAATGCGATCCTTAAGGTGATCAGTATTATTATCGTACCTCTTGGTGCGGTGCTTTTTTATAAACAGTATTATTTTGTGGGAGATAATATCCGGGATTCTGTAGTCAGTATGGTTGCAGCGGTTCTGGGTATGATACCGGAGGGACTGGTACTGCTGACCAGTGTTGCCCTGACACTTGGAGCCCTGAAGCTTGCACAGAAGAAAACGCTTGTGCAGGAGCTCTATTGTATTGAGACTCTGGCACGTGTGGATACGCTTTGTCTGGATAAGACAGGAACTATCACAGAGGGAACCATGTGTGTGGAGGCTGTGGAGAGCTATCCGCCCACAGGAAATGCAGATGAGAAGCCGGCAGAAGAAACACTGCAAACAGCAGAACAGGATTCCGAAAAGCTGGATGCAGCTGATGCGATTTCCAGGGAGGACGGAAGCGAGGTGCTTTCAGAACAGGCGGCACCATCTCCGGTGAACGAAAAAAATGTTCAGGAAGTCACCCCGGAGATCCGTGAGATCGAGCACATCATGGGAAATCTTCTTGCTGTTCTGAAGGATCAGAATGCTACGGCGGATGCCCTGCGTGCAAGATTTCCGGTTGGACAGGATCTGACACTGGATCATGCGATTCCGTTTTCTTCCGACAGGAAATACAGTGGAGCGGCTTTTGAAGATGCAGGTACGTATCTGATGGGGGCCGCACAGTTTCTTTTCCCGGAGGGAAATCCGGAGCTTATGGAATACTGTGGAGGCTTTGCCAGTGATGGTCTTCGTGTCCTGGTTCTTGCACACAGTGATAAGGTGAATGAGGGGACGGAACTTCCGGAGGGACTGGAACCGATCGGGCTTTTACTTCTGACGGATGTGATCCGTGCGGAGGCACCGGATACGCTGGCATATTTCGAGAGTCAGGGTGTGGATCTGAAAGTGATCTCCGGTGATGATCCTGTGACGGTTTCCGCTATTGCGAAGCGTGCCGGTCTTAAGAATGCGGAACAATATGTAGATGCCACGACCATAACTACCCAGGAGGAGATGGATGCAGCAGTTGCGAAGTACAGCGTTTTCGGACGTGTGACCCCGCAGCAGAAGCAGGCAATGGTGAAGGCTCTGCAGGCGCAAGGTCATACCGTTGCCATGACTGGTGATGGTGTGAATGATGTTCTGGCTCTTAAGGAGGCGGATTGCAGTATTGCCATGGCTGAGGGCAGTGATGCTGCCAAGAACATTGCCAATGTGGTTCTTCTGGACTCGAATTTTGCGGCGATGCCGGAGATCGTGAACCAGGGCCGCCGTGTTGTAAATAATATCCGGATGGCGGCGTCCATGTTCCTGATCAAGACGATCTTTTCGGTGCTGTTGTCACTGATCACGATCTTTTTCGGGGATGCATATCCGTTTGAGCCGATACAGATGTCTCTGATCAGTGCGTGTGCGGTTGGTATTCCTACCTTCCTGCTGGCTCAGGAGAATAATTATGATAAGATCGACCATACATTTTTGCGTCATGTGTTTATGAATGCGTTTCCGGCTGCCGTGGCGATCACGGGCTGTGTATTTACGGTAATGCTGGTATGTCAGAATGTTTATCACTCAAATGCCATGCTGAATACAGCCTGTGTGCTGGTTACAGGCTGGAATTATATGGCGGCACTGAAGACGGTCTATGCGCCGCTTAACAGGTATCGTAAGGTGATCATTTACAGTATGCAGGTGATCTTTTTCGGTGCTGCGGTTGTTTTGCAGAATCTTCTGACACTGGGATCGCTGGAGTTTGGTATGATCATTCTGGTATTCCTGCTTATGACGTTTTCTCCGATCCTTATTGATGTGATTACGGCGTGGATCCGGAATATCTATGACCGGTCGCTGGATAAGGGAGAGCAGGGAAAATTTGCTACATTTATTGATAAACTGAGAAAGTAGATAAGATGATTGGAAGAGGTGCTGTTGAAAAACAGTGCCTTTTCTTCTTTTGGTGAGTGAACGGCTGTGATTTGGGAGGGCTTGGGCATTCAAAAAGAAGCAGACTGTTTGGGTCTGCTTCTTTTTTGAGGCGTTTATTTGATGCGGAGAAGCCAGGTGAAGCTGAATGCTTCCAGCTCTACGGCCTGGGCGTCCTGCTGGACTCCGGTGAGGAGGTTTTCGTAGGTGCCGTCCTGTTCGTTGATCCAGGCGACTTTGTCCTGGTCGCTGAAGTTGTAGAGGCAGATCAGTTTTTCCTGCTCAGTTTCTTTTACGAGTGCGAGCAGAGCTTTGTCCCAGGTTTCCAGGGTGTGGGCCGGGATTTCAGGGGCGAATGCGGAGTGACTGTTCCGGATGGCTTCCAGCTGCTCCAGACTGTTGAAAATGCGTCCCTGGATGGTCTCGGCGTCAGCACGGTTCCGGGCCAGCGTCCAGTTGAAGTGGCCGTTGTGGAGCCAGCGTGGATCAGCTGCTTTGGACGGATCGGTTTTGTAGGTGTAGTCATTGAGCTGTCCGATCTCGTCTCCGCTTCGAAGTACCGGGATTCCCGGGAGGGAAAGAAGGAGAGCATGAAGGGTTACATCGTAGCGGATTCCGCGGCTGACACCATCTGCATTGCCTTCGTAGTCAAAACGTTCGATTCCTGCAAGAGATGCAGTTGTACCGCAGAGCTCTGCTTCCTGTGTTTCCGGATTTTCGTAGATTTCGCCCCTTGCAAAGGAAGCCGGGAAAAGTCCTGCGAGGAATTCATTCAGATAATCTCTGTGCGGTCCCTCTGTGATGAAGCTGTTTTTCAGGAAATCGTAGTCCAGATTCCAGCGTACGGTGTTACGGTTGCGGAGGTAGTTCTGGAATACCGGTGCCTGGGAAAGATCAGCCGTTTTGTCGATTCCGTGGCGAAGGAGAGAAGCATCCTTTGTGGCAACGGTGTGCCAGATATCGGACATCAGCTGTGTGCTGTTTACAATGTGGAGTTCCGGCATATCAGCGGTTCCACCAAATGCAGCAGCTTCACTAGGTGTGCGGTCTGTCTCACCAAGGAGAAGAATTCCGGGGCATACGATCTCGCAGACCATACGTGTCATGCGAAGCAGGGAGTGAAGCTTCCAGAGATCTTCGGTGTTCAGCATTGGAAGGACACCGAGGCTGAAAACGGTTGTGCCTTCGTTTGCGAGCTCCAGAATCTGAAGGAGCATGGCATTGAAATATGCCGGTGTCTGAAGTACGCATGGAATACCGGACTGGGGATCATCCACAGAGAGACTTAAAGGAATCTCAACTGCAAGGCGGATATTCGCTTTCCGGCAGTTTACAGCAAGTGCGTGCAGGTCATCAGAGCTTCCGATTTCAGGGATGATGCGAAGCGCACAGTTGGAGGTCGCCTGGAAAAGATCGGTGAGGTACAGGGTGTCTGCGTTACATTCGCTGATATAGTCCAGTTTATCGGACAGTCCGGCCAGGGTACCTGCAAAGTCTGCCGGATTGACAGCCATTCCCGTAAAGGTAGTTTTGCGGAACCAGTCCGGATCTTCTGCACAGATCAGGTCGGCAGCTTTCAGGGAAAGAGAACGTTCGCTGTAGATTTCTTTCATTTTTTTTGTAAGGCTGGTGAAAGTTCCGGCGACTTCCGGATGGTCACGGAACAGCTCGCAGTAGAGCCATTTCAGATCGTTGTAGTAGTGGTTCAGACGCTTTTTGTAGAGGGCATCATAAGCGGTGTCTTCCTTGGAGGTTTCGACTTTAATTGGTTCAGTTTTAGAGGTCTCGACTTTAATTGGTTCAGTTTTAGAGGTCTCGACTTTAATTGGTTCAGTTTTAAAGGTCTCGACTTTAATTGGTTCAGTTTTAGAGGTCTCGACTTTAATTGGTTCAGTTTTAGAGGTTTCGACTTTAATTGGTTCAGTTTTAGAGGTCTCGACTTTGATCGGCTCCGTTTTAGAAGTCTCAACCTTGATCGGTTCCGTCTTAGAGGTTTCGACTTTGACTGGCTCCGTCTTGGAAGTTTCAACTTTAATCGGCTCTGTTTTAGAAGTCTCGACCTTAATAGGTTCCGTCTTAGTAGTTGTAACTTTCTTTGGTTCTACTTTCGCAGTTTCAATTTTTTTAACATCGCCTGCAGCAACGGGAGCTTTTTTCTGCTGGCTCGTCTGTTTTGCCTGCATGGTTGCTTTTTTCTTCTGGAGTCTTTTTTTTGCCATGATAAATATTTCCTCCTTAAATTAAGTGATTAGTATCGGTTGTGAAAAATTAAATCTAAAGCTTATGAAAAACCGGCTGGCGGTTCTGGAATACAGTATAATAGGAAAAACCACATTCTCTTAGAACGTCAGCTGCCTTGTCAAAGGCGTAGCCGATCTTATCCGGAGTGTGTGCATCGGCGCCGATGGTGATGATTTCACCGCCCAGTTCATGATAGCGTCGGATAACGTTTACACAGGGGTTAGGTTCGCCAAGTCCGTAATGATAACCGCCGGTGTTCAGCTCAATGCCGATATTTTTACGGATCAGTGTACGGAGAATTTCATCCAGAATCTCCTTGTAACGTCCGTAGGAATACTGGCGGTTCTGGTTAGGACCATAACGTACTACGTAGTCAATATGTCCGTACACATCCATT
Organism: Blautia aquisgranensis; assembly: GCF_040096615.1. Taxonomy (NCBI): domain Bacteria; kingdom Bacillati; phylum Bacillota; class Clostridia; order Lachnospirales; family Lachnospiraceae; genus Blautia; species Blautia aquisgranensis. The sequence goes on from NZ_JBBMEJ010000007.1 coordinate 112,376, forward strand.
TCATCAAAAGCAGCGATGTTTTCCAGGATGGATTCAAAATATTCCATGTAACATTCGGATTCCCGGCGTCCTTCAAAAAAATCAGGATAGTAAGGATCATATCCGTGCACCAGATGGGAAGATCCGATAACGAAATCAAAAGGAACCTCTTTCAGAAGCTCCGAAAAAGTTCCGGCTAGATGAGGCTGAAGTCCCAGCTCGATTCCGAAATTCACAGAGATCTGATCATTAAAAGCTTCTTTAAGCTCATCAAGGCGACTGCGGTATGCCGGAATATCCAGAGAAAAATCAAGTCCTTCCGGTGTTTTTGGATAATCCGGGTCAAGATGCTCGGTAAAACAGATTCCCTCAAGACAAAGGTCTGATGCAGTCTGGATCATATCCTCCATAGGAGTATCGGAATCTGCGGAAAAAGAGGAGTGCATATGGCAGTCCCATAAAATTTTCTGGTCCATGTTGTACCTCCGTAATTTATAACATCTGTGTTTTTCGATTGTGAGGCTGTACCTGTAACAGCAGTGGTACAGTTGGTTTCTGTCCGGCTGTATTTCCATATTTACAGGACAGAACTTTCTATCACAGAATTATAGCACATTTTCCAGGAATTTTCTTAATATTTATTTTGATATGCTTTTTTATAAATAGCTCTTGAATTTTTGTTTGGAATTAGGTACAATATGAAACAGGTTGATGTTTCTTTAACAAAGGAACGATTTAATCACCATTCAATTCATAGGAGGAATTTATCATGGCAGTAAAAGTTGCAATTAATGGTTTTGGACGTATCGGTCGTCTTGCATTCCGTCAGATGTTTGGAGCAGAGGGATTCGAGATCGTAGCAATCAACGATCTTACATCTCCTAAAATGCTTGCTCACTTATTAAAATATGATTCTACACAGGGAAGATATGCTCTTGCTGATACAGTTAAAGCAGGAGAGGATTCCATCACAGTAGACGGAAAAGAGATCAAAATCTATGCTAAGGCTAACGCTGCAGAGCTTCCATGGGGAGAGATCGGTGTAGACGTAGTTCTTGAGTGCACAGGTTTCTACACATCCAAAGACAAAGCTCAGGCTCATATCGATGCAGGTGCTAAGCACGTAGTTATTTCCGCTCCGGCTGGAAACGACCTTAAGACAATCGTTTACAACGTAAACCATCAGGGTCTTACAAACGAGGACAAGATCATCTCCGCAGCTTCCTGTACAACAAACTGCCTTGCACCAATGGCTAAGGCTCTTAACGATCTTGCACCGATCAAATCCGGTATCATGTGCACAATCCATGCTTACACAGGCGATCAGATGACACTTGACGGACCGCAGAGAAAAGGCGATCTGAGAAGATCCCGTGCAGCTGCAGTTAATATCGTTCCGAACAGCACAGGTGCTGCTAAAGCTATCGGACTTGTTATCCCAGAGCTTAACGGCAAACTTATCGGTTCTGCACAGCGTGTTCCTACCCCAACAGGTTCTACAACAATCCTTACAGCAGTAGTTGAAGGAAATGTTACAAAAGAGCAGATCAACGCAGCTATGAAAGCAGCTTCTAACGAGTCCTTCGGATACAACGAGGATGAGATCGTATCCAGCGATATCGTTGGTATGAGATTTGGTTCCCTCTTCGATGCTACTCAGACAATGGTACTTCCACTTGAGAACGGCACAACAGAGGTTCAGGTAGTTTCCTGGTATGACAACGAGAACTCCTACACAAGCCAGATGGTTCGTACAATCAAGCATTTCGGAAGCCTTCTGAACGCTTAATTTTCAGCGAACGAGTGTAGAAGAATAGACTCAGAAAGGGTCCGGTCTGTAGAGGACCGGGCCCTTTTTTTCCAGAAGACCACACAGAAAAATGTCTTCCGGAACAGAACTGTTAACAGAGTGGACAACAATACCGCTCGCCCTTATGAACTGCCATATGGCAGGAATAAATTTTAAGGAGATATAGAAATGCTGAACAAAAAAAGTGTTGACGATATCAATGTAAAAGGCCAGAGAGTACTTGTAAGATGTGATTTCAACGTTCCGCTTCAGGATGGAAAGATCACAGACGAGAACCGTCTTGTAGCAGCTCTTCCTACAATCAAGAAACTGATCGCAGACGGTGGAAAAGTTATTCTTTGTTCCCACCTCGGAAAACCGAAGGGAGAGCCGAAACCGGAGCTTTCTCTTGCACCTGTAGCTGTTCGTCTTTCTGAGCTTCTTGGACAGGAAGTGAAATTTGCAGCAGATCCTGAGGTAGTAGGACCAAACGCAAAAGCTGCTGTAGCTGAGATGAAGGATGGCGATGTAGTTCTTCTTGAGAATACACGTTACCGTGCAGAAGAGACAAAGAATGAAGATAAGTTCAGCGAAGACCTTGCTTCTCTTTGCGATGTATTCGTAAACGATGCATTCGGAACCGCTCACAGAGCTCACTGCTCCAACGTAGGTGTTACCAAATATGTGAAGACAGCAGTTGTAGGATATCTGATGCAGAAAGAGATTGATTTCCTTGGAAACGCTGTAAACAATCCGGAGAGACCGTTTGTTGCAATCCTTGGCGGTGCTAAGGTTTCCAGCAAGATCTCTGTTATTAACAACCTTCTTGACAAGGTAGATACTCTGATCATCGGTGGTGGTATGTCTTACACATTCTCCAAAGCTATGGGCGGACATATCGGAAAATCTCTCTGCGAGGATGACTATCTTCAGTATGCACTTGACATGATGAAGAAAGCAGAGGAGAAAGGCGTTAAGCTTCTTCTTCCTGTAGATAACAGAATCGGTGATGACTTCTCCAACGACTGCAACATCCAGATCGTTAAACGTGGTGAAATTCCGGACGGATGGGAAGGAATGGACATCGGAACAGAGACAGAGAAGATCTTTGCAGACGCTGTTAAAGATGCTAAGACAGTTGTATGGAACGGACCGATGGGATGCTTCGAGATGCCGAACTTTGCACATGGTACAGAGGCAGTTGCAAAAGCTCTTGCTGAGACAGATGCAACAACAATCATCGGTGGCGGTGATTCCGCAGCAGCAGTAAATATCCTTGGATATGGCGACAAGATGACACACATCTCCACAGGTGGCGGTGCATCTCTTGAGTTCCTTGAGGGCAAAGAGCTCCCGGGCGTAGCAGCTGCTAACGATAAAGACTGATAAAAAATAAAGTGTTCCGAAGGAACACAAAAAGGAGATAAAAACAATGGCAAGAAAGAAAATTATTGCTGGAAACTGGAAAATGAACATGACACCAAGCGAGGCTGTAAAGCTTGTTGAGACATTAAAACCGCTTGTTGTTAACGATGAAGTTGACGTAGTATTCTGCGTACCGGCTATCGACATCATTCCTGTTGTTGAGGCTGCTAAAGGAACAAACATTCAGGTTGGTGCTGAGAACATGTACTTCGAGGAGAAGGGTGCTTACACAGGTGAGATCTCCCCGGCTATGCTTGTAGATGCAGGTGTTAAGTATGTTGTACTTGGACATTCTGAGAGAAGAGAGTACTTCGGCGAGACAAACGAAGACGTAAACAAGAAGATTCTCAAAGCTTTCGAGCATGGCATCACACCGATCATGTGCTGTGGTGAGACACTTACTCAGAGAGAGCAGGGTGTAACAATGGACTTCATCCGTCAGCAGGTTAAGGTTGGATTCCAGGGCGTTACAGCAGATCAGGCTAAGACAGCAGTTATCGCTTACGAGCCGATCTGGGCTATCGGAACAGGTAAGACAGCTACAACAGAGCAGGCTCAGGAAGTTTGCGGTGAGATCCGTAAATGCATCGCTGAGATCTATGATGATGCAACAGCAGCTGAGATCCGTATCCAGTACGGCGGATCTGTAAATGCTACAACAGCACCAGACTTATTCGCTCAGGCTGACATCGATGGCGGCCTTGTAGGCGGCGCTTCCCTGAAAGCAGATTTCGGTAAGATCGTAAACTACAAATAAATCGCAGATCTGTTTAGTAAAACTGAATAAATAAAGAATGTAAAGACACCTCTGAACACAGAAACGGTCGACAAGAAAATATCGGCCGAATGTGTAAAGAGGTGTTTTTTGCAAAAAAAACTTAAAATATAAAAAACTCTCCTGATTGTATTATGTAATGCAAAAAACGACAACCTACAGTCAGAGAGAGTTTTTGTTATTTTCAGCAGAAGAAATGTTTTTCTCCTGGCTTTCTTCCATGTTTTCATCAGTCTCATCAGAATCAGGAACGTGTTCTACAATGTCGCCAATATCACAGTGCAGGATGGAACACAGCCTGTCTAATGTAAAAATTTCAATATTCTTATTTTTTCGTAGTCTGTCCAAAAGAGAACGGGTGATTTCGTAATGCTCATAGAGATCATACTGGGAAATTCCACGCTTCTTCATCGTTACCCAAAACCTGTCATATTTTATCATATGTATGTCCTGTCTGATTCATTCTTGAATTAAATTTATTATGAATGTAAAATTGAAATCAGAACAGTGTCCTTATAGAGACACTGTAGAAAGGAGAAATGATGAAAAAGAATTTGAAGATGCTGTTTTCGGTAGCGGTTACTCTGTGTTTTTCAGCTGCCATGTTTTACTGTTTTGTGGGAGGTGCCCCGGAAGGAAAGGGAGGACTTACGGTGTATATGTTGTCAGCGGCTGGTTTGTCTGTTCTGATGCCGGGGTTTTGCTGCGGCTGCCTGCATTACATTTTTTATCTCCGAAAAAAACTTGATGACCAGAGAAAATGATCCGGAATTATGGTAATATAGTAGAAAGAAAGACCGTAACCATGCCAAAGCAGCCTGACAGATGCAGGAAAATCTGCTTTCATTGCGAAAAACAACAAACAGTGGGTGGTGGAATTTATGGGAAATATTTTGGATTATCTGGACTGGAGAGGTGATCTTGCCTTTTCGCAGTCGCCGTTTAACGAAGTGGACAATCTGATTCTTGCATGTTTTTCTTACCTGGAGCTGGATGGAATCAGGGAGATACAGGATGGCAATACTCTTAGCATAGAGGAGCTGACAGAGCACTTTTTTGAAAAAAGTCAGGAAAAAGAAATGAAGGCAGAAGGTACTTTTCTGCAGAATATGCCTGCACTTTTGAAAAAAATGGCAGAGTCCGAAAGATTTCGTGACTGCCGTGTAGGTGGATTTGTCAATGAAATCATGACAGATAAGACGCAGCAGTTTGCGGCGGTGACCGTGGAGCTTACGGACGGAACCACATATATTTCTTTTCGGGGGACGGATGATACGATCACTGGCTGGAAAGAGGATTTTTATCTCAGCAACGGAACTGTTCCATCTCACAGGAAGGCACTTGAATATCTGGAAAAAAACGGCAGATATATGCAGGCAATGATACGGCTCGGAGGACATTCGAAGGGCGGCAATCTGGCAATGTATGCGGCTATGCAATGCGAAGAAGAAATTCGAAGCAAGCTTCTGGCTGTGTATGACAATGATGGACCGGGATTTTCAAAAGATTTTTTTTCGGAGAAAAGATGTGAGGAGATTTTGCCGAAGGTGACCCGGATCATACCGGAGGCATCCGTGATCGGCATGCTGCTGGAGCATAAAAAGAAACCAATGATCGTGTCCAGCACCCAGAAAGGAATCCTGCAGCATGATGCTTTTACCTGGGAGGTCATGGGGAAAGGTTTTATGAGAAGAGATACGCTTACAAGACGGGCCGAGGCTTCAGACCGTACTCTTCATAAATGGATCGACAATATGAATGAAAAAGAACGGGATAGACTGATCCAGGAGCTTTTTTCTGTACTGGAGGCTACCGGGGCGAAGACGATCTCCGGAATCCAGGAGGGTGGGCTGAAAAGCCTGACAGCTATGATAAAACAGCTTGACCAGATGGAACCGGAATCAAAGGCCATGGTGCAGGCGCTGATCGTTGGATTTTTCGGAAGCTGTCTGGAACTCCTTCCGTTGCCGGAGCTTGACAAAAAGCGTTTTCTGCCATAACATAGGAGATAACTCTGAAAAAATGGAAAAAACTTGAAAGGGGACATCAGAAAATGAGCGAAAAAGTCGTAAATGCGGCTCTTCTTGGCCTGGGCACCGTAGGAACAGGCGTATATAAAGTAATCAGAAGCCAGGAACAGGAAATGACAGCCAAGCTTGGTTGTCAGGTGAAGATCACGAAGATCCTGGTGCGTAACATAGAGAAAGCATCTAAGAAATTAGAAGATCCCTCAGTTCTTACAACAAACTGGGACGATATTGCAGGAGATCCTTCTATAGATATCGTGATCGAGCTGATCGGCGGCATTGAGCCTGCACGCACATATATTCTCTCTGCGCTGAAAGCTGGTAAGAACGTTGTGACAGCGAACAAAGATCTTATTGCTGTTCACGGAAAGGAAATTCTGGAGACGGCGAAGGCTGCACAGAAGGACTTTTTATTTGAGGCTGCAGTGGCAGGAGGAATTCCGATCATCGGACCTCTGAAGAACAGTCTGGAAGCCAATCATGTGACAGAGGTTATGGGAATCGTAAACGGAACAACCAACTTTATCCTCACCAAGATGTCCCAGGAGGGAATGGAATTTTCGGATGCACTTGCTCTTGCAACAGAGCTGGGATATGCGGAAGCTGATCCGACAGCTGATATCGAGGGAATTGATGCAGGAAGAAAGGTTGCGATCCTTGCTTCCGTAGCGTTTAATTCCAGAGTTACACTGGATAATGTTCATGTGGAGGGAATCACAAAGATCACAGCGAAGGATATCCGTTATGCGAAGGAGATGGGCTGTGAGATCAAGCTTCTTGGTGTGGCACGCTGTCAGGAGGATGGGGTTGAAGCATATGTATGCCCGATGCTGATTCCGGCTGAGCACCCGCTTGCTTCTGTCAATGATTCCTACAATGCTGTTTTTGTGCACGGAGATGCAGTGGGAGATACTATGTTCTACGGCCGCGGAGCAGGCGAGCTTCCGACAGCAAGTGCTGTTGTGGGAGATGTATTTGAGGTAGTACGCAATATGAAGGCAGACTGCTGTGGCCGTGTGGGATGTACCTGCTACAAGAGCCTTCCGGTAAAAGAGATGGCAGATACCCATAACCGCTATTTCCTCCGCCTTCAGGTAGAGGACCGCTGTGGCGTGCTGGCTGAGATCCTGGAGCATTTTGCCAAATATCAGGCAAGTGTTGCACAGATCATGCAGAAGGAGAGCAAGAGACCGGATACAGCAGAGGTTGTTGTGATCACCAAGCTGGTAAGCGAGGGCGCTTTCTTTAAGGTTAAGGAAGAGCTGGAGAACAGCGCATCTGTAAGAAAGATCTCTTCCATGATCCGTGTGTACGAGAAATAAAATTTTTGTCAAAGAAAACGTTGCAAAATTTCTGGATTTTGGTACTATATAGAATGGAAAACAAAAGAATCCTGCGGAACATGAGACGGTGTGAAAGCATCAGAAGCAGAGGCACCGCAGAGCTTTGATCAAAGATAAGAAGGGGAAAATTATGAGTAAAAAACCAACAGTATTAATGATCCTTGATGGTTACGGACTGAATGACAGACATGACGGAAATGCTGTATATGAAGCAAAAACACCAGTCATGGACGGACTGATGAAGGATTATCCTTTTGTAAAGGGTAATGCAAGTGGTCTCGCAGTAGGTCTTCCGGATGGCCAGATGGGTAACTCCGAGGTTGGACATATGAACATGGGTGCAGGCCGTATCGTATATCAGGAGCTCACAAGAATCACAAAAGAGATCCAGGATGGCGATTTCTTCAAGAACGAGGCACTTCTCGCTGCAATGAAGAATGCAAAGGAGAACGACTCCGCAATCCATTTCATGGGACTTCTTTCTGATGGTGGTGTACACAGTCACAATACACATCTCTACGGACTGCTTGAGATGGCTAAGAGAGAAGGACTTAAGAAGGTTTACGTACACTGCTTCCTTGACGGACGTGACACACCGCCTGCATCAGGTAAGGAATTCGTAGAGCAGCTGGAAGCCAAGATGAAAGAGATCGGCGTTGGTGAGATTGGTGTGATCTCCGGACGTTACTATGCAATGGACCGTGATAACCGCTGGGATCGTGTTGAGCTTGCATACAAAGCTCTTACAGAAGGCGAGGGCGTAAAGGCAACAGATGCCGTGGCAGCAGTTCAGGCTTCCTATGATAATGATAAGACAGATGAGTTCGTTCTTCCGACGGTTATCGAGAAAGACGGTAAACCGGTTGCAACTGTTTCCGATAAAGATTCCGTTGTATTCTTTAACTTCCGTCCTGACCGTGCAAGAGAGATCACAAGAGCTTTCTGTGATGATGATTTCAAAGGCTTTGAAAGAGCAAAGAGACTGGATACTACTTTCGTATGCTTCACAGAGTATGACGATACGATCCAGAACAAGCAGGTAGCTTTCCACAAGGTACTACTTCATAACACATTTGGCGAGTATCTTGCAGCTCATAACATGACACAGGCACGTATCGCTGAGACTGAAAAATATGCACACGTTACATTCTTCTTCAACGGTGGTGTTGAGGAGCCGAACAAGGGAGAGGACAGAATCCTTGTAAAATCCCCGAAGGTTCCGACTTACGACATGCAGCCTGAGATGAGTGCACCGGAGGTTTGTGAGAAGCTTGTTGAGGCAATCAAGTCTGAGAAATACGATGTGATCATCATCAACTTTGCGAACCCGGATATGGTTGGACATACAGGTGTTGAGGCAGCTGCTGTCAAGGCTGTTGAGACTGTTGATGAGTGTGTAGGCAAGGCTGTAGAGGCAATCAAAGAGGTTGACGGACAGCTCTTTATCTGTGCTGACCACGGTAACGCAGAGCAGCTTGTAAACTACGAGACAGGAGAGCCATGGACAGCTCATACAACCAATCCTGTACCGTTCATTCTTGTAAATGCAGATCCGAAATATACACTTCGTGAGAACGGATGCCTTGCAGATATCGTTCCGACACTGATCCAGCTTATGGGAATGGAGCAGCCAGAGGAAATGACAGGAAAATCTCTTCTTGTTGAGAAATAATTAAAAATATTTATGCTTATAAGCCCTGCAGATGATAGGATTCTGCAGGGCTTTTTTCTGTGGTGAAACGCTAGATTTTTATATATGGAAAAATTTTTCAAAAGCATCTTGTAAATTAGATATATTTCAACTATAATCCCTCTGATACATAAAAAAAGCAGCACAAAATTTATTTTTGCAGGGGGTAAATGACATTAAATGAAAACAGACATGACACAGGGAAAGCCGATGAAGGTGCTCCTGGGATTTACTATCCCGGTATTTATCGGTAATGTATTTCAGCAGTTTTACAGCATGGTCGATGCCGTAGTAGTCGGAAAATTTGTAGGGACAAAAGCACTGGCAGCAGTCGGGGCAACGGGAACCATTATTTTTCTGATTATCGGTTTCCTTCTGGGAATCACTACAGGTTTCACGGTGCTGACCGCACAGAAATATGGTGCCGGTAAGATGGATGAAATGCGCCAGACAGTAGGAAATGCTATGATCCTGACAGCAGGAATCTCGGCATTGATGACACTCATCAGTATGACAGGAATGCATGCACTTCTGAAATTCATGAACACGCCGGAGGATATCTTTCAGGATGCCTATGCGTATGTAATGATCATCTGCGGAGGAATTTTTGCCCAGGCTTTATATAATATCCTGGCCAGCTTTCTTCGTGCACTGGGAAACAGCAAGGTGCCGCTGTATTTTCTGATTCTGTCCGCACTTTTGAATATTGTTCTTGATCTTGTGTTTATTATCGTATTTAAGATGGGAGCACCGGGAGCAGCCTGGGCTACCGTTATTTCACAGGGAACATCGGGGCTTCTCTGTCTGGTATATATCTGGAAATGTGTGCCGGAGCTTCGCATGCGCCGGGATGACTGGCATTTCCGCCGTAATATTGCAGGCAAACAGATCGGAGTGGGAATTCCCATGGGGCTTCAGTATTCCATCACGGCGATCGGAAGCATGATGGTACAGTCTGCTCTGAATATGCTGGGCTCCTATGCCGTGGCTGCGTTTACAGCGGGAAGCAAGATCGAGCAGATTTTTTCCCAGGCATTTGTGGCACAGGGAACAGCAAGCGCGACCTACAATGCACAGAATATCGGAGCAGGCAAGCTGGATCGTGTGCGAAAAGGCTTCCGTGCATCCCATCTGATCGGGTGTGTGTACTGCGCGATCGTGGGAACTTTCCTGTTCTATTTCGGAAAAAATTTCGCGTATCTGTTTATCTCTGATAATATCGCAGAGGTACTTCCGATGGTGGATACCTATCTGAAATGTGTTGCGCTGTTTTTTATTCCGCTTTATTTTGTCAATGTACTCAGAAACGGAATCCAGGGAATGGGCTATGGTCTGCTTCCGATGATGTCCGGTGTGGCAGAACTTGCAGGAAGGGGAATTACGGCAATGATCGCAGCACAGAAAAACAGCTATGTGGGAACCTGTATGGCAAGCCCGATGGCCTGGATCTTTGCCACAACGCTTCTCTGGATCATGTACTTCTATGTAATGAAGGACATGGCGAAGAAATTATGTTCGGGAAATAACTTCTAAAAAAAACGTGAAATAAGATGCAAATTTCAGAAAGTATGTTATAATGAGAAAGCTGGTAACTAATACCAGAAAGTATCAACAAAAAGGTGCCCGAGCCGAAGCGCATGATGTATGCAGAAAGTATGGAAGGGTACATGAAACATAGAGGTGGAGTATAAATATGAGCAACGAGGAGAGAAAGGACATCGAAGACAAGATCAACAGGGCTATGGCCCAGATCGTCAGCGATACTGTGGGAGAAGCCCAGTCCGGGAAGAACTCAGGAGAATCTGGCGGACAGAGATCGGCACGTCCTTTGAAATCAGCAAGGCCGAAGAAAATCACATATGTTCCCATTGATGAATCAGAATTTGAACCCGTTGTTCTCCCGGAAAAGAAGAAGCATAAGGGACTGAAGATAACGGGACTGATCGCTGCTATGGTTCTGGTAGCTGCCGGATGTGTATATGCAGGGGTGTCGTATTACTACACCGATCATTTTTTTGAGGGAACGACGATCAATGGAATAGACAGCTCCAATAAGACAGCTTACGAGGTGGAACAGGAAATTGCCGGTAAGATGGCAGATTATTCCATTGAGATAAAAGCGAGAGATCAGGAACCGCAGACAATCGCAGGAACCGATATTGATTATCGGTATGTGTCAAGCGGTGAGATTCTTAAGCTTCTGAAAGAACAGAAGCCATATATGTGGGTGCGGGGGCTCTTTGAAAAAAAAGTTTATACAGCAGATGAGCAGACAGCTTTTGACAGAACGAAGCTGGAAACAGCAGTGAAAGCACTGAACTGTGCACAGAAAGAGAATCAGACAGCTCCAGAGAACGCATATGTGAGTTATAATAATTCAGAGTTTACCATTGTTCCGGAGACTGAGGGAAGTGAGCTGAAGGTCAAAGAAGCCTATCAGATGGTCAGTGAAGCTATCAGCAGTGATGAGCCGGAAGTAGATCTTGCCAGCAATCCGGATGCTTATGTCAGGGCAGATGTGACAAGTGACAACGCAGATCTTCAGGCTACGGTAGATGCTTATAATAACTTTGCGAAAGCAAGTATCACATATACATTTGGAGACCAGACAGTAACGCTGGATGGTACGACAATCAAGGACTGGCTGCAGTTTGATGAGAAGGGACAGCTGATTCAGGATGAGGCATCGTTTAAACAGCACATCGTGGATTATGTTGCCCAGCTTGCCGCAGAGCATGATACTGTTGGAACAGAGAGACAGTTTCAGACAACAAGCGGAAGAACCGTATCCGTATCCGGCTCCGCATATGGCTGGAAGATCGACCAGGATGGTGAGGTGGCACAGCTTACCCAGGAGATTCAGTCCGGAACACAGACAACGAGAGAGCCTGTGTACTCTATGAGAGCCAATGCGTACGGAGTTAATGATTTTGGTAGCACTTATATAGAAGTAGACCTTACAGAACAGTATATGTGGTACTATCAGGATGGCAATGTAATCTTTGAATCGGATATCGTATCCGGACTTCCAAGTGATCCTGAACGTAAGACTCCTCCGGGAATCTTTACACTTTATTATAAGAAGAGCCCGGATGTACTTCGTGGCAGTAAGAAAGAGGACGGAACCTATTCCTATGAGCAGCCGGTAACTTACTGGATGCCGTTTAACGGAGGAATTGGATTCCACGATGCAGATTGGCAGCCATATTTTGGCGGAGACCGGTATCTCAGCGGAGGATCCCATGGATGTATTAACCTGCCGCCGGATAAAGCAGGAGAGCTTTATAACATCATCCAGTATGATGTTCCGATCATCTGCTTCTATTAATAACATAAGACAAAAAGACAGGTTCCGGTGAAAGGAACCTGTCCTATATCAGGAGGATACATTTATGATGGATGATACATTCGGCTATTTATTAACGTTTGCAGCACTGGTTGGAGGAATCCTGCTTCTCACCGGTCATGGCGGAGCGCTGATGAAGGGCGGAAATACCCAGGAGAGAGCCAAGAAATACGATACAAAAAAGATGGAAAAAGCTTCCGGAATCTGCCTGCTTCTTATTGGAATCGCAACAGCTATTGATATTTTTACGACAAGCGTAAGTGCCGAGATCGTATATGTGGTAGTAATTCTTGTGATCCTGATCGGATATACATTTGTTGTACGAACTAGATGTCGTAAATAAAAAAAGATAACAAAAAATCCTCTGTATTCAGCAGACACCAGATGGTGTGGCAGGATACAGAGGATTTTTTTATTTTATAATATTATAATCATTTTAAACGGGTGTGGCTTGTATGCCGGAAGGTCAGTGTGAATACAATCCCCTTTACAATGGAAGTAAGGGAAAGAGCCCACCAGATACCGCTAAGTCCCATTTCCGTATGGGAGAGGACAAGAGCCAGAGGAATTCGCGCACCGGTCAGCAGGATGCTGATGATACTGCATAACTTAGTCAGTCCAAGTCCGGACAGAGCACCGATAGTCATCAGTTCGATCGCCATGAAGCCTTCACTGAAACCGATAATGATCAGATAATTGACTGCAATGGAAAGGGACTCAGCGTCATGGAAAAACAGCCCTGCGATCGGCTTCGGAAGAAATACGAAGGCCGCGGTTATGATAAGTCCCCACACAGCCAGGATTCCGAAAGAGATCCGGTAGCCATGGCGGATACGGTCATACTTTCTGGCTCCGTAATTCTGTGCGGTGAAAGCATTCAGCGCAGCGGCAAAGCCATCTGCTGTATTCCATGATACGGATTCAATCTGACCGCCCACACGCTGGGTAGCAATGGCAGCAGCGCCAAAAGCGGAAACCATTCTTGTGAGCACCATGGAGATCATGCAGTAGATCATACTCTGAATGGAAGTAGGAAATCCGATACGGAAGATATTTTTATAAAATTTTCCGGAATGTCGTGAAAAAAGTCTCACTCCGCGAAGCACGTTCGGTTCCAGTCTGGAAGTAAAAATCCGGAACGCCAGCACAGCAAATACAAGGATCTGTGCAGTCACAGTTGCGACAGCTGCGCCGACTGTTTCCAGTCTCGGGAAAGGACCGACACCAAGGATCAGAAGCGGATCCAGGATCATATTTCCTACCAGACCAAGAAAGTTGGCCATAAGAGGAGATCTGGAATCACCCTGCGCGGTAAAAAGTCCGGTCAGTGTCAGATTCAGGAAAGAGAAGATAATGAGTCCACAGGTGATCAGCATGTAGACTTTTGCTGCTTCGTAAGCTTCCGGATCCGTCAGGTTGAAAAAGCCGATCAGCGGATCGAGAAAGAGCAGGCACACGGCTGCAAAGATCACTCCGAACAGAATGGTGATCTGCAGGGCGCTGGCTGCGTAGGAACGGGCTTCGTCATAATCCTTCCGGCCACAGGCCTGAGCGGTATTTACCTGTCCTCCCATTCTTGGAAGTGCTACAAGTCCCTGGGAGAGCCATACGTACATACCGCCCACGCCCACACCTGCGACGGTTTTTGAGCCGAGGAGACCGATCCAGGCCATATCCGTGATGTTGTAGGCAGTTCCCAGAAGAGAGGAAGCCATGATCGGAAGCGCCAGCTCTGCCAGAGTCTGGAAAATCGGTCCGGAAGTCAGGTCGATAGTTCTTGTTTTTTTCATGATTACCGACAAAGCTCCACAAGATCCATAGGCATGTTGATCCGAAAATCAGGATCAGAAACCTCACCAAATCCGTATTTTGCGAAGATAAAAGGTACTCCGGCTTTTTTGCAGGCGTTGAAATCTCCCAGGGTGTCACCTACGTATACCGGATCCTTAAGGTCATAGTCATTGCGGATCTTCATGATATTTTCTGCTTTGGCCATACCGGTATCTCCCGGACAGAGATGCCCCTTAAAGTAGTGACCGAAGCCTGTGGCCTTGAGAAATACTTCAATATAGCCAGCCTGGCAATTGCTGACGATAAAGAGCGGAAAACGAGTGGAGAGGATCTTAAGTGTATCCTCAAGCTGTGGATAAAGCGGGGCACATTTGCGAAGCAGGGCTTCGTGCTCTGCCTGGCAGCAGCCATCGATGATGCGAAGCTGCTCAGATTCCGGAAGTTCCGGAAAAAGAGCCCTGGCAATGTCCGGAAGAAGCTGGCCGAAAAGTCCCATCAGCCGTTTGGAGCTTACGTCAGTGTCCATGTGCTCTGTATGAATAAGATAATCGCGCCAGGATTCAGCTACGATTCCGGTGGAATCCCAGAGCGTACCGTCAACGTCAAAAATGATGCTGTCCATAAAAAACCTCCTGAAAAAAATTATTTAATATAGGGGATTACATTGAATGCAATCCAAAGTAATTTTATCTGAGAAAAGATGAAAAAGCAACTGTGACTTTTGGAGATTTTATGTTATAGTAGAATTTGTGAGGTAAAAATAATATGAGATATAAAAATACGGTCAGAGGTATTTTTAAGGACAGGCCAAACCGGTTTATTGCACATGTAGAGATTGATGGAGAAATCGAGACCGTTCATGTGAAGAATACCGGGAGATGTAGGGAACTTCTTGTTCCGGGCGTGGAAGTCATCCTTGAGAAGAGTGATGATCCGTCCAGAAAGACGAAATACGATCTGATCTGTGTGAATAAAGAAGGGCGCCTGATCAATATGGATTCCCAGGCACCCAATAAAGCTGCCGAAGAGTGGGTGGCAGCCGGAAAATTTTTTACGGAGAAGGTCACAGTACAGCGGGAAAAAAACTACGGGAATTCCAGATTCGATCTGTATGTGGAATCCTCTGCACGCAGGGCTTTCATTGAGGTTAAGGGTGTCACCCTGGAGGAAAAAAATATCGTACGTTTTCCGGATGCGCCTACAATACGCGGGGTCAAGCATCTGGAAGAGCTGATAAAGGCTGTTTCGGATGGATATGAAGCTTATCTTCTTTTGGTGATCCAGATGAAGGATGTGAAATATTTTGCACCAAACTGGGGGACACATCCGGAATTTGGAGATACCTTGCGAAGGGCGGCAAAAGCAGGCGTTCACATCCTGGCATACGACTGTGCAGTTAAAGAAGACACCATGGAGATCTGTGATCCGGTGCCGGTAGATCTGGAACGGCCGGAGGTGTCTGCTCTTTTGAAATGGTATGATGCGAATAAGCGGAGCCTGCCGTGGCGGGATCAGAACAATGCCTATTATACCTGGGTGTCGGAGATCATGCTTCAGCAGACAAGAGTAGAGGCTGTGAAGCCATACTTTCAGCGTTTTATTCAGGAACTGCCTGATGTTGCAGCCCTTGCAGCGGCACCGGAGGACCGTCTGGTCAAGCTCTGGGAAGGTCTTGGCTATTACAGCAGAGTCCGCAATATGCAGAAAGCGGCCATTTCTGTGATGGAAGATTACGGAGGCAGGATTCCCGAAGATTTTGAAACGCTTCTCTCGTTAAAGGGAATAGGACGTTATACAGCAGGTGCCATCTCGTCGATCGCCTACGGGAAGTGCGTTCCGGCAGTGGATGGCAATGTTCTCCGGGTATATGCAAGACTTACGGAAAATCGTGAAGATATTATGAAACAGTCAGTCCGGAAATCCGTAGAGGACAGCCTGAAAGAGATTATGCCGCTGGACAGACCCGGAGATTTTAATCAGGCTCTGATGGAGCTTGGAGCTGTAGTCTGCGTCCCCAATGGAAAAGCAAAATGTGAGGAATGTCCACTGAAAGAGTTTTGTCTTGCAAGAAAGCATGGAACTGTGGAAGAACTTCCCGTAAAAGCACCGAAGAAGGCAAGAAAAATAGAGAACAGGACGGTTCTTGTGATCCAGGACGGAGCTGCAACTGCAATCCGCAGACGTCCGCCTGAAGGACTTCTTGCAGGGCTGTATGAGATTCCCAATGTGGAGGGATATCTTACCCGGAAAGCTGCTCTTAAGCTGGTGGAAGATATGGGGCTTGAGCCTTTAAGAATCGAGAAGCTGCCGGATGCGAAGCATATTTTTTCGCATATAGAGTGGAGAATGCATGCGTACCGCATTGCGGTATCATCCCTGGAAAAGGCAGAACATGCAGACTTTCTTTTTGCAGACAAAAAAGAAACAGACAGAAAATATACAATACCATCTGCGTTTAGCGCATACACGAAATACATGAAGGAGGAAAACCCATGAAACTTTTGAGCGTAGCAATACCATGCTATAATTCAGAGGCTTATATGTCAAAATGTATCAATTCCCTGCTGATCGGAGGAGAGGAAGTGGAGATCATCATCGTAGATGACGGCTCCAGCGACCGTACCGCTGAGATCGCAGATGAATATGCAGAAAAATATCCGACTATCGTAAAGGCAGTCCATCAGGAAAACGGAGGACACGGACAGGCTGTAAATACAGGTATCCGCAATGCCACAGGTCTTTATTTCAAGGTAGTTGACAGTGATGACTGGGTAAACCAGGATGCATACTATGAGATTCTGAAAACTCTTTATGAGCTGACACGTGGGTCTGAGACAGTTGATCTTCTGATCAGCAACTTTGTCTATGAGAAGCAGGGTGCTACCCGCAAGAAGGTCATGCAGTACAGACACTGCTTCCCGACCAATCAGATCTTTGGCTGGGATGAAGTGCGTCATATGAAAAAAGGCCAGTATCTTCTCATGCATTCCATGATCTACCGTACCAAGCTTCTTTATGACTGCGGTATGGAGCTTCCGAAGCATACATTCTATGTAGATAATCTGTTTGCCTTTGAGCCACTTCCATATGTGAAGAACCTTTATTATCTGGATGTGAATTTTTACAGATATTTCATCGGAAGAGATGATCAGTCTGTCAATGAGAAGGTCATGATCAAAAGGATCGACCAGCAGATCCGCGTGAACAAGCTTATGGTAGATGCTTATCTGAAAGCCAATGTAAGTAACCGCAGACTGCGTATGTATATGTTCAGCTATCTGGATATCATTACAACGGTTTCTTCCATCATGCTTGTAAGGGCAGGTACACAGGAGTGCCTGGATAAGAAACAGGAGCTGCAGGATTATATCAAAGACCAGAATATGGGACTTTACCGGAAGCTCCGCAGAAGTCTTTTCGGAAGAGTTTCCAACCTTCCGGGAAAAGGCGGAAGAAAGATGTTTGTGGCAGCATATAAGATCTGCCAGAAGTTCTACGGATTTAACTAAACTTTAAATAAAAAAAGATACGCCGGAACATATATACCGGCGTATCTTTTTTTGTGTTGATTTACAGATTCTGTTCTGTTTTCTTTCCACGCATATGAGCTACAGATCTCTGATCTTCATAATCCTCAGTTCTCTGCGGATAAAACAGCAGGTGACCGAACAGGGCCAGTGTGGTACCGAGACAGACATCAATAACCGAATGCTGCTTGATAAACATAGTAGACAGGATGATCAGCGAGGAAAGGATCAAAGATCCTCCCTGGAGCCATTTCTTATCCTTCAGTGTCTGGCAGTTGTGAATTGCAAAATAAACAGCCAGGGAATTGAATACATGGATGCTTGGCAGAATATTGGTCGGTGTATCTGTCCGGTAAATACCTGCAATAAGCTGTGTAAATATGTTATTACGCGGAAATACTGCCGGACGGAGCTGCTGGACATTCGGGTAAACATAGGAGACTACAAGAAAAACAGTCATACCCATCATCAGGTTGAATATCAGCTGGTAATATTCCCGTTTATTCTGGCGAAACAGAAAATAGACAACAGTAAGTATCACATACGGAAACCATAAAAGATACGGGATAATAAAAACCTCGCAGAACGGGATCATATCATCAAAAACAGTATGTACAACATGGTAGGCACGTACAGGACGGTATTCAAGATAGTTGAACAGTATGAGATACACGATAAAATAGGCTATTATCACAAAACCGTGCCTGTATTTTTTTATTTTACTCAACATTTTGCTTCCTTTCTTGAAGAGTGGCTGTCGGACAGCCGTTCAGTCTTAAGCTTCTGTGTGTTAAGTATCTATCTGCTACTATAACACAGGCATTATGATTTTTAAAGGTTTCTTTTCGATTGTCACAGAAAATTCACGTTGTATTCCGCCGGATTCTCCGTCTTTATGAACGGGAAGCGGACGATTACTTGTAAAACTTACGTCCTTACACTGAAAAATATGTACGCCATGAAGTTTTGTGTGTTTTCCGAAGAGTGCGCCTGGAAGGCAGAAAAGCATTTTGAGCTTGGAAATGCCTTCAATGACGATCACATCCAGAAGGCCGTCATCCGGCTGTGCGTCCGGGCAGAATTTAAATCCTCCGCCCTCGTATTTCTGATTCATCACTGCCGCAAACCAGGTTTTCGGGAAGGTTCTCGTGTTCTGACTGTCAGCTTTTACCGTGACCGATGCAGGAGAAAGAAACAGGAATTGTTTCAGCGCGATCATAAGGTAGACGAGTTTTCCCATATGGAGACGGTTGAGAAATTTTTTGCCGGAGGTGATCAGAACCTCCTGACATACTGCTGCATCGTACCCCATTCCTGCACTGATCCCGAAGCGGTAAGCATGGGAACCAAGCGTTATCTTAGGGATATCCATGGACATGATACGCGCCTTCTCCAGAATGGAGTGAAGTGCCTTTTCCGGATCCATGGGAAGTCCCATACTGCGGCAGAAATCGTTGCCGGAGCCGGTAGGAATGTAACCGAAGATCACACTGTCTGGATCACAGATTCCGGTGAGCACTTCGTAAATAGTGCCGTCACCGCCGACAGTAATCAGTGTGACAGGATTGTCCGGCGTGCCCTGTGCACTGAGTCTGTGGGCAAGCTCTGTAGCGTGTCCTACATATTCTGTGAGAAAGTACTGATATGAGATCCCCTGACTTTCCATGATGCTGCGGAGATGGTTCCAGATGTCACGTCCCTGGCCTGATCTCGAATTGGGATTCACAATAAAAGAATACATAATATAAAAACCCTCCAAACTACTTTCAGCCTTATCATAACATCGGAGGCGGTCTTTTACAAATTAAAATTTCTTAAGGATTTCTAAAATATAGTAAAACAGATAGCACAGGTTTATATTTTACATAAATTTAACGATATCTTCATCCTGGATTTTACGAAGAAAATTTATACTTGATATAAATAAAGAATTATCATGTAAAAAGATGTTTTGTAAAAAAGAGAATGAATTCGGAGGAAGATTATGATATACCTTGTAGAAGATGATGAAAGTATCCGCGAGCTTGTTGTATATACACTGAACAGCCAGGGGCTGGAGGCGCAGGGCTTTGAACGCCCTTCCCTTTTCTGGAAGGCCATGGAGAAGGAACAGCCTTCTCTGGTTCTTCTGGATATCATGCTTCCGGAGGAGGACGGCTTATCCATTCTGAAAAAGATCCGTATCCGTCCGGATGTGCGGAAGCTTCCGGTGATTATGCTCACAGCCAAGGGCAGTGAATTTGATACAGTTGTGGGACTGGACAGCGGAGCCGATGATTATATTCCGAAGCCGTTCCGTATGATGGAGCTGATCTCCAGAGTACGTGCCCTGCTTCGAAGATCCGAGGATAACGGCGCAGAGGAATACCGTATGGAGAATCTTTATGTGTGTCCGGGAAGACATGAGGTGACTGTGGATCAGGAACCTGTGAACCTTACCCTGAAGGAATACGAGATGCTTTGTCTCCTTCTGAAAAACAGCGGAACTGTTCTTTCCAGAACCCAGCTTCTCAACCAGATCTGGGGATATGAATTCGACGGAGAGAGCAGGACTGTGGATGTACATATCCGGACGCTCCGCCAGAAGCTTGGAAGCGCAGGTGATCTGGTGGAAACGGTTCGTGGTGTAGGATATAAGATCAGCGGAAAATGTGCATAGCAGATTCCCCTTAAAAAAGCATTTCTTCGGAAAAAGGCTTCGGCCCTTTTCTGGACGAAGTGCTTTTTTCATGCTATAATAGGTGGACTTATAAGCAAGAGGTGAAACGATAAGAATGAAATCACTAGTGATCGCGGAGAAGCCGTCCGTTGCAAGAGACATTGCCAGAGTCCTCCACTGCAGCCAGAAGGGAAACGGAATCCTGGAAGGAAAAACATACGTAGTGACCTGGGCACTGGGACATCTGGTGACGCTGGCAGATCCGGAAGAATATGATAAGAAATATACGAAATGGGAGCTTTCCACGCTTCCCATGATGCCGGAGAAGATGAAACTGGTGGTGATCCGTCAGACATCGAAGCAGTATAATGCAGTGAAGGCCCAGCTGTACCGTAAGGATATCGGTGAGATCATCATTGCCACAGATGCAGGCCGTGAGGGAGAACTGGTAGCCAGATGGATCCTTGCCAAGGCAGATTGTCACAAGCCCATCAAACGTCTGTGGATCTCATCTGTAACAGACAAGGCCATAAAGGATGGGTTTGCACACCTTAGAAATGGTCATGATTATGACAACCTTTACCGCGCCGCGCAGGCAAGGGCAGAGGCAGACTGGCTGGTGGGAATGAACGGAACCAGAGCACTGACCTGCAAGTACAATGCCCAGCTTTCCTGTGGACGTGTGCAGACACCGACCCTTGCCATGATCGCGAGAAGAGAGCAGAAGATCCGGGAGTTCAGGCCGGAAGATTATTACGGAATCACCCTGCAGGCCGGAAATGTACGCTGGACCTGGCGCGACACAAAGAGCGGAAGCCTCCGCACCTTTAAGAAGGAGCGTGCACAGGAAATCCAGCAGAAAGCCGCAAAAAGCAGCTTGACCGTGACCAGAGTCGTACGAAAACCGAAGAAGACCTATGCGCCGGGGCTTTATGATCTGACAACACTTCAGAGAGAAGCCAATCAGAAATACGGTTTTTCCGCAAAGGAAACTCTGAATATCATGCAGAGACTTTATGAGAACCATAAGGTCCTGACTTATCCGAGAACCGATTCCCGTTATATCGGAAAGGATGTAGTTCCGACGATCAAGGAACGCCTTCAGGCATGTGGAACAGGTCCTTACCGAAAACTTGCCGGAGTACTGGTGAACAAACCGATCCAGGCGAATGCGAGCTTTGTGGATGATAAGAAGGTCAGTGATCACCATGCGATCATTCCTACAGAACAGTTTGTACAGCTGGATCATATGACTAACGAGGAGCGGAAGATCTATGATATGGTAGTCCGCCGGTTCTTAAGCGTATTGTATCCGCCGGCTGTTTTTGAGCAGGTAAGCATGGAAGGAACGGCAGCAGGAGAGAACTTTGCGGCAAGCGGCCGTATCATAAAAAGCGCCGGATGGAGAGAGGTCTACGAAGGCGGATGGCAGGATGATGAAGAAGATTCGGATTCCGCAGACAAACTGAAAGATCAGAATCTTCCGTCTCTCACGGAAGGACAGGTATTTACTGTGGAAGCTGCCAGCCTTACCAGCGGAAAAACAAAACCTCCTGCCAGATTTACAGAGGCTACACTTCTTGGTGCTATGGAGAATCCGGTTCATTTCATGGAAAGCCACGACAAAAAAGCAGCCAGAACACTGGGAGAGACCGGCGGACTTGGAACTGTTGCAACAAGAGCAGATATTATCGAGAAGCTTTTTAATAGCTTTATGATGGAAAAGAGAGGAAATGAGATCTACATCACATCCAAGGCGAAGCAGCTTCTGGAACTGGTACCTGAGGATCTGAAGAAACCGGAGCTTACCGCAGACTGGGAGATGAAGCTTTCGGATATTGCAAACGGAAAGCTTAAACAGGATAAATTCCTCACAGGAATCCGGAGCTATGCAACGGAGATCGTAGATGAGATCAAGAGCGGTCAGGGAACTTTCCGCCATGATAATATGACAAACAAGAAATGCCCGAACTGTGGCAAGCATCTTCTTGCAGTCAATGGCAAGAACAGCAAGATGCTGGTATGCGAGGACAGGGAGTGCGGTTACAGGGAGACTGTTTCCAGAACCACCAATGCGCGCTGCCCGAAATGTCACAAGCGTATGGAAATGCTTCTTAAGGGAAAAGAAGAGACCTTTGTATGCCAGTGCGGCTATAAGGAGAAGCTTTCTTCTTTCCAGGCGAGAAGGGCGAAGGAGGGCGCGGGCGTCAATAAGAGAGACGTACAGCGTTACCTTAAGAAACAGCAGAAAGAGGCAAATGAGCCGGTGAACAATGCGTTTGCCCAGGCACTGTCCGGCATTAAACTGGATTGAACAGGTAATAACAGTGAAACCAGACAAGATGGCTGTCCCGTGGATTTTTGTACAGATGTGGCGGAGGCAGCAGAAAGAGAGGATTCGGATTATGGGATTACAGGACGATAGAATGTCAGGCAATATTCAGGATATAGCAAGACTGATCACAAGACTTCTCCTGCAGGGAGATATGCCGCAGTATACACTTCCGGCAGCAGAAGCGGATTACACAGAAGCAGACCGGCTTTTTTCGAAGATCATCGGACTTGCGGATGAAGGTGATATCAACGGAGCGGAGAACGAGCTTCTTATGAATATGGAAGAGGACGATCCGGATTATCTGGAGCTGGCGCTTACCTTTTATCTTTATCTCAATGATATGGACGGAGATTACCTGGATGACCACGATTATTCCAGGGAAGAGATACTGGACGGACTGAAAAGTCTCGCAGAGGACTGGGGCGTCACCGGGCTGGAGACCCTTGTCTGATGCGGCGGGAAGTGACGCTGGAGGAGATTTCCGACGGCCGTTTCTATGAAGTAAATGACATGGTGAAGGCAGATTGCCAGGACTGTAAGGGATGCTTTGACTGCTGTACCGGAATGGGAGATTCGGTTGTTCTGGATCCTCTGGATGTGTGGCGTTTAAGTCAGGGACTTCATTTAAGTGTGGATCAGCTTCTTGCGGAAAAAATCGAGCTTGGAGTGACAGACGGAAATATCCTGCCTCATTTAAGAATGGCAGGAGTAGACGAACGCTGTGTGTTTCTGAATGCAGATGGACGCTGCTCCATTCATAGCTTCCGGCCGGGCTTCTGTCGGTTGTTTCCTCTTGGAAGATATTATGAGGATGGAAGCTTTAAATATATTCTTCAGATCCATGAATGCAAAAAGACTACCCGCAGCAAGATCAAGGTGAAGAAATGGGTGGATACACCGGATCTTAAGACATATGAGAAATTTGTGTGCGACTGGCATTATTTTCTTCTGGATGTGCAGGAGATTCTTTATCAGAGCGAGGATACGGAGCTGATCCGAAATCTGAATATGTATGTTGTGAACCAGTTTTACAGAAAACCTTATGATGATGGACGGGATTTTTACGAACAGTTTTATGAGCGACTGACTGCGGGAAAAGAGCTGCTTAGTCTTGGTATCTGAACAGATATCCGGGAGAGAGCAGGCGGAGAGTTTTTTTTGCGGGAAGATAGAAAGGATTTATATATGAATTTGAATCAGCTGACATATTTTGTGACGCTTGCCCAGATCGAAAATTATACAAGGGCCGCAAAAAGACTGGATATTACGCAGCCAAGCTTAAGCCATGCGATCTCCAATCTTGAAAAAGAGCTCCAGGTACCTCTTTTTGAGCGACATGGAAGAAATGTCACCATGACAAAATACGGGGAAATGTTTCTGAAATATGTTCAGGACTCCCTGCATATCCTGAATCTCGGGGTAGAACGGATTCAGGAAGCCGCAAGGATTCCGGGTGGAAGTATTTCCATTGGGTATATCCATACACAGGGACGCCGGTTTATTCCGGAGCTTGTCCGTGGTTTCTTAAGTGAGCAGGACGGCAAAAAGATCAGTTTTCATTTCCAGAATGCAGCTACCGGCAACCTGATCCGGGGGCTCAAGGAAGAGAAATTTGATGTGATTTTCTGTTCCCGTGCAGAAGGGGAAAAAGAAATCAGCTTCGTTCCGGTGGCGGAAGAAAAGTTAGTAGCTGTTGTGCCGGAAAACCATGCGTTGGCGAGCAAAAATACAGTTACCATACAGGAACTGGGGCAGTATCCGCAGGTGACGTTTACGCCTACCAGTGGTCTGTATTTTGTGATCAGGGAGCTTTTTGAAAAAGAGGGAATTTCCCCGGAGATTGCTTTTGAAGTGGAAGAGGACGGCGCACTGGCCGGTATGGTGGCTGAAGATTTTGGCGTAGGGATCGTGCCGGATGTGCCTGTGATCCATACACTTCCTGTAAAGATACTCAATATCGAGAATCTTCATTACAGGCGCTACATATATATGGGAATGCTCAAAAACCGTTACCCGAGTTCTCTGGTGGAGCAGTTCCGGGATTATATTTACAAGCATTACCGGATCTATGAAGTAATGCAGTAGAATGCAGATAAAAAATCTCCGCTTATTATTTTGTGGCGGAGATTTTATTATAGAATAAATCTATTGATTATATGTGGAAATTCAATAGAAATTTCTGTTGAGATAAAAAACGGCTGTTGGTATAATAAGTGCAGACACTTGATTTAAAGTGATAAAGTGGATGTGGAAAATCCATAGTAAATGGAGCGAAGGAGAACAGCATAATGAACCAGTTAGAAGTATTAAGAGAGAGCCTGGGACAGTGCGATGAGATCATTCTGGACGCACTGCTCATGAGAAACAGAATCGTAGAGGACATCATGGTATACAAGGAGGCACATGATCTTCCGGTACTTCAGCCAGAGCAGGAAGCGAAACAGAGAGGATGGCTGGAAGCCAGAATGGAAGGCAGACGTCATAAGAAAGAAGTAAATGATGTTTTCGCAAGCATTACACAGAACAGTAAGAGAATCCAGTCCAGAAACCTGTTTAATTACAATATCTTCCTGATCGGTTTCATGGGAGCAGGTAAATCTACGATTTCCGATTATCTGAAGAATGCACTTGCCATGGACGTTGTGGAGATGGATCAGTGCATCGTGGAGAGA
This sequence comes from Blautia aquisgranensis, assembly GCF_040096615.1. NCBI lineage: Bacteria > Bacillati > Bacillota > Clostridia > Lachnospirales > Lachnospiraceae > Blautia > Blautia aquisgranensis. Next base: position 137,734 of record NZ_JBBMEJ010000007.1, read on the forward strand.
CAGGGAATGAGCATTTCCGATATCTTCGAGACCTACGGTGAAGAATACTTCCGCGAGCTTGAAACGAATCTTCTTATTGAGATGCAGTCCCAGTCCAATGTTGTAGTATCCTGCGGCGGTGGTGTTCCGATGAGAGAGCGCAATGTTACTGAGATGAAGAAGAACGGCCGCGTAGTACTTCTTACAGCGAAGCCGCAGACAATTCTCGACCGTGTAAAGGATAATCATGACCGTCCGCTTCTTGAGAACAACAAGAATGTTGATTTCATCGGAGATCTGATGGAGAAACGTCGCCCGAAATATGAGGCAGCCGCAGATATCATCATCGAGACAGACGGAAAGACTGAGCTTGAGATCTGTGAGGAACTGATCCACAGACTTCGCGAGTCCGACGGAAATAAATAAAAGAACGTAAATGGCGGATATTCGCTGGAATACATAATAAAAGGACAGATGTCCGATAAACCGTACAGAGATGTAACGGAGATCGGGCAGCTGTCCTTTTTTTGATTTCAGAACCAGAATATAGATATATTAATTCGTCTTATAAAAAATCTCTTCAGAGGTCTTTTCAATCACAAATTTCTTAAATGCTTCCACAACAGGCGGATGATAAACGTCCTTCAGCATGGCCATGTAGAAATTCCTCTGCCAGCTAGGAGAAACAAGAGGCAGGATTTTAAGATCAAGAGAATGAAGAATCGGGATATCCGGAGCGATACAGATGCCGAAATCATTGGCCACAAAACCGGCAGCTACCTGATCCTCATCAATTTCAAAGGCAACATCCGGATACTGTCCGATGCTCTTAAACAGCTGGTCGATAATCTGGCGGAGACCACTGCGCTTTTTAAAAATGATCTGTTTGTATGGCAGTGTTTCTTCCAGATGAATCTCAGATTTTTCCGCAAGAGGATGTCTGGGTGGGACGATAACGACCAGATCCTGCTTGGCAACAGGAATAAACTCGATCAGTGGTTCGTCGTCAAATTTGGAACAGAAGCCGATGTCATATTTTTTTTCTTTCAGTCCGTTCAGGATATCACCTGTCAGAACCTTGTCACAGAACAGATTGAAATTGATCTGTTTTCCTTCATTGGCAGTGAGAAAGCTACGGATGATCTTGGGAACAAAATCCACGCCAAGAGTACGCAAGAAGGCAACGTCGATCTGGCCTTCTCCTTTACCTGCAAGCTGGAGACCGTTCACAGAAGAGTCCAGCCGGTTCAGGGTTTCTTCTACGTCAACCAGAAAGGTTTTGCCATATTTGGTAAGAGAAACATTTCGTCCGTTTTTTTCAAATAATTTCACTCCAAGTTCTTCCTCAAGGGAAGAGATCGCGTGGCTTAAACTGGGCTGTGTGATCGCCAGAACATCGGCGGCTTTTGTGTAATGTTCCAGATGAGCCAGTGTCACGAAATATCGAAGATGATACAGATTCATTTTTGTGCTGCTCCTTTCGTAAGAGTTAGAGTTGCCGTATGCTGTGACGGTGGTAGTACGGCAGAACATGCTGTATATAGTATAACACGATATATTGATAAAATCTATGAATTATCCTGGTACAATCAATTTGTTTTGTATTTAACAAAGTTATATAATGCTCATAGAAAAAAGATACAAAATAATTTAAAAAAAACTAAAAAAATTATTTATATTTTCGGGAGGAATTATCATGTCTAAAGAATTTCCAATCACAATCAGTTCCTGGACACTGGGAGATCAGTGCAAGTTTGAGGACCGCGTAAAAGCAGCAAAAGAAGCTGGCTATGAAGGAATCGGTCTGAGAGCAGAAACCTATGTAGATGCGCTTAATGAGGGACTTTTTGATTCTGATATCCTGGCAATCCTGGATAAATATGACATGAAAGTAACAGAGGTTGAGTACATCGTACAGTGGGCAGAGGAGCATCGTTCCTACGAGCAGAAATACAAAGAGCAGCTTTGCTTCCATATGTGTGAATTATTTAACGTAAAACAGATCAACTGTGGTCTTATGGAGAACTATTCTGTAGAATACACAGCACAGAAGCTTCGCGAGCTCTGCCACAGAGCAGGCAAATACATCATCGGTGTTGAGCCAATGCCATACAGCGGAATCCCGGATGTGAAAAAAGGCTGGGCAGTTGTAAAAGCAGCTGACTGTGAGAATGCAAAACTGATCCTTGATACATGGCACTGGGTAAGAGCAAATCAGCCGATCGAGCTTTCCGTACTTGAGGGAATCCCGGCAGATAAGATCGTTTCCATCCAGATCAACGATGTATGGGAAAGACCATATGCGACAACAATCTTAAGAGATGAGTCCATGCATGACCGTCTTGCTCCTGGAACAGGAATCGGAACAACAGTACCATTCGTAAAAATGATCAAAGAAAAAGGCATCAAACCAAACGCAATCGGCGTAGAGGTTATCAGCGATGCAAACCTTGCAAAAGGTATCGAGTACGCTGCAAAGCATACATACGAGAACACAAAGAAAGTACTGGAAGAGGCTTGGCCGGAAGTACTCTGATATAAGAAGATAAAGAAAAATATTCATCCAGGATTCCTGCCCGAGACTGCATCGGACAGGAATCCTCATAAAAAGGAAAGGAGAACGCATCAATGAAATTCAATGCGATGTTTCAGCCGATCGAGATCGGTCCTATGACAGTGAAAAACCGTTTTGTTGTTCCACCAATGGGAAATAACTTTGCAAACACAGACGGTACCATGAGCGAGCAGTCCGCAGCTTATTATAAAGAAAGAGCCAAGGGCGGTTTCGGTCTGATCACTATCGAAGCTACTGTAGTTCACAAAGGAGCAAAAGGTGGCCCGCGTAAGCCATGTCTCTATGATGACTCCACTATCGAGAGCTTCCGCAAGGTTATCGACGGATGTCATGCAGAGGGAGCAAAGGTTTCCATCCAGCTTCAGAATGCAGGTCCTGAGGGAAATGCGAAGAATGCAGGAGCACCGATCACAGCAGCTACCAGCATTCCGTCTGTATGCGGAAGAGATATCCCGAAGGAGCTTACAACTGAGGAAGTTTATGAGCTGGTCAAAGGATACGGCGAGGCTGCAAGAAGAGCAATGGAAGCCGGTGCAGATGCTGTTGAGATCCATATGGCACACGGCTATCTGGTAAGCACATTCCTCTCTCCTAGAACAAACAAGAGAGTTGATGAGTTCGGCGGATGTTTTGAGAACCGTATGCGTTTCTCCCGTCTGATCATCGAGGAGATCAAAAAGACAACACAGGGCAAGATCGCTATCCTTGCAAGAATCAACTGTGCAGACGAGGTTCCGGGTGGACTTGACGTTCATGACAGTGCAGCGATCGCAGCATACCTGGAGAGCTGTGGACTTGACGCGATACATGTATCCCGTGCTGTTCATATCAAAGATGAGTTTATGTGGGCACCGACTGTTATCCACGGTGGATTCTCCGCTTCTGAGGTTGAGGAGATCAAACGTGCAGTCAGCATTCCGGTGATCACAGTAGGCCGTTATACAGAGCCGCAGTTTGCTGAGCTTATGGTAAAAGAAGGAAGAGCAGACCTTGTTGCATTTGGACGTCAGAGCCTTGCTGATCCGGCTATGCCGAAGAAAGCACAGGAGGAGCGCCTGGAGGATATGACTCCATGTATCGCCTGTCTTCAGGGCTGTGTTGCAAACATGTATGCAGGAAATCCGGTATGCTGTCTGACCAATCCGTTCCTGGGTCATGAGTCAGAGCCACTTGAGAAAGCTGAAAAGCCGAAGAAGGTTATGGTCATCGGCGGTGGTGTTGCCGGACTTTGTGCAGCGTTCATCGCAAAAGAGAAAGGCCATGAAGTAACTCTTTATGAGGCAGGAGACATTCTCGGCGGAAACATGAGACTTGCCGCATACCCGCCAGGAAAAGGTGATATCACAAACATGATCCGCAGCTACATCCATCGCTGCCAGAAAGATGGCGTGAAGATCGTGATGAACTGTGAGGTGACTCCGGAGCTTGTAAAAGAAGAGAAACCGGACAGTGTGATCATTGCAACAGGTTCCAAGACACTGATCCTTCCAATCGAGGGAATCGACAACCCGGCTATCATCCACGGTTCTGATCTTCTGGATGGCAAGAGAGCAGCAGGCAAAAAAGTTCTCGTTGTCGGCGGCGGAATGGTTGGATGCGAGACAGCTGCATTCCTCGGCGAGCAGGAGCATGAAGTAACTGTTATCGAGTTCCGTGATACAGTAGGTGCAGATGTGATCCATGAGCACAGAGTGTATCTGATGAAAGATTTCGAGGACTACGGAATCAAAGAGATCACAGGAGCAAAAGTATGCAAGTTCTACGAAGATGGTGTAGAATATGAGACAGCAGACGGACAGTGTCATGAGACAAGAGGTTACGATTCCGTAATCCTTTCCATGGGATTCCGTAACTACAATCCTCTGGAAGAGCAGCTGAAAGATCTTGTACCTGAGACACATGTGATCGGAGATGCGATCCGAGCAAGACGTGCCCTGGATGCTACGAAAGAGGCTTATGCCGTAGCTTCCCAGATCTGATCTTATAACAGATAAAGAAGACATTTTTAAAAATATAAAATAAATGTACCATATTTAGGACAGTAAAAGATATCCGGGTAGACCATGAAGCAAAAGCTTACGTCTGCCTGGACCAATGCAGGAGGTAAAGAAAGATGGAACAGAGAATTAAAGGAACAACTGGTTTACTCGCACTGATCGGAAGCCCTGTAGGACATTCAGGATCACCGGCTATGTACAACTTCAGCTTCCAGTACCATAACCTGGACTATGCTTACATGGCATTCGATATCAAAGAGGATCAGGTTCCGGCAGCTCTTGATGCAATGCGTCTGTTCAAGATGAGAGGCTGTAACGTAACCATGCCTTGCAAGAACAAAGTTGCCCAGTGCGTAGATGAGCTTTCACCGGCAGCAAGAATCATCGGTGCTGTAAACACCATCGTTAACGAAGATGGAAAACTCATCGGACATATCACAGACGGAATCGGCTTTGTCCGCAACTTAAAAGAGCACGGTGTTGACGTAAAGGGTAAAAAGATGGTAGTTTTAGGAGCAGGCGGAGCTGCAACAGCTCTTACTGTACAGAGTGCTCTTGACGGAGCTGCTTCCATCTCAATCTTCAATCCGAACGATCCGTTCCTTGAAAGAGCAAAAGGAACAGCTGAGAAACTTGCAAAAGAAGTACCGGACTGCAAAGTAAGCGTATACTGCCTTGACGATCAGGACAAACTGAGAGAAGAGATCGCAAACGCTGATATCCTTGCAAACGGAACACTTGCAGGTATGAAACCACATGATGACCTTACTCTTGTTGACAAATCCATGTTCCATAAGGATCTTGTAGTTGCAGACTGCGTATACAATCCGGAAGAAACAAGAATGGTAAAAGAGGCAAAAGAGGCAGGCGTTAAGCTTGCAGTAGGCGGAAAAGGAATGCTTCTGTGGCAGGGTGCTGCAGCATACAAGCTTTACACAGGTCTTGAGATGCCGACAGCTGAGTACCAGAAATTCCAGGCTGAGAACGAAGGGAAATAAGAAAAATGAGCCAGACAGGTAAGAAAAATTTAGTGATTACTTCTATCGCGCTGTACTTTACATATTTCATTCACGGAATCGGTGCTTCCATCATGGGACAGTACAAGCCTGAGCTTGCTGCCCACTGGGGAGCCAAGGCCTTAAGTGACGGAACTATGGACGTCAGCATGGTAGTATCTGTAATTGCTGCATTGGGACTTGGAAGACTGATCTCCCTTCCGTTTTCCGGTCCTCTGTCTGATAAATTCGGACGCAGATTAAGCGGAATCATCGGCGTGATCTGTTATGCAGCATATTTCATGGGAATTGCATTTGCACCGTCTATGGGAATCGCATATGCATTCGCTATCGTAGGTGGTATCGCAAACTCCTTCCTGGATACATGCGTAAGCCCGACATGTATGGAAATCTACGTAAACAATCCGTCTGTAGCGAACCTGTTTACAAAATTCTCCATGTGTATCAGCCAGTTCCTGCTTCCTTTCCTGATCGGATTTGTAGCAGCGGCTAATATGTCCTACAGAACCATCTTTATCGTTGCAGGTGCTGCGATCTTTATCGATGGTATCCTGATCCTGTTCCTGCCATTCCCTGAGAGAAATGCAACAGGTGCCGGAGCAAAGAAAGAAAAGGCAAAGATCAAGATTACACCGGCCGCTTTTGCTGCTATTCTCATTGGATTTACAAGTTCTTCTACATTTATGCTGTGGCTGAACTGTAACCAGGAGCTTGGAAAGCTTTACAACTTAAGTGATCCGTCCAAGATCCAGTCCTTCTATGCAGTAGGAACCTTTGCAGCGATCCTGTGCTCCTCTGTATTTATTAAAAAAGGACTGAAAGAGATCAACATTCTGATCATTTATCCGCTGATTTCCTTTATCATGCTGGGACTGTGCTACTTCGTACAGAATCCTGCCATCTGCCTGATCGGTGGTTTTGTGATCGGTTTTGCAGGTGCCGGCGGTGTGCTTCAGCTGGCTGTATCCACAACAGCTGAGTTCTTCCCGGAGAATAAGGGAACAGCAACATCCATGGTAATGATCGCATCCAGTATTGCCAACTACACAATTCTGACACTGGCAGGCTACATCACAAAGACTTGCGGAACCAGTGCTCCGAGAATGATCCTGCTTCTCAACATGGCAGTAACATTTATCGGAATCCTCCTTGCCCTGTTTGTTAAAATGAACCGTGCAAAGGAAGCCTGAGACAGTGAAAGACAACAATATTATCTGGATTCAGACAAAGATGACTGAATTCAGATAGAGTAAAGTTCCAATTCGGGAACAATTCCCGGATTGGACTTTGCTGTTCCTGGAAATGTTTGTTAATTAACAAACTTTCACGGCAAAAAGAAAAAAACATACTATATATGTATTTATAAAAAAAGACAAAGGAGAATCGTTATGGCGCGTGCAGCGAGACAGAGAAGAGAAAACGAACTGCCCTACATTCCGTTTGGGCCATTTCAGATTCGTTTTCCATTTATTCATTACAAAATCGAATCTGTGGAATTTATCCAGGGCCTGATTCTGGGGGTTACGGCACTGGCAGCAGTTCCATATCTGGAACAGTATCTGGGACTGCCTTATGAGCTGGCATGGAGCTGTGTCATCATTGAGACCATGCTTTACATGCTGCACAGTTTACTTGGTGATCCGGTAGTTCCGGGATGGATCACACCGACCTTACCGCTTACCATCGTGTTCCTGGAAGGCTTCCCTATGGGAAAAGAGCGAATACAGGCGATGATAGCCCTGCAGATGCTGGTTGGCCTGGTATTCATATTCATGGGCATTACCAAGCTTGCGGATAAATTCGTTCATGCTGTGCCGGATTCTGTAAAAGGTGGAATCCTTCTTGCTGCGCCGGTTACGGTTATGGCAGGTCAGCTGGGAGAGGGCGGCAACATGCACAAATATCCGCTGGCCATTGTTGCAGGTGTAGGTCTTCTGATCCTGATCAGTTTTTCTGACAAGTATCAGGAGAAGAGAAAGAACAATAAATTTCTGGATCTTGTTGCCCGCTATGGAAACCTGTTTCCGTATCTGATCGCCATGGTAGTCGGTCTTCTTGTAGGAGAGCTGGACAAACCGGGACTTGAGATCGGTACCTTTATCAAGATTCCGCAGTTTAAGGAGATCATCAGCCAGGTAAGTATCTTTGGCGTGGGTATCCCGCCGATTTCCATGTTTGTGAAGGCACTTCCTCTGGCACTGGTATGTTACGTTATCGCGTTTGGTGATTTTGTTACAACAGAGACACTTGTTACAGAGGCACGTCAGTCCAGAGATGATGAGTATATTGATTTCAATTCCAGCCGTTCCAATCTGGTCAGCGGTCTGAGAAACCTGATCCTTTCCATCATCGCACCGTTCCCGCCACTTTCCGGTCCGTTATGGGTTGGTATGACAGTATCTGTCTCCATCCGTTACAAAGAAGGAAAGAAAGCCATGAAATCTCTTCTTGGCGGAATGGCGTCCTTCCGTATTGCTACATTTTTGAGTGTGCTGATCATTCCGGTAGTAAGCTTCTTCCGTCCGATCTTCGGTGTTGGTTCTTCTATTACACTGATGTTCCAGGCTTTTGTCTGTGCAAGAATCGGTATGGACTACTGCAAGACAGACCGTGACAAGATGATCGCAGGCGTTATGGCAGCAGTTCTTGCAACACAGGGTACTGCATGGGCATCCGCATGGGCCCTGGCTGTAGGCTTCGGACTGAATATTTTCCTTTCCAACTGGGATCCGAGAAAGAAACCGGAAGAGAAAGTGATCGAAGAAAAAACAGAAGAGTAAAGCAGATAAAATAAAAAGATAAAAGAGGAACCGCAAGCAGGATGGGTCTGCCGGCGGTTCCTCTTTTTTTTAGCGATCCCCAAAGGGAGGTATGGGATCAGAGACTTTTGTGGATAATGTCAAGAACCTGCTCAAGTTCGTTGACATTGATCTGTCCCGGTGCGGAAGCTTTTGTAGCTGCACCGAAGGTAAGGGCGGAACCGAAGGTCTCGCCTGTGAGACGGCTGACAACACCTGTTCCTGCCATGGACATGGTAATGATCGGGCGGTCGGCGAACTGCTCGCTCATCTCCAGTGTGGCACTTAAGAGTGTAAGTACGTCCTGTTTGCTCTGAGGCATAACAGCCATCTTCGGGATATCTGCGCCGTAGTCCTGCATCATGCGAAGACGGCGCACGATCTCATCTTTTGCCGGAGTTGCGTCAAAATCATGATTGGAAGCGATGACTTTTACACCGTAGCTGTGTGCTTCCTCGATCATGCTTTTTACGATCTCCTCGCCTGTGAAGGCTTCTACATCAACGAGGTCTACATAACCGCTTTTTGCAACGGCCATGTTAAGTGCTTTGTAGTCTTCATTGGAGATTGCTTTTTCACCGCCTTCTTTAGCGGTACGGAAAGTGAAGAGAATCGGAGTGTCCTTTAAAACGGTCTGGAGATCTTTTGCCACATCCAGTACTTTTTCTGTGTCAAAAACGTTCTCAAACCAGTCAACACGCCACTCTACAACGTCAACCGGGATTCTTGCGAAGGTTCCTGCCTCGAGGAGGATGTCCTCCTTCGTCTGTCCAACAATCGGGACACAGATCTTCGGGCGTCCCTCTCCGATAGTGATATTTCTTACCTGAACTGTTTTCATAATGGTCCTTTCCGATACGGATGGGATATCTCAGTCATCGTATCTGATGTTAAGAATCTCTTTCATATGCTCGATCGGCATTGGTTCGCCGGTCCACAGTTCAAATGCAGCGGAGCCCTGGAAAAGCATCATGCCAAGGCCGTTCATTGTCTTGCAGCCAACTTCCTTTGCCATGTGACGCATAGCAGTTTCAAGAGGGGAGTATGGTACATCAACAACGATAAGCTCAGGACGGAAGTAGGATTTGTCCGGAACTACGGACTGTCCTTCCAGCGGCTTCATTCCAACACCTGTTGCATTTACGAACAGATAGCTGTCAGCCATTTCTTTCTTAAGCTGGTCAAGATCAGCCAGATCATAGAGAACAGCATGGCTGGAGGTTTTTGTGTTGATCTTCTCAACAGTGGATACGGCACGATCCCAGAACTCATCCTTACGGTTGAAGATCACGATCTCACCTACACCGTCAAGAGCAGCCTGGATCTCAATAGCAGTGGCAGCACCGCCGGCACCTACGATGGTCATTTTCTTTCCGATAACATCGATATCGTTATCCTTCAGTGCAGCCATAAATCCGATACCGTCTGTGATGTGGCCTGTAAGGTGACCGTTATCGTTGACAATCGTGTTTACAGCACCGCACATTTCAGCAGCAGGTGAGAGCTCGTCCAGATACTGTCCTACCAGAGTCTTGTTCGGCATGGAAACGTTGGAACCTCTCATTTTCAGAGTACGGATTGCTTTTACAGCGTCCTCGATCTCATCAGCACCAACCTCAAATGCAAGATATGCGTAGTCATAGCCGAGTTTTGAAAAAGCTTCATTCTGCATAGCTGGTGAGCTGGAGTGACGGATCGGATAAGCCATAAGACCGATCAGCTCTGTGTGTCCTGTGATTCTTTCTGACATGGTAATTACTCCTCTCGTTGGTAAAAATCCTGGGTAAAGTTTGATTAATCTTAAAACCTCCCGCCACAAGGATCATAAGAACTTGCGGATTGTTCTTATAATGACTGCCGCGGGAGGAAGACGTGGAAAATCTATAGACACTCTTCCGGGCAGGATTGGGAATACCCGGAGGAGGTTATAGCAATATCAAAGAATTAAAGGTAGCCCTTCTGCTCGAGAATAGTAAGGATGTTACGTCCTTCCTGGGTACCGTCAATGATTCTTCTTGCTCTCTGACTGTCACCGATGTTCATGATCTCAACATCCTCGGAAGCGAATGCCTCTGTGAGGCTCTGGAAAAGCTGCCCCTGAGCTCTCATTCCAAGACATACGAATCCGTATTCAAATGGAAGCTCATAAGGCTCACCGTCGCCCTTCACAAGGAAGGAGGAGTCCTTCACTTCAAGGAGAGCAGTTTTTGTAAGCTGATGTACATCGTGTTTCTTCATCATAGTCTTTGTATCGTTCTTGCTGACCGGATCAAGGTCACGTCCGATCTGATCCATCATCTCAACGATAGAGATATCTGCATTTCTGTCTGCAAAGAATTCCACAACATCAAGACCTACAGCGCCGCCACCGACAACAACAACTTTTTTACCTTCAAGATCCTTCGGGAACTGATCAATGTGGCTGATCATACCAAGAATAGAATAAATATTATAGTTGTCTTTGTCAATATGATCCATAAGGCCTGCAATTGGTGGAAGAAGCGGAGCAGATCCTGTGGAGTTTACAATGATGTTCGGATGGAACTTGCGAATGTTTTCCGGTGTTCCCTCGGTATTTTTGAAGATGTAAAGATTATCAAGCTGCTCGGCACGGTTCATAAGGTAGTGAGGGAAATCAGCAAGGCGTTTCTTTGCAGGGATCCTGGAAATCAGGGATGCAAGTCCGCCAAGCTCGTTTCCTTTTTCAAGAAGGAAAGTGTTGCAGCCAACCTCTGCGGCTGTACAGGCAGCTTCCAGGCCGGCAGTACCGCCACCGATAACAACAACGTTGCAGTTTTTGTTTACATGCTGTTTCTTGTAGACATCGCCTTCAAGAACAGACGGGTTTACTGTACAGCGGATCGGGCGGTTGACACCGATACGGTTTCCTGCACAGCCTACGTTACAGGAGATACATTTGCGGAGATCACATTCATGACCTGTAGCAACTTTGTTCACCCATGCAGGATCTGCGATAAGACCACGGCCCATACCGATGAGATCTGCATCGCCATCAGCAAGGATTTTTTCTGCAACTTTCGGGTCACGGATATTACCCATGGAGATACATGGTTTGTTGAATTTCTCTTTCACAGCCTTTGCCATGTAAGAACGCCATCCGTCCGGAAGATAGTTTGCATCGATCTGGTACTGGATGGAACCGTTAAGACCACAGGAAACATCGAAGATATCAACCTCTTCCTGAAGGTACTCAAGGTATTTGAGTGTATCCTCAAGTGTATTTCCACCATCCATCAGCTCATCTGCACTGAGACGAAGCATGATCGGGAAGAAAGGACCGACCTGTTTTCTGACTTCGTCGATGACCATACGGCAGAAACGTGTACGGTTCTCAACAGATCCGCCAAATTCATCGGTACGGTCGTTTGTAAGCGGAGAAAGGAACTGGCTGATAAGGTAAGAGTGTCCAGCATGGATCTCTACTGCATCAAAACCTGCTGTCTGTGCACGTTTTGCAGCCTCTCCGTATTTTTTTACGATGTGAAGAATTTCATCTTTGGAAAGTGGACGCGGAATCTCGCCTCCCTCCTTGGAAGGAATGTTGGATGCGGAAACCGGCTGCATATTGATTCTGGAAGAGACTGCAGAAGCACCTGCATGATTGATCTGGATTGCAATCTTTGTTCCGTATCTGTGAATATTCTCGCAGAATTTGAAAAGACGCGGAAGATAGTTATCATGATCGATACGCAGCTGTGTGGTTCCGTTGGAGCCCTGTGGGGAATCAATACTTGCATTCTCCACGATGATAAGGCCTGTGCCACCCTTTGCACGCTCCTCATAGTAGTTGATGTGAAGAAAACTCATTTCGCCGTTCTGCTCACCGTAATTGGTGCCCATCGGCATCATAACAATACGGTTCTTGATCGTCATATTTTTAACTGTTAACGGGGCAAAAATATGTGGATAATCATTCTTCATTTTGGAAAAACCTCCCTGGTTATTTAAATAGAATCGTTTGTTTGTGTTAATTATATAACAAAAGTATCTATAAAACTAATTCATAATACAAGTAATATAATAAAAATAATCTATAGATTTTCCAGTACTGTTGATTCCATATACCAGGGTTTACAGAAGATACTTTAACGTGGTATCATAACAGATAGAAAGACTGCTGAATCTACAGCGAAAGAGGAGATAAAAATGGAATACTGGGATATTTATGATGCAGATAAGAAACTGACGGGACGTACCATGAAACGCAATGACTGGTGCCTGAAGGATGGAGAATATCATCTGACAGTGCTGGGAGTTGTGGCAAGATCGGATCACACGTTTCTGATTACAAAACGTGTGATGACCAAAGCATGGGCTCCGGGCTGGTGGGAGGTTTCCGGAGGTGCAGCACAGGCAGGAGAGGCTTCCCGTGATGCAGTGCTCCGCGAAGTAAAAGAGGAGACAGGGCTGGATGCCGGCAGCGCAGAGGGAGGATATCTTTTTACCTATAAAAGAGAGAACCCGGGAGAAGGCGACAATTATTTTGTGGATGTGTACAGATTTGTCATGGATGTGGAGGATGCGGATCTGAAGCTCCAGACAGAGGAGACAGACGGCTACATGTTCGCCACACTGGATCAGATTCGGGCGTTTGCGGCAGAGGGAAAATTCCTTCACTATGACAGTATCAAGGCTGCATTTGAGTTCTGAAAAGCAGACAGCTGTGGAAATGTGTGGTGAAGACGGGCGTTTTTGCCTGTTATACAGCTTAAACTGAAAATGGAATGTTGTTTTTTGTGGATTTTCATTTTTGAAAACGTTGTTTTTTGCCTTGTTTTCAAAGAATTGTCTTGACATTAAAATCTATAAATAGTAAAATTTAACTAGATAAAATGTAGAAATATCATAAGCCGGATACGATAGAGATCCGGCTTATCGAATAGTAAGAATACAGTACGAAATTTTTGAAAGCGAGGAATCATAAATGGCAGATGAACATAAAGACCAGATCAGGATCGTGCAGGAGACCGTAGCCGGTAAAGAGATCACATTTGCCCATGTGATGGGAGGCCCGGCACCTATCATATATCAGAAGCTGGGACTGAACCCGCAGGTAGATTATGGCTCATCTGCAATCGGCATCATGAATATGACACCTTCCGAATCAGCAGTTATCGCATCCGATATTGCAGTGAAGAGCGGTAATGTATATCTTGGTTTTGCGGACCGTTTCACAGGTACACTGATCATTACAGGTGAGATTTCCGATGTAGAGACTGCTATGCAGGAGATCGTGGACTATTTCCGTGATACCCTTGGATACGTAGTATGTAAGATCACCAAGCGATAAGGAAGTGTACCATGGAAGAACGAATAACAAGGGAAGAACTGCTGGAGAGGCTTTTCCATGATGATTATGAGAATCTGAAGGGAAAGAGACTTCGGATCACCCGGGTACGGGTTCCGGGAAAAGAATTATCCTTTGCCCATGTGTTCACACCGAATGATAAATCTGTATATGAGAATCTTGCTTTACATATCGGTGTCCATGAAGGTGAGGATCACAGAGGGGATTCTATCGGCATGGTTCGTGTCACACCCTGGGAAGCGATTGTTGTGGCAGCGGATGTGGCAGTGAAGGCTGCACATGTGGAGATCGGATTTATGGATCGTTTCTGTGGCACACTGATACTGACAGGCGGTTTTATGGAAGTTATGACAGCGGTGGAAGAGGTTGTACGCTTTTTCCATGAAACACTGAAATTTGATGTCTGTGAGATCCACAGAAGCTGACAGCAGGACGGGATAAAAAATGAAAAAAATTTTTCTGATGGGTCGAAGCGAGGCTGGCAAGACTTCTCTGACGCAGGCACTGAAGGGCGAAGAGCTTCATTATCACAAGACCCAGTATACAAATACAAACGAAGATACCATTGATTCACCGGGAGAATATGCGGAGTCCAAGCATTTCAGTGTAGGATTGGCATGCTTTTCCTTTGAGGCGGATGTGATCGCTATTGTGCAGGCAGCCAACGAGCCGTTTAACCTGTTCAGTGACGGCAGCAGGAATTTTCTTCTCCGGCCGTTGATCGGGATCATCACCAAGGTGGATTCTCCCCATGCGAACATTCCCATGGTCAGACAATGGATGGAGAACATGGGCTGTGAGAGGATCTTCATGGTAAATAATAAGACAAGAGAAGGAATCAGTGAGCTGATGGATTATCTCAAAGCTGATCTTCCGAAGCTTACACTGGAGCAGGCGAAATATAAGCAGAGCATTGGACTGAATGAGTGGGACCCCATGCCGGAAGGTGTGGAATATCCGGAATCCATCCGGTAGAGGAAAAATCAGAAATATTATATATATGAAAGAAAATGCAGAACACAGAGAAGAAGTGGTTCTGCATTTTTTACAACGGCTGATATAATTGGGGAATTTTATAGTGAAAAATTAAAAAGAGAGAAGGTATATATTATGAGAGAAGTGAAAGCAGTAAAGATCACCAAGGAAGAATTTGCACCATACGGAACATTTTGTGATATGACGCATCCGGAAGGATATCCGCTGGAAGGAGAGATTCATAAATTTTATCCGGACCGGATATCCGGAACTGCCATGGGAAGTATGGGATTTTCCCCGATCGAAGTAAAAAAAGATGACAGGATCGTAAAATGTGCGGAGTACCACACAACAACCTGGGAGGGAATCGTAGCTCTGGATGATGATATGATCATTCATGTAGCTCCGGCTTCCGCAGGAACACCGGTACCACAGCTTGCAAAGGCTTTCATTATACCGAAGGGATGTATGGTAAAGATCAATGCTGCGATCTGGCATTTATGTCCGCTTCCTGTAAATAACGAAGTGCTTCATGCGATGATCATTCTGCCGGAATGTACTTATGCAAATGACTGCACAGTCGTTGAGTTTGAGGAGAAAGACTGGTTCCGGATCGTGACGGAATAAGCTGTCAGAATGTGTGAAATTTATCTGAACAAAAATATTCATTATTTTTGAATAAAAATACAGATTTTCATATCGGAAAGTAGAAAAATATTTTCGTTTATGGTATACTACAGAGGTTTGAAAAACTAAGTGGACTGAAATAAGATCTCCAGGGCATGAAGAGGAAGAACGGGGCTCGCAGATATATGATCGATTAAGGTCATGCATCGAGAACACCGGACAGAGCTTCATACTCTGGGGATTTTCTGCACCATTGATTCAGGGTGAGCCATTGGTTCCAGGAACTGATGGCTCACCCTAGCAGTAAATTTTCAGACAGGGGTTGCAAAAACAAAAGAATAAGAGAACAGGAGAGGAAAAGATGTTTGCACTTTTTGAAAACCTGACCAACTGGCTCTGGGGACTGCCGCTGCTGATCACGATTCTCGCTACAGGCGTATATCTGACAGTACGTTCCGGTTTCTTCCAGTTCCGCCATTTTGGTTACATTGTGAAAAACATGTTCAGTAAAGAACGCCGTCAGGAAGGCGGAGACGACGGAAAGAGCCTGACACCGTTCCAGGCTATTTCCATTGCGATCGGCGGCACCGTTGGAGTATCCAACATGTCCGGTGTTGCAACAGCCATTGCAACAGGAGGACCTGGTGCATTATTCTGGCTCTGGATCGCGGCGCTTCTTGCTATGGTCATCAAGATGGCAGAGGTAACACTTGCTGTGTACTACAGAGAAAAACAGCCAAATGGTGAGTACCAGGGAGGCCCGACCTACTACATGCAGAAGGGTCTTGGCGGAGAGAAAAAGCTTCCCTTCTGGAAACTTTTTGCAGTACTGTTCGGCGGCTGTATTTTTATGACATGGTTCATCACCTTACAGAATTATACAGTATCAGAGGCTGTCGGAAGTACCTTCCACCTGCCGTACATCGTGCCGTCACTTCTGTATGTGGCAGCGATCTACCTGATCATCATCGGCGGTGTAAAGAAAGTCGGTGTGATCTCTTCCTATATGACACCGATCATGTGCATGCTTTACATTGTAGGATCTCTTGCAATACTGGTAGTGAATTTTGACAAGCTGCCGGAAACCTTTGGACTGATCTTCAAGGGGGCATTTACAACACAGGCGGCAGTCGGCGGATTTATGGGAGCCGGTGTTGCAACAGCAATGCGTCTTGGATTTGCCCGCTCTGTATACAGCAACGAGGCTGGCTGGGGAACTTCTCCGATGATCCACGCTTCCGCAAAAACAGACCATCCTGTAAAACAGGGCCTGATGGGAGCATTTGAGGTATTTGCAGACACCATCGTAGTCTGCTCCATGACAGGTCTTGTTGTTATCACCACCGGCTACTGGAATTCAGGACTTCAGGGATCAGAGCTGACACTGACAGCATTTGAGTCCGGAATGGGCTCTGTTGCGAGAGCACTGATCGCGATCAGTATTTTCCTTTTCGGACTGACAACATCAACCGGATGGTTCACCTACTACAGCGTGATCCTGAAGCACTGGCTGAAAAATAATCAGAAGGTTCTGAAGATCGCAGAGAAGGTTTTTATCCTTGGAACACCATTATGGGGTCTTCTGGTCACAGTGCTTACTCTTTACGGAAACGGAACACCGGCGCAGCTGTGGGTAATTGCAGACTTTACAACCGTATTCCCTACATTTGTAAATGTTGCCACATTATTTATCTTAAGTGGTACCTTCTTTAAACTGCTGAAGGATTACAAGGCGCGTTACATGGGAATCGGAAAGGTAGACAAGGATATGGCACTTTTCTACGAGGATAAAAAAGAAAAAGAGGAAAAATAAACAGTGGATACGATTTTTTTTAACGGATGTATAAGAACACTGGATAACAGTGAAAAAGTAGCAGAGGCTGTGGGAATCGAAAATGGCCGGATTGTTTTTGTGGGAACAGATAAAGAAGCGGAAGCTTTTTCCTGCAAAAAACGGATCGATCTTAAGGGAAGGCTGATGCTGCCCGGTTTTGTGGATACACATATGCATATGCTGCATTATGCATTTGTGGAAAGATCTGTGAAACTGTTTGACTGTACAAGTGTTGAGGAAATGCTTGCCGCAGCAAAAAAAAGACTGGAGGAGAGCAAAGGTCAGAAGCTGACCTGGCTCTACTGCAGAGGCTGGAATGAGGAGCATTTTGATAAGCCACGCTATCCGCATAAGGATGAGCTGGATGCACTTTCAATGGAAATCCCCATCATTATGGTGCGTGTCTGCGGGCATGTGGCTGTGTGCAACAGCTGCGGTCTGGAGCTTCTGAAAAAAATCCCGGAGTTCCCGGAGTTTGAGAAGGAGGTTGATCTGGATACCGGACTTCTGAAGGAGAACGCAGTACAGTTTTATTCTTCCGTATTGGATGCACCGTCCCAGGAAGAAGTGGAAGGCTACATCAAATACAGTGCGAAGAAGCTGAATGAATGTGGATTTACAGGGGTACAGTCCGATGATCTTGCCTCCCTTCCGGGAAAAAACTGGCGTCGGATCATGGATTCTTACAAAGCGTTGGATGCCCGGGGAGAGCTGAATATCCGCCATTATGAGCAGTGCCTTTTTGAACGGGCGGAGGATGCGAAGGCTTTTATTGAAGAAGGATATCGTACAGGGCAGAGGGGAGAGCACTTTACGATCGGGCCGATGAAGCTGATCCAGGATGGCTCCCTTGGTGCAAGAACAGCGGCCATGAATGAGCCTTACGAGGATTCGCCGGGAAATACCGGGATCATCACATTCAGTCAGAATGAGCTTGACGATCTGTTTGCTTTTTTTGACAGGCATCAGATGCAGGCAGCGGTACACTGTATCGGCGATCGTGCCATGGATATGGTCATTGAGGCAGTTGCGAAATCTCCTTACCGGAAGGATAATAAAAAGGGCAGACATGGTATCGTACATTGCCAGATCACCAATCCGCGTATTTTGCAGGGGATGAAAGACCAGGCTCTCTTGGCATATATCCAGCCGGTATTTATCGATCTGGATATGAACACAGTGGAACCTGCCATCGGTGCACACCGTATGGATAAGGTGTATGCATGGAAGAGTATGCTGGATATGGGAATCCATGCGTCCGGCGGTTCGGATGCTCCTGTGGTAAGCTTTGATGCCATGGAGAATATTTATTTTGCAGTCACCCGCAAAAATATCAGCGGTCAGCCACAGGAAGGCTGGATCCCATCCGAAAAAATGTCTGTAGATGAAGCGGTGAAGCTTTTTACAAAAAACGCAGCTTACGCTTCCTATACAGAAGAAGAGAACGGAACCATCGAAGTGGGTAAAAATGCGGACTTCGTAGTTATCGAGAAGGATATCTATGAGATCGACCCGGATGAGATTAAGACCACGAAAGTGGATATGACAGTTCTTGGCGGTGAGATCGTTTATGAGAGAGAAGTAGAAGAATAACGGCAGTATAAAAAGAAAAAAGTGAGAGGCAGAGTCTGAGTGGAGCAGGCTCTGCTTTTTTTGATTTCAGTAAAAATATAGAACAAGATGTATACCATAACGGTGAACAAAATTCATCGAAGAAAGCAGGAACATTGTTACATGGAAAATATTGATTGAGAAACGAAGGTAAACTGGTTATAATAAAATCAAGAAGAAAGATTTGTGAATTGAGAAACTTATAGTATTATCAGCAGAAAATGAGGTGATGATGTATGCCAAAGATTATGCAGGATTTAATTAAACAGTATGTGGAAGCGGTCAAGAAGATTTATGGTTCCCATGTACGCCAGATAATCCTTTATGGTTCTTATGCAAGGGGGGACTTCCGCCCGGATTCTGATGTAGACATTATGATCCTGGTGGATATATCAGATCTGGAATTAAAGGCATATGCACAACAGCTCTCGTACATGACCTACGACTTTAATATGGATCATGACACGGATATAAAGCCTATTGCAAAAAGTGAAGCGCATTTTAACAAGTGGATCGTGAACTATCCATTTTATTCCAATATTCATAAAGAAGGGGTAGTTTTGTATGGAGCAGCATAATCAGGAAATCGGTACTAGACGGGATCTGTCGTTGCATCGCCTGAAAACAGCTGAAATGATCTGAAAACAGCAAGAACATTATTTTTATATTGAGGATTATAAAGAGAATCAATAGTTGTATTTTTTGGTATGTGGGTGGTTGAACATCCAATATCGTGGAAGTGGTAGTGGCGAGAGTATGGGTGAAAAGCGGGTGACTGAAGAGATTTTGTGACTTTTCATTGCCTGCTTTTTTTGAATAATGAAAAATATAGTGTATGAACATAAAATACTTGTTATAATCTAAATATAAATATGACGGAAAGGTTGGTGGTGATTATGTGTGAGAAAAAAGAATTGAGCTTTTCAATATTCATGCTGTATAGTCTTGCGGATAAGTGGAAGATGTCTCCAGCCAAAGTGTATAAAATATTAAATTCAACCGGAATTTTGGATAACTATATTATTAAATGTTACGATGTTCTTCATACACAGGGAAAGGAATATTTGGTAGAAGATATTACCGATTATGTGAGAGAAAAAGGAGTTAATGTATGATCGTATATCATGGATCAACAGAAATTATAAAAAGTCCGGACGTAGTACATTCGAAAAAGTATCTGGATTTTGGCCGGGGATTTTATATTACAACTTTCGAAAATCAGGCAAAGAAATGGGCAGTCCGAAAGGGCATGAGACAGGAAAAGGCTGCAATAGTTAATGTTTATGAATTATCTGAAGAATGGGATGATTTTAAGGTATTATCTTTTGAAAAAGAAAATGAGAAATGGCTCGATTTTGTATGTGCATGTAGAAAAGGACAGCCGTTAAATAAGGAATATGACATTATTATAGGAAATGTTGCGGATGATGACGTGTTTAAGACTGTAGATATGTATTTTAGAGGATTATGGGATAAGGAAAAAGTTTTAAATGAATTGCGATACTATAAGATGAATAATCAAATCTGTATTGTAAATCAGGAAACACTGAATCGAGTGATCACTTTTAAAAGAGCATATGAGGTGGAAAACAATGGTAGATAAGAAGCAATTGGAAGAAGTTTATAAGCAAAATTTGGAAAACGATATTATTAATGCAATTTCCGAAATGAAAGGGATAGATTTGCGAAAGGCATTTGATATTTATTATTCCAGTAAACTTGCTGAACAAATTTCAAATGACAGTTATGGAATAGAAAATATGGATGCGAAATATCTGGCAGAAGATTTGATTGAGAATGAGTCAGAACTTTTTAACCGAATCAAGTAAGTCCCCTGCTTCAATTGCGAGGAGCAATAAGCAGTGGGTGGGACTTACTTGTATCAGG
>NZ_JBBMEJ010000008.1:0-158103 GCF_040096615.1 Blautia aquisgranensis
TTTTGTCAACTGTGAATTTCATTTTTCTGAAATTCTTTTTAATTGTTTGCTTTTTGAAAACAATTATTTGCGACAGCCCAGTTATATTACCACTGGGAGTTATTCTTGTCAACCATAAAATTCAAATTTTTTTGGATTTTTTGGAAGTTTCACTTAAAAAGACAATTCTTCTATAGAAATCAGCTTTATGGAGCTGCGCACGTCGCATTTCCAATGCGGTAAGTGCGAGGGAAGGCGATCTCAGAGTTCCGAAGCTCGAACGCCCTCTCTCGCGCTCCCACCCCGTTGGGCACGGAAACTAGCGTTACATCTTCGATGTGTAACGTAATTGACTTTTGTCTGTATGCTGCGGTATTGGATGTGATACGCTGTGCCGATCTGGTTACTCTATTCTTCAATATGAATATGATTTGTTGTGCCAAACTGTTTCTTATATGGTACAACTTTCATTATGGAACATTTTTCCTGAACAGTTTCTATATATTACGATACGCATCATGAGATGCTGTGTCAAACTGCCTATTTTCTGTCGCCGGCCTGTGTACACCGCCGGGGAAACACACCTCCACACTACAACAGCTCCGCAAACAAACGCATAACCAACTGTCCCAATTTCAACGTTGCACTTCTTCCACTTCTATACTTCTCAGTAACCTCCCTGCACTCCAAAAAAATCCGCACAAAATCATCCCGGATCTCACCAACGATCTCGCAGTCAGCCAGAAAACACCCGTTCTCAAAATGATGATACAAACTTCGGTAATCCAGATTGATTGTACCACAAGTAGCCATCCGATCATCAGCAACACTCATTTTGGCATGGCAGAAACCCGGTGTCCATTCAAAAATCCGCACACCATTTCGCACAAGCCCATTATAAAATGACCTCGTCACACTATACACCAACTTCTTATCCGGAATCCCCGGAGTAATGATCCGAACATCCACCCCCCTCTTTGCAGCCAGTGACAACGCATGCATCATCTCATCCGTAATGATCAGATACGGCGTGATAAACCAGCAGTATTTTTCTGCCTTCTCCGCCATACTGATATAAACCTCTTCACCAAGCTGTTCCTGATTCATCGGACCATCCGCATAAGGAAGCACAAATCCATTCTGTTTTGCACAAAATTCACTCTGCACCAGATATTTCTCCAAACTTTTTGCATCATATGCAGCCTCTTTACACGCATTCCACATTTCCAGAAAAGCAACCGTCAGAGACTTTACCGCATCTCCTTTCAGCCGGATTCCTGTATCCTTCCACTGTCCGTAAGGATGCGTAATACCAAAATACTCATTCGCAAGATTATAACCACCGGTAAATCCGATCTTACCATCGATTACTGTGATCTTTCTGTGATCTCGATTATTTAAAAACATATTTAATCCCGGTTTAAACGGATTAAACACACGACAGCGAATCCCGACAGCTTCCATTTTTTTCACAAAACCGGTATTGATAAATCCGATAGAACCCATATCGTCATAAAATACACGTACCTCAACACCAGCCTTTACACGCTCTTCCAATACATCCTGTATCTTATGCCACGCAATATCATCCTCAATCGCATGATACTCCATAAAAATAAAACGTTCAGCTTTCGCCAGATCCTCAAGCTGCGCTTCCAACCCTTTATACGCTTCATCAAAGTATTTGACATCTGTATTCTGATACAGCCTGTAAAACGAATTTCTTTCTATATAAGAAGCAATGGCGCCGGCCTTCGAATCACAATCACAAAGTTTTTCAAGGCACTTCTCATTCCTTTCCATGAAAGATTCCAATTCTTCATCTATTTTTTTATAACGAAGATACATCTTTATCATTCCACTGTTAATACCCACCAGAAGATACATCGTAATTCCCATGATCGGAAAAGCCATGATCAATATGATCCATGGCATTTTCATAGAAGAAGTCTTATTCTGACCATAAATATGAAGGATCAAAATCACCGAAAATACTCTTGTTCCCACATCAATTGCCGGCGCATACGCGTTTAATTTTGTAAACACGACAACCATAAATAACACTTGCAAAATAATTGCTATCCCACAAAAACCAAGCCGTTTCACACCATTTTGGGATTTTTTTCTGCTTTCCAATGTTGATACGCTCATAAATTCCCCTCCTTTTTTGTATATAAAAAAATCCGGCATCTCCGAAAGTTCAAAGATACCGGACTTATATCAGTTAAGCTGAAAATGAGACTCGAACTCACGACCCCTTCATTACGAGTGAAGTGCTCTACCGACTGAGCTATTTCAGCTTGTGTCAAACACAACTGATATTATACCCTATTTTAAAAAAAATGCAAGTTTTTTTGAAAATTCCCATATATTTTTTATCTTTTATAGTATTCTCCAGGCGCTACCCTGATCACCAGAGAAATCACCGTCAGTATCAGATACAGCAGCATACTGCCGATATATGTACTCTGAACATCATTTCCTGTCCTAAAAATGCTTTGACAGATATCAATAAAATAAACCGACGCAAAATTGCCAAGGCTCATAGCTGCGATCAGCATCGTAGACACCAGCGTCGCCTGTCTGGCAGAAGCTGTCTTTCCGCTATACAGCTGCAACAGTGCCATGACCGAATTGAACGCAGCTCCGCAAAGCCCGGCTCCGATTATGATCACCGGAACCTTCGGCACAAATACGATCAGTGCCATACCACAGGTAAAAATAAAATTCATTACCCACAGCATATGTTTTCCCAGTTTTTTTTCGATCGGACTAATCAACAGACAGATCAGCAGGCCGATCAAATTATATGTGGAATTTGAAAAACCGGCAATTACCGCGTTTCCGATTCCTTTATATGCCATATAGGTGGACATTCCGGATAACAGAGGATATAGTGCCGCAGTCATAATAAACTGCAACAGAATATAAAACCACGTTCTCCAATCGTTTTTTTCTGCTGCATCCCCTGCGTTTCCTGCAGTAACAGCCGCTGCCGCTTCCTTCTCAGGCTCCTTCAAAAACAGAAGCATCATAACAAGAGGAATCATTGCTAAAAGATCATATAAGAACGCATAATTCCATCCATAGGAAACCAGAATTCCCACCAGCGGTCCTGCCAGGATTGCTCCGCCATTTAACAGACCTGCGCCATAGCCGATAACAGCTGCCTGTTTATCTTCCGGCACAGAATCAATGATCAGCGAATTTCGCATGGCAATAAAACCTACGCCAACACCTACAAGCCCGCGAAATACCAGTACAATCGCCCAGCTTGTATGAAAAACTGCCGGTGCTGCTCCTCCAAACAAGATCAGCATTGTCCCGAAGATCGCGCAAAATCTGTAGCTTATCTTTTTTCCGGCCACAAATCCGATCCATATGGTTACCGGCATGGAAACCAGCGATGGCAATGAAGTCACCAGACGTATTGTTGACGGAGATATCTGTGGCCATGCATCGATCATCGTCTGTACCGCCGCATTCATAAAGCTTCCTGCACCGGAAAAAACAAAAACGGCAAGGATCGCTATTATATTTATCGTCTTGATCTCACTTTTTTTCACTTCACTTCTCCTTATAGAATATAGTCATATGTACCGCTGCCTGTCACTTCTTTTATCTGATCCTTCAGACAGATCTCAGCTGTTGTATTAACCGGAACAACAATATGCACCGCTGTCTGTCCATTGCACATATGCCACGAAACCGATACTTTACCATAAGGAGTTTCTTCTGACACCTCCGCAAAATCCAGTCCGCAGTCAAAATGTGGTTCAATACGCATTCGTTTATATCCCGGCTCCACAATATTCAGTCCGCCAATATGGCGGTACATCCATTCACCAATACAGCCAAACGCATAATGATTATAGCTATATGTGCTTACTGTGCCGTCTTCTCCTGTTGCTCCCCAGCTTTCCCACATCGTTGTGCCGTTATGAAGCACTTCGTATAACCATCCTGGGCATCCGGTCTGATATAACAGCTTATATGCCACATCACTTCTTCCATTATCGCACAATACATCCATCAAAAAGAGAACACTCAAGAAACCAGTATCCAGTTTGTCTCCGTTTTCATGTATCATCCGGCACAGCTGTTCCACCATCTTGGGACGAATGTTATCCGATACCAGTCCCATCTTCAATGTAATCACATAGATTCCCTGCAAATTTGCTTCCATAGTACCATCTTCCCGTACATATTCAGCAATATAAGCCTCTTTGATCTTCTCATACAGAGCAGAATAATACGCAGCATCTGAATCCCTGTTCAAAATCTCCGCAACCTTTTTCATCAGCAGGGTACTATACGCAAAATATGCCGGCGCCACATAGCGCATCGTTGCATATGCGGTATTATTCATTGCCATAGCATCCGGATTTCCCAGCACCATGCTCGGCACCAGCCAGTCTCCAAAATGAAAATCTGTACTCCAGAGATATCTGTCATGTTCTTTTTGCTGATCCGTATAGGTATCGTATTCCTCCGGATGATGGTTTGCTGCACGGTCTTCTATGTAAGAAAGCCATTTTTTCATAGCTTCGTAATTCTCTTCCAGGATTCTTCTGTCACCATATGCTTCATATACAGATAACGGTACCCTAAGAACGGCATCTCCCCAGCCGCAGCTGGTATCTGCGTTCAGATTATCTCTTAAAAACGTTGCATAAGCTTTCAGATAAGGAACGATCATTGGTATTTCTCCATGTTCCATCTGTTCCGCACGTACATTCGCCATCCATCCTGTCAAAAAAGCATCTGCATTTCTCTTAAAGCAAAGCGTCGGCGCAAATGCCATGATGTCACCTGTCCATCCTGCTTTTTCTCTCTGCGGACAATCCGTAGGAATGGAAATGGTATTTGCAACCTGAGACCACCAGATATTGCTTTCCAACTGATTGATTCTTTCATCGCTAGTATGAAAATAGCCCAGGTCCTCCATCTCACTGGCAAAGGTATATACTTTAAACTGATCAACAGAGATCGATCCTGGCCATCCGGTGATCTTCACATAGCGGAATCCATGATAAGTAAATACCGGACGATAAGACTGTGTACCGGCTTTTGTCCTGTACCAGATCGTCTGTTCCTTATTTGTATTTAAAATATTATTATAGAAATTGCCTTTTTCATCCAGCACTTCTGAATGTTCCAAGACAATATTTCTTCCGGCTTCGGATGTTACTGTAAATGCCAGATGTCCTGCCACGATCTGTCCCACATCCAGTACTGTCTCTCCTTTTGGGGTTGTGATCACACTTTTGGGTGTAAAAACCTGCAGCGGGCGGACCGGAGCCATAAACTGACCTACCAGATGATCTTTTTTGTAATCTTTTTTCAGAACCGGCTGCCATCCGCTGTCATCAAAGTTTACGGTACTCCATCCTTCTATTTCCTGCTTCGCATCATATTTTTCTCCCACAAACAGATCCGAAAAAAGAATCGGTCCTGTAGCGGATACACCTTCTTCACCGGAAAAATCCGTAACTGTACCGTCCATATATTCAATTCTTCCATCCATCAACAATCCTATGGTGTCTCCGTACTGACAGCAGTCTCCTGTTGTTCCCACACGGCCGGTCCACCATCCGTCACCCAGCATGACACCAATGATATTTTCACCTGGTTTTAAAAATTTTGTAATATCATAGGTCTGGTAATACATCAGCTTATGATAAGCCGTATTTTCCGGAGCAAATTCTCTGTCATCAGGACGTACTCCGTTAATCTCCAGTCTGTACAGGCCATGAGCAGTAGCATATATTCTTGCACGTTTCATATCTTTTTTTGCATATACAGGGATTCTGATATACTGGACCGGACGAAATTCATGAAAATCCCGGCCTCCTTCTTCTACTCTTACGCCATCCCCTTCTCTTTCTTCTTCGAAACTGGATGGAGTTGGTTCCTGACACGGCTCGATCCAGCTGCTCCTAAAAGGAATATTCATACGCCCGGTTTCAAATCCGCCTGTATATTCCGCAGTTCTCTCTTTATTATCCCATACTTTAAGATATACCCTGTATGTTGTCATGGGTTTTGCCTCAAAATCATCTACCTGTACCTCGATGCTCTGATCAGTCTCCTTTTCCCCTGTATCACAGATTAGAAGCTCTTTTTCTCCGTCTAGAGCACAGATTCGCAGCTGATATGCCAGCTGTTTTACATTTTTCCCATTCCCTTTCAGTTTCCATCCGAATCTTGGTGATACACAATCAATTCCAAGCGGCTGATGGAGATGTTCCGTAGTCAGTTCTGTAATATACAATGTATTTAATGTGTACATATATCCTCCTCGTTCTTATGCAAGTTCTTCGAATACTATTTTTTCAATTTCTCTGGAAATAAATGACTCTGCGCCATCAAGGTCTCCCATACTGACCGTAAATGTTGCACTGATACCTGAATCAGAATGTACAAACATATGAGTTCCCAGTGCTCCCGACCATCCAAAAGTTCCCGGTGCCACAAAGATCTTTGATCTTTCCGGTTTGAGAAACAGCATAAATCCAAGTCCCCAAGGACACCCCGGCTGACATTCCTTATCTGTGATCTGATATGGTGTGCACATCTGTTCGATAGATTTTTCAGACAGAATACGAACGCCATTCATTTTTCCTCCATAAGCCAGCATTGTGGTAAATCGATCATAATCTTTTAAGGTAGAAAATATACCTGCCGCTCCTGAGCAGTATCCATATTCTGTAGTCACATGGTCAAACAATACATTATGCTCCGGCTGTCTTATAAGTTTTCCGTTTTCAGAAATATAACAGGGTGCTAAATTGCTCATCTGCTCTTTACTCAGGAAATATCCTGTACTCATCATTCCCAACGGATGTAAAATATTGTTTTTAAGCCAATCATCCAGATTTTCTCCGGTAACCACCTCAATAATGCGTCCCAGAAGGTCAAAATTAACCAATGCACTGTAGGATGCACTTTCTCCCAGTTCACAGTCAAATGGCATATTCCCCCATTTTGCAGTACGCTGTTCCAATGTATCATGTATATCAAATACCTGTTCTGCATATTCATTACTTTTCTCCGTCTGGCCAAGAGAAGAACTGTGATTCAGTAAATGCCGTATTCTGACTCTTTTTTTCTCTTCCGGATACTCAGGAAAAAATTTTACCAGATTATCATTTAAAGAAAGTTTTCTTTCCTCAATCAACTTCATTATGGCAACTGCTATGATCAGCTTTGTCATCGAGGCCATGCGAAATACAGTTGTATCATCAAGCTTTCTTCCTTCTTCGATATCTGCCATTCCCAAACAGTTATGATAGATCTCCGTTCCTTTCTTTCGAACGATCAAACCACATCCCGGTATTCTCTTTTCTTCTATCAGTTGCTCAAAATATGTGTCCAGTCTTTTTTTCAGC
Organism: Blautia aquisgranensis; assembly: GCF_040096615.1. Taxonomy (NCBI): domain Bacteria; kingdom Bacillati; phylum Bacillota; class Clostridia; order Lachnospirales; family Lachnospiraceae; genus Blautia; species Blautia aquisgranensis. Next base: position 7,371 of record NZ_JBBMEJ010000008.1, read on the forward strand.
ATACAAAAAACCTCCTTTTCTTCCTTGTTTCCTTTAGGATAAACAAAAAAGTAAAGAAGGTTTATGACTTCAGAAATACATATTTCCTGACTTTTCATATTCATTTTTTTAACTTTTGTGTAGATGAAATCAGTTTTGTGGTATACAGATCCGGATTCTTCCGGTACTGACTGGGCGAAGCATGGTACCTTCTCTTAAAAGCGCGAATAAAAGATTCCGGATTTTTGTACCCTACCCGGTCACTGATATTTTCCACAGAGAGCTGTGTCTGAGCCAGAAGATTTTCCCCCTGCTGCATCCGGATAGATGTAAGAAGTTCCGAAAAAGGCATACCCGATATCTCTTTGATCAATTTGGAACAATATGGTTCCGAAAAATGGAAATGTTCTGCCAGAGATCTTAAAGAAACGGATTCATAATTATTCATGATGTAATTCATCATTTCTTCCTGATAGGAATTATACTGTTTGCTTCCATTTTTCATTTCAACTGTTTTCCCATGTTTCCTGGTCAACTGGTTAAAAAAGATCGTCAGGATACTGCACATGATCCGATCTGAATAATCATCCAGGCATATCTGTTCCATATACATTTCCAGTACATAATTCCGAATGGTCTCGTCCTGATATGTTCGGAACATCAGATATTCTATGCGGTTCTTCTTATAAAGACTTCCTATAAAAAACATGGCAATATGCGATTTATTTCTGATCGTATTAAAAAATATATCCATAAAAGTGCTTCGACGGATCAGAATATTTACCACAATACTGTTATCGTCAAACACCTGTATTCCATGTCGCACCCCCGGCGCGATCATGCAGTAATCCCCTTCCTGAAGCTTAAGGGTATCCTCTCCTATACTCTGAATACAGTTTCCCGATAATACATACACAATTTCAAAAAAGCCATGGGAATGATAAAAGAATGGAAAATACCTTGGATGTTTGATAATACTGATATTCCTCTCTTTTTGAAAAAACATATCTTCAGTTTCATGCGCATGAATATTCTCGGGATCTGTTACAAATTCGATCCATTCTTCCTGTTCATCCGCCAGCTGAAGATATATTTCCTGCTTTCCTTTCTTCTGTGCGTAATAATAACCACGGTAAAACTGTTCATCTTCACCCCAGCTGTTCAGTTCCTGTATCGCCATATAATAATTATCCATTTTATATACCTCACATATATTCACCTTATCATTTTGTTTATGAAATGTCAATATAACTGATTATTCATTATCCTATCTATTTTTTCTCCCATTATCTATACTGAATGCATCACAAAACAAAACGCTTTCGCTGCAGAGAGAGCAAACTGATGAAAAAGAAAACGGGAGGTTTTTTATGAAATTTTTTACGAACTCTGACGATGTAGATACCAGTCTCGGCATTGCCGAACGTACCGCCTATGGCTTTGGTAACTTTGCCAATGCTTTTATGTTTATTGCTATTGCTGTTTATCTGACCTATTATTATACCAATGTTGTCGGTTTGAATGCCGCGATCATTGGTACGATCATGCTTGTATCACGTTGTTTTGATGGTGTGACCGATCTTTGCATGGGATATATCCTAGATCATTCCAAAGAAGGCAAGTTAGGAAAGACAAGAAAATGGCTTTTACGAAGCTGCATTCCCTTTGCAATTACCGGTATCTTTGTTTTTATGGTTCCACAGAATGCTTCTGATGTTCTGAAATATGTTTTTGTATTTCTTTCTTATAATATCTGTAACTCCTTTTGCTACACTGCTGTTTCCGTATCTTACAACGCTTTAATGGTAAAGATCACCCGAAATCCGATGGAAAGAGGAATCCTCGGCATCTTCCTTATGGTTTTTTCCACCATCAGTGGACTGATCGTAACCAGCACCTGCCTGAAATTTGTTGATTTCTTTGATGGTGATGCAGCTGCCTGGACAAAAACGATCATCGTTTACAGTGTACTTGGTCTTGCTGCCCATATGATCTGTATCTTCGGCACAAAGGAACGTATCAAAGATGAAAATGATACTCCTTCTTCTAAATCTGAAACCCCCAGCTTTAAAGAAAGCTTTTCTCTTCTTCTGAAAAACAGGTACTGGCTTACCACAATGCTTTCTTACACAATTTACTGGATGGGATATACGTTAATGAACAGCGGTCATATGTATTATGCGCAGTACATTATGGGCGATGCCAACTATCAGCCTACCATGGCAAATGTCATTCAGATCGTCACCCTCGCTGCCATGCTGCTGGCTTATATTCCGATGAAAATCTGGGGAAAAGGTACCAGCGTACGTATCGGAGGATTTATCGCAGTTGTATCTTTTGCACTTCAATTCATTGTTGGCGCTAACTATGTAGGTGTCCTGATCTGCTGTGCTCTTCATGGCTTTGGTTATGGACTATTTTGCGCAGTTATTGGCGGTCTGACCCCCGACAATCTGGATTACGGCGAATGGAAATACGGAAAAGATGTTACCGGTATGGGCTGTGCTGCCGTAAGCTTTGGACAAAAAGTAGGCTCCGGTCTTGCAGGAGGCATCTTTGGTATCATCCTCGGTCTCGGTAACTATGACGGAATGGCTGCCACACAGTCTGCCTCTGCGCTCCTTGCTATCAAAGTCGACTATATTCTTCTTCCGCTGATCTGCGCGATCCTCAGTTTTCTGCTTATGTGGAAATATGATCTGGATAAAAAGCTTCCGCAGATCCAGGCTGAATTAAAAGCTAAAAAAGATTCTCACTGACTTAGGAGGCAATCATGTTTACAAAAGAAACTATTCCTGCAGAAATTCCTGTTTTAAAAGACTATGCTGATTATCTTTGTTATAACTGCATCCCCGCTGACAAACCCGCTTCACAGATGTCATTGGAAGAACTCCATCAGGATCAGCCTTCATGGGATATTGCCAGCATGATCCGCGGTTTGAATCGTTTGTCCGAAATCGCCGCTGACGGCCCCTGTTTGTACAATGTGTATACACCTGATGAATCCTCTGACTGTCCGGAAAAAAAAGATGTCAAAGTCTGGTTCATGCCGGCAAAAGGAACATCTCCATCAAAAAGCCCCTGGATCATCTCCTGTGCCGGCGGCGCTTATACCTGCGTCTGCTCCCTTGTGGAATCCTTTCCCACAGCTGCGCGCTTTAATGAATTAGGGTACAATGTCTTTGTACTTACTTACCGGGTCTTACAGCCTGAATTAATGCCCATGCCTCTGGATGACCTTGCTGCCGCGATTCGTTTCATTCTGCTTAACCGCAAAAAATTCCAGCTGTCTTCCGACGAATACATTGTCAATGGATTCTCAGCCGGCGCTAACCTTACCTGTCTTTGGGGAACTGTCAGCAAAGGCTGGGCGCATTATGGGCTGCCACGCCCCAAAGCACTGTTTCCGATCTATCCGGTTACCACTTTCGATGGTATGTATACAGAAGGTAATAATTTCTTTTTAAAAGTTATGTTCGGAGAAGATTTCGATAAAAAAACTGCTGAGACCTTCGGTTTTGCTAAAAAACCTTCTTGACAGTCGTCATATCCCGGCAGTTCTTGAGCTTGTAGAACATGGGAAACACGGATTTGGAGACGGTTCCGGTACAGACGCTGCTCATTGGATGGATCGGGCTGCCGCCTGGGAAAACACTTTATAAGATTCTTTTCATACTGCCATACAAGCAAAAAGCCGGGAAATTTCCCGGTTTTTTGCTTGTTGCTATCAATGATTCAGACAGTACTTCTGTCACTGCTTTTTTACAGAAGTCTTTTTCTTTCTGGCTGTCACTTTTCTTACTGCTTTTTTCACTGCTGATGTCTTTTCTGTGGCAGTTTCCTTTGCCTTTTCCACTGTTTTTCCTACAATTTTCTCCTCTGTACAGGTAAACACCGCTACTCCATATGCCGGAAGCTTCAGCTTCAGAGAATTTTTGCGGGCATCACATTCTTCCTGTACGGAAGCTTTCGCCCTGGCATTTATAACGCCCTGTCCGCCGTATTTTCCGTTATCACTGTTAAAAATTTCTTTATATTTTCCCGCAAAAGGCACTCCCACATGATAGCTGTCGTAGGATACCGGCGAAAAGTTACAGACCACAAGAAGCGTTTCATTCTTCTTTTCCGTTTTTCGTAAAAAAGCAACGATATTTTCGTCACTTGAGGTAAACTGTATCCACTCAAATCCATCGGAATTTCCATCCATGGAATACAATGCCGGATACGTTCTGTAAAGCTCATTCAGATCATGAAGATATTCCTTCATTTCCGTCTTTTCATCTCCGTCCGGTGCCGTCATCTTGATACCCGGATGGACTGTGAGATATGCATAGGCAGCTCGAAGCTGTGCCGCTTTCTGTTTCGATGATCCCGGAAGTTTTTTCAAAAATTCCTCTCTGCACCCTACATCTCTCTTTCCGAGGGTCAGCACATAATGCTCACTGTATGCATACATCATAGATAACGTCAGCTGATCATAATGATCTTTTCGATTCTCCGGTTCTGCCTCCAGATATGTGAGAAGATCCTTTGTCCAGCCACCACTCCATTTATAGTCAAATCCCAGATGATCATTCTCCACACTGTCTGTAAGCTGCGGCCATAAACCATCCTCCTGTGCAATCAGAAGAATCCCCGGATACTGCTTCTTCACAACAGAATTCAGATGCTTCAGAAACTCCAGTGCCTGAAGATTCTCATTGGAACTATAAAGATTAGCCGTCCACTGTCCCGCCTCTCTTCCAAAATCCAGATACAGCATCGCATCTACATCATCCAGCCGAAATCCGTCCACATGAAATTCATCCAGCCAGAAAAACGCATTGGAAATAAGAAAATCTTTGACCATAGGACTTCCATAATTATAAAGCATGGTGCCCCACATCGGATGAACCGCCATAGCCGGATCCTGTACTTCATAAAGAGGAGTTCCGTCAAATTTCTCAAGCCCTGCATCAAACCGAGGAAACTGAGCCGGTGTCCAGTCCAGGATCACACCAATCCCTGCCTGATGAAGATCCTCCACCAGTGTCCGGAAATCTGCCGCAGTCCCAAAACGGGTAGTCACAGCATAATACGCAGACGTAGAATATCCTCCTGAACTTCGGTCAAGATACTCCATCACCGGATGAAATTCCACATGCGTATAACCGGTTTCCTTCAGAAACCCCACCAGTTCGCCACTGTTTTTCCACTCTGTTACATCAGTTTCATAAATGGAAACCGGAACTTCACGACTGGCAAACCCTTCACGTTTCTTCATCCACGCTTCATCCTGCCAGGAAAAATCTCCCAGTTCTGTTACAACAGAAATCACAGACGGCGCTCCCTGGGTTCCATTTCCATACGGATCCGATTTCCTCTGTACATTGCCGCCTTTGATCTTGATCTCATACTGGTAAGAGGCCCCTGCCTGTACACCTGGAACAAAAATCTCAAAAATTCCGGACATTGGCATCCGATGCATCGGAAGACGCCTTCCATCCCACCTGTCAAAATCACCGACCACACTGACACTGATCGCATTTGGTGCCCAGACAGCAAAATATGTTCCTTCTACCTCGCCACAGGTCCCAGGATGCGCTCCCAGCTTCTCATATGCTTTGTAATAGACACCGGCACAAAAAGCTCGTTCCTCCTCTTCCGTGATCTGGCATGGACATTCATAAGCATCGTAAAAAGTCTCTTTTCTGCTTCCTCTTATCACGCGGAAACGATATTTCGGAATCCTTTTCAGCGGAAGCATTACAGCATAATAACCAGCCTCATCTTCCAGGGTCATCGGATAACTCTTTTCCCCTACAACAACCTCTGCAGAATTCGTTCCCGGAAAAAATCCCTGTATCAGAACGCCATCCTCTGTTACCCTTGGCTGCATCACATCACGAGGTGATGCCTCCTCCCCGTAAACGATTGCCTCGATCCGGGGCCAATCCATATATTCATACGCTTTATCAGCCATAATCGTCTCCTCCATCATATTTGTTGTTTTATAGACTAAGTTTACCACCATTTTACAGAAAAATAAAGATAACAGTTCTAATCTTCGCAAAAAGCACCACAAGTAACCGGTAACAGAACAGAAAATAATTCGATTTGGTTCTTCCCAAAATCATGTGTAACGATTATAATATGAAGCAGAATATGAAACAAATAACTTATCAGGAGGAATCATCAATGGAAAACAGACAGTATGATGTAACAGCTCTCGGCGAGCTTCTGATCGACTTCACAGAAAACGGTGACAGTTCCCAAGGAAACCCTACTTTCGAGGCAAACCCGGGCGGAGCTCCCTGTAACGTTCTTGCCATGCTGAACCGTCTTGGCAAAAAAACTGCATTTATCGGAAAGGTCGGAAACGACATGTTCGGTAAGCAGCTGAAGGCTGCCGTAGAAGAATGCGGCATTGATACCAGAAATCTTGTCATGGACGATGAAATTCATACTACCCTTGCTTTTGTACATACTTACCCGGACGGAGACCGTGATTTTTCTTTCTACCGTAATCCAGGTGCAGATATGATGCTGACAAAGGATGAGGTAGATGCCGATCTGATCCGCAATTCCAGGATCTTCCATTTCGGCACGCTTTCTTCCACACATGAGGGTGTCCGTGAAGCAACCCGCTATGCTCTTGACGTGGCAAAAGAAGCCGGATGCATCATCACCTTTGACCCGAACTTACGCCCTCCACTCTGGAAGGATCTGAACGATGCCCGCAAAGAGATCGAATACGGCATGGAACGCTGTGATGTACTGAAGATTTCTGATAATGAAGTGGAATTTCTTTTTGACACAACAGATTATGATAAGGGTGCTGCTCTTATCGAAGAAAAATATCATATCCCGCTTGTGCTGATCACAATGGGAAAAGATGGAAGCCGCGCTTATTATCGCGGACGGAAGGTTGAGGCTGCTCCTTTCCTTCAGGAACACACCATCGAAACCACCGGCGCCGGTGACACCTTCTGCGCAAGCACATTGAACTATGTACTTGAGCACGAGCTTGATGATCTCACAGACGAGAACCTTGCAGAACTGCTTACTTTTGCAAATGCGGCAGCTTCTCTTATCACAACAAAGAAGGGCGCGCTTCGCGTGATGCCTACAAGGGATGAAGTTCTTGACTTCATCGCATCTCGCAAGTAATTAGTTTTTATTTTTTCTTATAGTTCTTATTTATTAGCTTTGAAAAGCTGAGGAAAACCGCAGGGGGAGAAAGCACTCGGAGTTACGAAGCCCGCTTTTCTCCCCCTGCACCCCCTCTTTCCGGGCACGTACCGCGGAGGCGGCGCTTCGCGCCTATCCGCCAATTATTGAATGTTCTACATATTTTCCCTGTTATATCATATATTTTTATTAATATCTTATCGTATAAAAATTTATATCCAATACCATTACGTATATTATATTTACACATTATGTTTGTATTTGATATATTTACATTTAATATATTTGCATTTGATATATTCCCATTTGATATATTCCCATTTGATATATTCCCATTTGATATATTCTCATTTGATATATTTACCATTCAAATTCACTTCTATAATATTCCTAAAAATCCGCAGATGTGCCCCGCACGTCGAGACCTACCACCCCCCTCCCACCCTCACTCTCGGCTCAACCTTCCACATCCAATACCGCAGCATACAGACACAAGTCAGCAAAACTCCCACCCTCCACAACCAAGCACTCAAAAAAAGCCCGAGGGGTGTGCAGAGGGGCCGCGGCTTTGCGGCCCCTTTGCGGTTTTCCTATTTTCGCAAAAAAATACTGCGTCCGTTCGCCAACCCGAACGAAACACAGTATTTTTCAAAAGTATTTTTTTACATTTTGTTACTTCACAACACGCACCCTATACATTCCCTCAATCTCCTTGAGTTCATCTAACGCCTTAGCAGACGCCGCACTCTCAAGATCAATAAGAGTATAAGCAAACTCCCCTTTACTCTTATTGGTCATATCCGCAATATTCAATCCCTCGGATCCAAGAATCTTTGTAACCTGACTGATCATATTCGGTGTGTTGCTGTGCGCAAGAGAGATTCTTCCGACAGCCACACAGGTACCCATATCACAGTTCGGATAATTAACTGAATTTTTGATATTACCATTCTCAAGGTAATCGCGAATCTCCTTTACAGCCATCTCTGCACAGTTTTCTTCTGATTCCTCTGTAGACGCACCAAGATGCGGAGTTACCAGAATACCCTCGCGTCCTGCAACTGTCTCATTTGCAAAGTCAGTTACATACTTCTTAACCTTGCCACTCTCAACGGCCTCGATCAGCGCATCCTCATCAACAAGAAGATCTCTTGCAAAATTCAGAAGAACCACGCCATCCTTCATCTTATCGAAAGCTTCTTTGTTGATCATCTTCTTAGTGCTGTCAAGAAGCGGCACATGAATGGTGATATAATCGCACTGGCTGTAGATCTCATCCAGGCTCTTGCTGTGCTTGATGGTTCTGGACAGGTTCCATGCCGCATCAATAGAAAGATATGGGTCATAGCCATATACTTCCATGCCAAGACCGCATGCTGCATTGGCAACCATGGCTCCGATTGCTCCAAGACCGATGATACCAAGCTTTTTACCACTGATCTCGCAGCCTGCGAACTGTTTTTTCTGCTTCTCGGCAAGTTTTCCAATGTGCTCTTTATCTTTTTCCTGTGCAACCCACTCGATGCCGCCAACGATATCTCTGGATGCAAGAAGCATACCTGCAAGTACAAGCTCTTTTACACCATTTGCATTTGCTCCAGGTGTGTTGAATACAACAACACCTTTCTCTGCATACTCTTTAACCGGGATATTGTTGACACCTGCGCCTGCACGTGCAACTGCACAAACACTCTTCGGAAGCTCCATGTCGTGCATTTTTGCACTTCTTACAAGAATAGCATCACACTGATCTGCACTCTCTGTTTTTTTGTAATTGTCGCCGAAAAGTTTAAGTCCCTTCTCAGCAATAGGATTCAGGCAATGATACTGGAACATTATGCATTCTCCTCCTCGAATTTTTTCATGAATGCAACCAGAGCCTCTACGCCAGCCTTCGGCATAGCGTTATAGATGCTGGCACGCATTCCGCCAACTGTACGATGTCCTTTCAGGTTTACAAGACCTGCTGCTGTTGCCTCTTTGACAAACTTCGCATCCATCTCCTTGTCGCCTGTTACGAACGGAACATTCATAAGGGATCTGTCTTCCGGAACTACAGTTCCTTTAAACAGCTTGCTAGAATCCAGATAATCATAGAGGATTTTTGCCTTTTCCTCATTGCGCTGTTTCATCACTTCCAGACCGCCCATCTTTTTCAGCCATTTGAATACTTTTCCGCATACATAGATGCAGTAAGCATTCGGTGTGTTGTAAAGAGAGCCTGCATCTGCATGTGTCTTATATGTAAGCATGGTTGGTGTGCCCGGAAGAACGTCCTCTGTGATCAGATCCTCACGGATGATAACGATAACCATACCTGCAGGTCCGATGTTCTTCTGAACACCACCGTAAATAATACCATATTTGCTTACATCAACCGGCTCAGACAGGAAGCAGGAGGATACGTCTGCTACCAGGGTCTTGCCCTTTGTGTTTGGAAGTTTTTTGAATTTTGTGCCGTAAATGGTGTTGTTCTCACAGATATATACATAATCTGCATCCGGGCTGATCGGAAGGTCGCTGCAATCTGGAATATAACTGAAGGTTTTGTCCTCAGAAGATGCGATCTTATTGGCTTTTCCGTATTTCTGGGCTTCCTGATAAGCTTTCTTTGCCCACTGTCCTGTTACGATGTAATCAGCAACCTTGTTTTTCATAAGGTTCATCGGGATCATGGCAAACTGCTGGGATGCTCCTCCCTGAAGGAAAAGTACCTTGTAATTATCCGGAATATTCATAAGCTCACGGAGATCTTTTTCAGCGGTATCAATGATTTCCTGAAAAGCTGCGCTTCTGTGGCTCATTTCCATAACGGACATTCCGGTTCCGTTATAATCCAGCATTTCATCAGCTACTTCTTTGAGTACTTCTTCAGGAAGCACTGCCGGTCCGGCAGAAAAATTGTACACTCTACTCATGTTTCTTCATATCCTCCTCATCAAATACATCATCAAGGTTCGCACCAGCCGGTACCATCGGGAACACACTCAGATCCTGATCGATCCAGCAATCCAGAACGACAGGTCCCTCAAATGCCAGTGCCTCCTTAAGTGCAGGTTCTACGTCTTCCATTTTTGTAACACGAATGGCTTTTGCACCCAGTGCTTCTGATAATTTCACAAAATCAACAGCATCATCCAGTACTGTGGAAGAGTATCTCTTTCCATAGAAAAGCGTCTGCCACTGACGCACCATTCCAAGTACATGGTTGTTCATAACAATCTGGATCAGCTGTCTGCCACAGCGCGCTGCAGTTGCCAGTTCATTCATATTCATACGGAAGCATCCGTCACCTGCAATATTTACAACTGTTTTTTCCGGTCTGCCCATCTTGGCACCGATCGCAGCACCGAGGCCGTAGCCCATGGTTCCTAGACCACCGGAAGTAAGAAGAGTTCTTGGCTCTTTATATTTATAATACTGTGCCGCCCACATCTGATGCTGTCCAACATCTGTTGAGATAATGGCATCACCATTTGTCAGCTCATAAAGCTTCTCTATAATATATGGTCCTGTAAGCTGTGTGTGATCATAATTAAGCGGATATTTTTCTTTCAGCTCCTGGATATGTGCGATCCATTCCGGATGTTCTTTTTCCGGAACATCTTCGAGAAGTCGTTTCAGGACTTCCTTCACATCTCCGATCACGCTTGCATCTACTGTGATATTTTTGTTGATCTCCGCTGCATCTACATCGATCTGAAGAATCTTTGCATTATGGGCAAAAGTCTTCGTATTTCCTGTAACACGGTCACTGAAACGTGCTCCAAGAACAATAAGAAGATCGCATTCCGTCACACCGAGATCTGATGTTTTGGTTCCGTGCATTCCCACCATTCCGGTATAGAAAGGATCTTCTCCCGGGAATGTACCCTTGCCCATCAGTGTATCGCAGACCGGAGCCTGGATTCTGTGTGCAAGTTCACGAACTTCTTTGTCTGCACCGGAGATCACACAGCCGCCGCCAACAAAAATGAACGGTTTTTTTGCTTCTTTGATCATTTCCAGTGCCTGATCCATATCCTCCTTGCGGATATTTTTGATCTCACGGTTGACTGTTGCCGGATGGCATGGCTCATACTCATATTTCATTCCTGTGATATCCTTCGGAACATCTACAAGAACCGGGCCAGGTCTGCCGCTTTTTGCAATATAAAATGCTCTTCTCAAGGTATCTGCAAGATCCTCGATATTTTTTACGATAAAACTGTATTTTGTCACAGGCATTACGATTCCTGCGATATCAACCTCCTGGAAAGAATCTCTTCCCAGGAGTGGTCTTCCTACATTTGCTGTGATGGCTACCATCGGCACGGAATCCATATATGCAGTAGCGATTCCGGTTACCAGGTTGGTGGCTCCGGGACCGGATGTTGCCAGGCAGACGCCTACTTTTCCGGTTGCTCTTGCGTAACCGTCAGCTGCATGGGATGCTCCCTGCTCATGAGAGGTCAGTACATGTGTGATCTCATCTTTGTATTCATATAAAGCATCGTAAACATTTAAGATCGCGCCGCCCGGATATCCAAATACCGTATCAACGCCCTGTTCCTTCAGACATTCTACAATGATCTCTGCACCTGTAAGCTGCATGTCTGTTCCTCCTTATTTTGCTTTCGGTACTTCCAGGATCGCACCACGGTTTCCGGATGTTACCATGGAAGCATATCTTGCCAGATATCCGGTTGTTACCTTCGGCTCTCTTGGCTGCCATTTCTCTCTTCTTGCCTGCATCTCCTCATCGGAAACCTTGATCTCAAGCTTCAGTTCCGGAATATTGATGCTGATGATATCACCTTCCTCTACAAGGGCGATCGGACCGCCTACTGCTGCCTCCGGTGATACATGTCCAATAGCTGCTCCTCTGGATGCACCGCTGAAACGTCCGTCTGTGATCAGCGCTACAGAAGAACCAAGTCCCATTCCCACGATCGCGGAAGTCGGGTTCAGCATCTCTCTCATTCCAGGACCGCCTTTCGGTCCTTCATAACGGATGACAACAACATCACCCTCTACGATCTTTCCGCTCTTAATCGCTACGATCGCATCATCCTCGCTGTCAAATACTCTTGCAGGGCCTTCATGTACCAACATCTCCGGTACAACTGCGGAACGTTTTACAACGCCGCCGTCCGGTGCAAGATTACCTTTCAGTACGGCAAGTCCACCGGTCTTTGTATACGGATTGTCGATCGGGCGGATAACCTCAGGATTTAAGTTTACACAGTTCTTGATGTTCTCTCCCACTGTTTTTCCTGTTACTGTCATGCACTCTGTATGAAGAAGTCCAAGCTTGTTCAGCTCATTCATAACCGCATAAACACCGCCGGCCTCGTTCAGGTCCTCCATATAAGTCGGGCCTGCCGGTGCAAGGTGGCAAAGGTTCGGAGTCTTCTCACTGATCTCATTTGCGAAGCTGATATCAAAGTCCATTCCGATCTCATGCGCGATAGCAGGAAGATGAAGCATACTGTTTGTGGAGCATCCAAGTGCCATATCTACAGTAAGGGCATTTAAGATTGCCTCTTTTGTCATGATATCTCTTGGGCGGATGTTCCTTCTGTACATTTCCATTACCTGCATTCCTGCATGCTTTGCAAGACGGATACGTTCAGAATATACGGCCGGGATGGTACCGTTTCCTTTCAGGCCCATACCGAGAACCTCTGTCAGGCAGTTCATGCTGTTTGCAGTGTACATACCGGAACATGATCCACAGGTCGGGCATGTCTTATTCTCAAACTCTGTCAGATCTTCTGCGCTGATGGTTCCTGCTGCATAGGAGCCTACAGCCTCGAACATACTGGAAAGACTTGTCTTATGACCTTTTACATGACCTGCAAGCATCGGGCCGCCGCTTACGAATACAGTCGGAACATTGATTCTTGCTGCTGCCATCAGAAGTCCGGGTACGTTTTTATCACAGTTCGGGACCATGACAAGTGCATCAAACTGATGTGCCATTGCCATAGCCTCTGTGGAATCCGCGATCAGATCACGTGTTACAAGAGAATATTTCATTCCAACGTGTCCCATTGCGATTCCGTCACATACAGCGATCGCCGGGAATACTACCGGTGTACCGCCTGCCATTGCCACGCCAAGCTTTACGGCATTTACAATCTTGTCAAGGTTCATATGCCCCGGTACGATCTCGTTATAGGAACTTACGATTCCTACCAGTGGTTTATCCATTTCTTCTTTTGTCATTCCAAGAGCATTGAACAGGGAACGGTGTGGTGCCTGCTGTGTGCCTTTTTTTACGGTATCACTTCTCATTTATCAGGATTCTCCTTTTTTTATTCTTTACGATATGTTTCTGTATCTCTTATCTGTTCCGGTTTATTTATGCGATAGCGTCTGCAATCAGGTCTCCCATCTCTTTTGTTCCGACAGGTTTGCATCCGTCTGACATGATATCGCCTGTTCTGTATCCGTCTGTCAGGACCTTCTGTACTGCTGCTTCTACTGCATCTGCTTCTTTGTCAAGATCCAGAGAATATCTCAGCATCATAGCTGCAGAAAGGATAGTTGCGATCGGATTTGCCTTGTTCTGGCCTGCGATATCCGGCGCGGAACCGTGGCTTGGCTCATAAAGACCAAGTTTTGTCTCATTTAAGCTTGCGGAAGAAAGCATTCCGATAGATCCTGTCACCATGCTTGCCTCATCAGAGAGGATATCTCCAAACATGTTCTCTGTAAGGATAACATCGAACTGTTTCGGGTCACGTACCAGCTGCATTGCACAGTTATCTACAAGCATATGCTCCAGTGTTACATCTGGATAATCTTTTGCAACATCTTCCACAACGCTTCTCCAGAGTCTGGAGGAATCAAGAACGTTTGCCTTATCTACGCTTGTTACTTTATTTCTTCTCTTACGTGCGATCTCAAAAGCCTTGATGGCAATACGGCGGATTTCATTCTCATTATAAGAAAGAGTATCCACTGCTGTGCGGACTCCGTTCTCTTCCGTAGTCTTTCTGGCTCCGAAATAAAGTCCTCCTGTAAGCTCTCTTACGATGATCATGTCAAAACCATCTCCAATGATCTCATCACGAAGCGGGCATGCATCGCGAAGCTCATTGTAAAGATATGCAGGACGAAGATTTGCAAAAAGGTTCAGGGCTTTACGTATCGCAAGAAGTCCTGCCTCCGGACGTTTGGATGGCTCCAGCTTATACCATGGGGATGTTTTGGCATCACCACCGATGGAACCCATCAGTACTGCATCAGAAGCTTTTGCCTGGGCAATGGCTTCCTCTGTAAGAGGTACTCCGTGAGCATCAATGGATGCACCTCCTAAAAGAACCTCTGTGTATGAAAATTTATGACTGTATTTCTCGCATACTTTGTCTAAAACTTTTCTGGCCTCGGCTACAATTTCCGGGCCGATTCCATCTCCCGGAATCAGGGCAATTTTGTACTCCATTTTTATTCACTCCTCCGATTTTCCCCTGTGCTGTAAAGTTTTACTGCACTGGCGTGGATAATTGTTATTATCATAACGCACTTTTCGACGGATTTCAACCTATTAAATAGATAAAGTTTTGTCATCCCCTCAAAAAAGGGCCGCCATACCTTTTTTTCGGTATGGCAGCCCTGGCTGTTTTTCTTCTGTTTGTCTTCGATTTATGCCTGTCAAAACTTCTCAGAACTTTCCGCTGGAACCCCCGAAGGTATCTCCTGATGAAGAAGTATGAGTGGTGGAACCGCCGCTGTGCTCCTCTTCTTTCGGTTTGGCAGTTCTTGATACTGTCCTGTAGAGATAAAAATCGTTGCTCTTTGTTACTTCCATGCTGCCTTTTCTCACATAGGAAGCTGCCTGATCCTGCTTCTGTACAGTTTTCAGCTTTCTTCTCATATTTCCGGTTACAAGAAGACCAGCCACAATGCCGACTCCTATTGCGATCAGAAGATTCGCACCTACATCAAAAGGTTCCTTTGGCAGATTATCTACATCATATGGTTCTCCCGATTCTGCCTGCATGATAAAATCGTCACACTGCAGGGCAAAAGTCTGAAACGCTTCACTGTAATCCCCGTCACTTAAATACGGCTTCACCTGATCCATTATATAGGACTGTCCTGCATCCGTAAAGGCATCAATAGCATATCCGTGGGTCGCAATGGCCCAGTTGCGATCCCCCATATCTACCAGAAACAGAATTCCGTCACGATTCTCCCCCTGGCCATAACCATGGTCAGTAAAATAATCGTCCGCATATTCCTGAGCTGTTTTTCCCCCGAGGCTATCTGTGGTGACGATCACAACGTCTACTTCTCCCCGTTCACTGATATCATCCAGCGAAGCACTTAAAGTATCCTGCTCATCTGCACTTAAAAGCCCGGCCTGATCTGCCAGACGGTTTTCTGTCCCTGCCCATACAGGAAAGGCGCATGCCAGACATAAAAGGATCGCTGTGAGAAATATGGATATTCTTTTTTTCATAACACGCACCTCCTTATAATGCCCAGATCAGATACAGGATGATATATGCGATCACAGTCACAATTCCCGTAGTTCCTGCAAACCATCTGGCAAAAGCACTCTTGTCAGTAGGCAGATTACCGACGAATTTACCTGTCTGCCCGTTCATGGCAAATATGTAGTTCTCGCCCTTCCACCTGGTCTGAAGAACCCATACAGGATACAGGGCATATTTCGTAGTTCCGTTCTTCAGCCGGATACTGGTATTCTCAGGAATCACGCTTGAATAACCTTTTACAGTATCCCGGAATGCCTCCTCTGTACTGTGACGGATACGCTCATTGGCACGTTCTATACACTCTTCTGCCGTTACATCGTACTTATCTGCAAAATATCCGGCCAGATAAGCTGTCTGAAAATCTACCGCCTCCCTGAAATCAAAAGGCTCTATGGATTCCATCAGATCATTCTCCATGCTTTTGGAACCATCCACAGGCACATGGTCGAAACCGATCGAACCTTTTCTGTGTATGGAATAATAGCTGGTTTCTGTATAATCATAGTCCTTATCGCTCCAAAATCGGGTCTTTGTTCCCTTATAGCGGATATCTGCATTGGCATCTGTATCATAAAGCCAGAACGGAACATAAATTCCCTTTACCTCACTGATATGGTTCTCCGTCTTAAAAGCTTTTGGCAGAAGCCGTTTGCCTGTAAAATGCTGCTTCAGCTTCTCTTTGGCTGCCTTTTTATCTAACTTAAATGGGATCACATAGTCCGGCTTCAGTACTCCGGAAAGATTTCCCGTCATAACTACAGGACTTCCACAGAACGGGCAGGCAGTAGCTGCAGTGTTGACATCACCCACAATCTCACCGCCACATGATTTGCACACATAAGTACGTAAACCTTCGCTTTCCCCTTCCTGCCATTCATCACCGGCCTCATCCGACCAGCTCATATCCTCCGGCTCTTCCTCTTCCACAGACTGCGCATATTCTGACAATGTCTTAACATCAAATTCCGTGTCACAATATGGGCACTTCATCTTCTGTACGGAACTGTCAAATTCTATGGAACCGCCACAGTACGGACACTTAAATTCCTGCATTTTCGCCATATTTCCACCTCCTGCTTACACAGCATCCTCCGTTCCAAAAGGATCTCCGCACTCCGGGCAGAATTTCGGCGGATTCTCCGGGTCAGCCGGTTCCCATCCGCACTTGCTGCAACGATATCTCATCTTCTTCTCCGGTTTCCTGGCTCCGCAGTTCATACAGAATTTACCTTTGTTCACAGTACCGCAGGAACAGGTCCAGCTCTCATCTGCAGGTCTTGGTGCGCCACATTCCGGACAGAACTTGCCTGTGGAAACCGCACCGCAGCTGCATGTCCAGGAATCTCCTCCTGATACCGGCTGAAGCTTCGGCTGAGGCTGTGTGTTCTGTGCTGCCGCCTGTGCCTGCTGGTTCTGTCCCATCTCAAAAAGCTGCTGCGCATTCAGTCCGCCTGCATTGGATGCCATTCCCATTCCCATAAAGCCAGTCATGGCACCTGCTGAATTAGACGCTGCTGCTTTCATGGCATCTGCCTGCGCACCGGTCAGTGTGGCTGCTGCCATGGAAGGATCACGCATCATTGCAGTGCGCTGTGCCTGTTTGATCATCTCTGCATCCTCATCCGGAAGTGTGACAGACCCAAGTGCAACGCTTACAACCTTCAGACCGCGAAGCTGCTCCCATTTGGCAGAAAGAACCTCATTCATTGCATTCTCAAGCTCTGTATTATGGGTTACGATCTGATTGGGACGGAGTTCCAGCTCGGAAAGCCGTCCAAAAGCCGGCTGCAGTGCACTTACAAACTCTGTTTTCAGCTGGCTGTCAAGTTCCTCTCTTGTGTACTCCTGCTCTACATTTCCGCACACATTAGTATAAAAAAGAAGAGGATCTGCAATCCTGTAGGAATATACGCCATGACAACGCACAGACACATCAATATCCAGTCCGATCCTGGAATCCACAACACGGAACGGGATCGGTGTCGGAGTTCCAAATTTATTATCTACTAGCTCCTTGGTATTAAAATAATAAACCCTCTGATCCTTACCTGTATCTCCACCGTATGCAAAACGCTTGCCGATGGTCTGGAAGGTACTGCGGATACCTTCCCCAAGGCTTCCTGCAAAAATACTTGGTTCTGTGGATGCGTCGTAAGTATACTCTCCCGGATCTGCGCAGATATCCACAACTTTCCCCTGCTCTACGATCATCATGCACTGACCGTCTGCTACTGCGATCCCGCTTCCGCTGGTAATGATATTGTCACTGCCTCTCTTATTGGAAGATCTGGATGATGTACGCTTCGTTCCTTTTACTACCATCACTTCTTTATCCATTGCCTCACAGTAAAAAAATTCTTTCCACTGATCTGCCATTGTACTTCCTGCTGCACCTGCCGCTGCTCTTATAAGCCCCATAAAACCGACCCCTTTCTGAATTCTTGTTTCTGTTTATTATTTTATTATATTATAAAAAGATACGCACTCTCATTTCTGATAGTAATATCATTATCGCATGATTTTTTCAAAAAATCCACTCTTTTCCATGCAATATTTCACATATCCTGTTATTTCGGCATATATCGTCAAAAATAAAATTTCCCGTCCTCAGCAGCCAAAAAAAGACACCGCGCATCAAACGCAGTGCCTCTCTTCACTCTCATATTCCAGGTGCATTAAGCAGATGCCTGATCTGCCTTCTCAACCTCGGCAATTGCCTGTTTTCTCATTGGGATACGGCAGTTTTTGTTGTTACCGAACTCAACGATAACATCTTCCTCTGTCATATCAATAACAACACCATAAAAACCGCTGGTAGTAACAACGCTGTCACCAACCTCCATGCTGTTTAACATAGTCTGTGTTCTCTTCTGCTCTTTCTTCTGCGGACGGATCATCATGAAGTACATAATTCCGAAAAGAACTACGATCCATACGATACCAAGACCTGCGCTGAGTCCGCCAGCCGCTGCTGTAGATGATGCGATCATTCCAATTCCTCCTGCTTAAGTTCAATTAATATGCGGTTTCCCGCCGTTTCTGACCTAAAAAGTGTCACTTCGTACTATCATACACAAAAATCCACGATTCTTCAAGGGTTTTCTTATATTTTCTAACGGTTTCCGTTGATCTTTCCTTCCTCAAAACCTTCCAGACGCATTTTCTTATATGCGGCAAAATTACCTGCATCCAGTGCGTCGCGGATTTCTTCCATCATATGATTATAGAAATAGAGATTATGAAGTACGCAAAGTCTCATTCCCAGCATTTCCTTTGCTTTCAGAAGATGACGGATATACGCTCTGCTGTAATGCCGGCAGGTCGGACACTGGCACTCCTCATCGATCGGTTTGGAATCCAGTTCATACTTGGCATTAAAAAGATTCATCTTGCCATGATTGGTGTATACATGACCATGACGGCCGTTACGGCTTGGATATACACAGTCAAAGAAATCCACGCCTCGCTCAACACTCTCCAGAATGTTCGCCGGCGTTCCCACTCCCATCAGATAAGTAGGCTTATTCTGAGGCAGATGCGGTACCACCTCATCCAGGATGCGGTACATCTCTTCATGGCTCTCACCCACTGCAAGGCCACCCACTGCATAGCCGTCCAGATCCATCTCGGAGATTGCCTGTGCATGCTCAATACGGATATCTTCATAAACAGCACCCTGATTGATACCAAAGAGAAGCTGATCCTTATTAATAGTATCCGGCAGGCTGTTAAGACGGGCCATCTCATCCTTACATCTCTTAAGCCAGCGTGTTGTACGCGCTACCGATTTCTGTACATAATCCCTGTCTGCCACACTGCTTGGGCACTCATCAAAGGCCATTGCAATGGTAGAGGCCAGATTTGACTGGATCTGCATGCTCTGCTCCGGTCCCATAAAAATCTTATGACCATCGATATGAGAGTTAAAATACACGCCCTCTTCCTTGATCTTACGAAGCTTCGCCAGCGAAAACACCTGGAATCCGCCGGAATCGGTAAGGATCGGTCTGTCCCAGTTCATAAATTCATGAAGACCTCCCAGCTGCTTTACCACCTTGTCGCCAGGGCGCACATGAAGATGATAGGTATTGGACAGCTCTACCTGTGTACCGATCTCATGAAGATCCACAGTGGAAACCGCGCCCTTAATTGCTGCAATTGTTCCTACATTCATGAAAACAGGAGTCTGGATCGTTCCGTGAACCGTCTTGAATTCTCCTCTTTTCGCTCTTCCTTCTGTTGTTATCAGTTTATATTCTGCCATTTCATTTCCCTTCTATAGCAATTCCAAAAATTTCATTGGTAAAAAATATCATAACACATTTTCTTCTTTCCTGCTACTGATTGTTGAACTTTTACATTGCCATTTTTCGAACGTTATCGTATAATATAGAGTATTCGCTTAAAAAGCCTTTTAATAAGAAGAAATAACTCCCGTCTGACAAGGAAGTCAGTATCGGGCAACCCCTGTATATATACAGCAAGGAGGAAATCAATTTTTTATGAAGAAACACACACTTGGAATTGACATTGGTTCCACCACTGTCAAAATTGCGATCTTAGATGAGAATGATACACTCGTTTTCTCTGATTACGAGAGACATTTTGCAAATATCCAGGAAACGCTTGCAGATCTTCTTCAGAAGGCCGAGGATCAGCTTGGCGAGCTCACACTGTGCCCGGTCATCACCGGTTCCGGTGGTCTGACGCTTGCCAACCATCTGGAGGTTCCTTTTGTCCAGGAGGTTATTGCAGTTTCCACTTCCCTTCAGAAGCTTGCTCCTAAGACCGATGTGGCTATCGAGCTTGGTGGCGAGGATGCGAAGATCATCTATTTTGAGAACGGAAATGTGGAGCAGCGTATGAACGGTATCTGCGCCGGCGGTACCGGTTCTTTCATTGACCAGATGGCTTCTCTTCTCCAGACCGATGCACCTGGCTTAAATGAATATGCCAAGCATTACAAGGCACTTTATCCGATTGCGGCCCGCTGCGGTGTTTTTGCAAAAACAGATATCCAGCCACTGATCAACGATGGTGCCACCAAGGAAGACCTTTCCGCTTCCATTTTCCAGGCCGTTGTCAACCAGACCATCTCCGGTCTTGCCTGCGGTAAACCGATCCGTGGTCACGTTGCTTTCCTGGGAGGTCCGCTTCACTTCCTTTCCGAGCTTAAGGAAGCCTTTATCCGTACACTGAAGCTGGATGACGAGCATATCATCGCACCGGATAATTCTCATCTGTTTGCTGCTATCGGTTCCGCACTGAATGCGAAACAGGATATAACCGTCTCCCTTACTGAGCTTAAGGACCGTATGCGTACCACCATCAAGCTTGACTTTGAGGTTGAGCGTATGGAGCCGCTTTTCGCTACGGAAGAAGATTACCAGGCTTTCCATGACCGCCAGAGTGCCTACAAGGTAAAAACCGGCGACCTTTCTACATACAAGGGAAAATGCTTTCTCGGAATCGATGCCGGTTCCACAACAACCAAGACCGCACTGGTCGGTGAAGACGGAACTCTGCTTTATTCTTTCTACAGCAACAACAACGGAAATCCGCTGAAAACTACCATCGGTTCCATCCAGGAGATCTATGAGCTTCTTCCGGATGACGCAGAGATCGCTTTTTCCTGCTCTACCGGATATGGCGAGGCACTGATCAAGGCCGCTCTCCTTCTTGACGAAGGCGAGGTTGAGACAGTTTCCCATTATTATGCTGCTGCTTTCTTTGACCCGGAGGTAGACTGTATCCTCGATATCGGCGGACAGGATATGAAATGTATCAAGATCCGTAACCAGACCGTTGACAGTGTACAGCTGAACGAAGCATGTTCCTCCGGCTGTGGTTCCTTTATCGAGACCTTTGCAAAATCCCTGAATTACACAGTACAGGATTTCGCAAAAGCAGCTCTTTTTGCACAGCATCCGATCGATCTCGGAACACGTTGTACTGTATTTATGAACTCGAAGGTTAAACAGGCACAGAAAGAGGGTGCTGAGGTTTCTGATATCTCCGCAGGTCTTGCATACTCTGTTATCAAGAATGCCCTTTACAAGGTTATCAAGGTTTCCGATGCCTCCGAACTTGGCAAGCATATCGTTGTACAGGGTGGTACTTTCTACAACGATGCGGTTCTCCGGAGCTTTGAGAAAATTGCCAACTGTCACGCTATCCGTCCGGATATCGCAGGAATCATGGGTGCCTTCGGTGCAGCGCTGATCGCAAGGGAACGCTATCAGGAAGGGGAAAAAACCTCCATGCTTTCCATTGATCAGATTAACAGTCTGCAGTACACAACTTCCATGGCCAACTGCCGCGGATGTACCAACAACTGCCGTCTGACCATCAACAAATTCTCCGGCGGCCGTAAATACATCAGCGGAAACCGCTGCGAGCGCGGTCTCGGAAAAGAGAAGAACAAAGATCATATCCCGAATCTTTTCGACTATAAATATAAGAGGATTTTTTCCTATGAACCTCTTTCCGCAGACAAGGCGACCCGTGGACAGGTTGGTATCCCGCGTGTTCTGAACATGTTCGAGAATTATCCATTCTGGTATACCTTCTTCACAGAGCTGAAATACCAGGTTGTACTTTCTCCGACCTCCACACGTAAGATCTACGAGCTGGGTATCGAATCCATTCCAAGCGAATCCGAGTGTTATCCGGCAAAGCTTGCCCACGGTCATGTGACCTGGCTGATCCGCAACGGTGTGAAGTTTATCTTCTATCCGTGTATCCCATATGAGCGTAACGAGTTTCCGGATGCAGTCAACCACTACAACTGCCCGATCGTTACTTCCTACGCAGAGAATATCAAGAACAATGTGGATGAGCTCAGTGATCCGTCCATCACTTTCCGCAATCCGTTCCTGGCGTTCACTTCCGAGGATATCCTGACCAGCCGCCTTGTGGAAGAATTCCCGGATATTCCTTCTGCCGAAGTAAAAGCAGCTGCACACAAAGCATGGGAAGAGCTTGCCGCTGTACACCGTGATGTTCAGAAAAAAGGTGAGGAGACTTTACAGTACCTCAAAGAAACCGGCCGCCGCGGAATCGTTCTCGCCGGCCGTCCATACCATATTGATCCTGAGATCCACCATGGAATCCCAGATATGATCAACAGCTACGGAATCGCTGTATTTACCGAAGATTCTGTTGCTCACCTTGGCCATATAGAGCGTCCGATCCGTGTTAATGACCAGTGGATGTACCATTCCCGTCTCTACTCTGCTGCAAACTTTGTAAAAACAAGAGATGATCTGGATCTGATCCAGCTGAACTCTTTTGGCTGCGGACTGGATGCGGTTACTACAGATGAGGTTTATGAGATCCTAGACGGAAGCGATAAGATCTACACCTGCTTAAAGATCGATGAGGTCAACAACCTTGGTGCAGCAAGGATCCGTATCCGTTCCTTGATCGCAGCGATCCGCGCAAAACAGGCGCAGAATAAAAAGAGAACCATCAGGCCATCTTCCATCCAGAAGGTATCCTTTACCAAACAGATGCGTAAGAACTACACCATCCTCTGCCCGCAGATGTCTCCGTTCCACTTCGGAATCCTGGAGGCAGCTTTCCAGGCATCCGGCTACAACCTTGAGGTTCTTCCGAATGATAACAAGCATGCCGTTGATGTCGGTCTTAAATATGTAAATAACGATGCCTGTTATCCATCCCTGATGGTAGTCGGTCAGATCATGGATGCACTTCTTTCCGGCAAATATGATCTCAACAAGACTGCTGTTGTCATGTCACAGACTGGTGGCGGGTGCCGTGCTTCCAACTACATTGCTTTTATCCGCCGTGCTCTCAAAAAAGCCGGTATGGAACAGGTTCCGGTTATCTCCATCAACTTAAGTGGTCTGGAGAGCAACCCTGGATTCAAGCTGACTCTTCCGCTGATCAAGAGAGTCGTATATGGAGCTGTTTTCGGTGATATCCTCATGAAATGTGTATACCGCATGCGTCCGTATGAGCTGGAAGAAGGTATCGTAAACCGCAAGCACAAGATCTGGGAGCAGCGTGCCATTGCTTTCGTACAAGGAAGCAGCGTCAGCCATGGCACCTTCAAAAAAATGTGTCGTGAAATGGTTCATGATTTCGATACCATCCCGATCTCCGATGAGAAAAAACCTCGCGTCGGTATCGTCGGTGAAATCCTTGTCAAGTTCCTGCCTGCTGCAAACAATCACCTAGCTGATCTTCTGGAAGCAGAAGGTGCCGAACCGGTTGTTCCGGATCTTATTGATTTCATCTGCTACTGCTTCTTCAACCAGAACTTCAAGGTTGAAAAGCTTGGCTTCAAGAAATCCAAGGCAACTATTGCCAATCTGGGACTGAAGGCTATCGACTGGCTTAGAAAAACCGCCAATGAAGCCCTTGAGCAGAGCCGCCACTTCACTCCGGCTGCTGATATCCGCGAGCTTGCAAAGATGGCGGAACCGATCGTTTCCGCAGGAAACCAGACTGGTGAGGGATGGTTCCTTACCGGCGAGATGATGGAGCTGATCCACGGTGGTGTTCCGAACATCGTCTGCATCCAGCCTTTTGGATGTCTGCCGAACCATATCGTAGGTAAAGGTGTTATCAAGGAAGTTCGCCGTGAGCATCCGGAAGCAAACATCGTTGCCATTGACTACGACCCGGGTGCAAGCGAAGTAAACCAGCTGAACCGAATCAAGCTGATGCTTTCCACTGCACAGAAGAACCTTCATAAGGATAATAAAAAAGAAGCCTGAGCACGGTCGGCAAACAAAATTCTTATAATATAAAGCAATAAAAACTGTACAGTCCCGTGTGATAAATCACACGGGACTGTACAGTTTTTTTGCTTTCTTATTTTATATAGAAGCAGTGATTCAGGAATTCTCACAGGACGCCTTACACGGAGCATCAAAACTCGGATTAAAGGCATAAAAGTTTTTGGCATCCAGCTGCTCCTGAACTGAACGAAGCGCCTCACCAAATCGCTGGAAATGTACGATTTCCCTTGCTCTCAGGAATCGTATCGGATCTGCGACCTCCGGAATATTTTTTACCACACGGAGAATATTGTCATAAGTAGATCGTGCTTTCTGTTCTGCTGCAAGATTTTCAAACAGATCTGTGATCGGATCCCCTTTGCTCTGGAATTCACAGGCATTAAAAGGCACTCCTCCTGCTGCCTGCGGCCATACCCCTACTGTATGGTCGATATAATATGGTCCCAAACCACTATTTTCAATTTCCTCCATAGAAAGATTGCGGGTCAGCTGATGCACAATGGTCGATACCATCTCAAGATGCGCCAGCTCTTCTGTTCCAATATCATTCAGAACAGCTGTAGCCATACGGTTTGGCATAGTAAATCTCTGCGAAAGATAACGCATGGATGCTCCGATCTCGCCATCCGGGCCACCATACTGGCTCATGATAAACTGTGCCAGCTTTGCATTCGGAGTTTTGATATTTACAGGATACTGAAGCCTTTTTTCATAATTCCACATAACTTATCTACATCCTCCTTCCTGTTCCCACGGAAATGGCTGTTCCATCCATTGCCAGGAATTCAGACAGCTGTCATTACCTGTGTCTATTGTCAGTGGACCATAAAGCCCGGCGTATTTTTCAAGCAGCTCATTTCTCCTTAATGAAAGCTCACCATAATAATCCAATGCTCTTTTTTCACATGGATGAGTGTCCAGAAAAAGCAGCAGATCGTCGATTGCAAAGCTTACCTGATCAATAGACTGCAGAAGTTCTTTTTTTGAGATTTTGTTTTCTGCCATCATCGACACCCTCCTCTCCTACCACAGAACGGCTTACAAAGCGTTGGAAAGATCGTACCCAGCTGTAATGCTTTACGCAGTTCAAAAGTTGGTTCAAATTCCTGATATGGCACATACGCCATGGCGGGGATCAGATGTTTAAGATGGGAATACATTTCCTTATTTGTGCTCGCTTTGCTGTCGGATTTCTGACAGCTGCGTGCCACACCATTCATGCCACAGGTATAATTATATGGACGGCCTCCTGAACGATTCATCTGAAATCGATCCATAGTTGAAATCCTTTCATTTATGATCACGCTATATTTTATGATTAGTTTTTTAAGTTGTGAAAAACTCCAGTTTCATACTTTCTGTTATAAATCGTTATCATTCCATCACTTTTTTCTATAAATACCTGAAAATATTACTGTTTAAAAATTCTGTTTACAGTGCTATAATATCCTTGCCTATTTTTGCATTGATAGGCACTTTTACTTATGATTGTAGCCATGACCGGCTATTGAAGGAGGAAATTATGCAGGTAATTATTGTAGGCTGTGGCAAAGTTGGCAGAAACCTTGCAGAGCAGCTTCAGGCAGAGGATATTGATATCACTCTCGTCGACACTGTTGCCGACAAGATCAACGACCTCTGTGAAAATATCGACGCTATGGGTATCGTCGGTAATGGTGCCAGCATCAATACTTTAATGGAGGCAGGCGTTGACACTGCGGATATCCTGATCGCAGTAACTGCATCTGACGAACTGAACCTTCTCTGCTGCCTGATCGCACAGAAGGCCAACCACTGTCAGACTATCGCCCGTGTCCGAAACCCAATTTATGGAAAAGAAATCGGCTTCATCAAAGAACGTCTTGGCGTTACCATGATCATTAACCCGGAGCTTGCCGCTGCACAGGAAATCTCAAGGCTTCTCCGTTTTCCATCAGCAATCAAGATCGACACCTTTGCACGTGGCCGTGTAGAACTTCTTAAATTCAAAGTTCTTCCGGAATTTAAACTGGACGGAATGAGCGTATCCCAGGTCTCTGACACTTTCCGCAGCGATATCCTTGTCTGCGCTATCGAGAGTCCTGACAATGTATCCATTCCCGGCGGTGATCACATCATCCACAACGGTGATATGGTTTCCATCCTGGCTTCCCCGCTGAATGCAGCAAGCTTTTTCCGCAAGATCGGCCTTAAGACCAATCAGGTCAAGAACTGCATCATCGTAGGTGGTGGAACCATTTCCTATTATCTTACCCTTGCACTTCTTGATATGAAGATCGGTGTCAAAATCATCGAGCAGAACAAAGAACGCTGTGAGCATTTAAGCGAGCTGCTTCCTGAAGCAACTATTATCAACGGTGACGGAACGAACCGTTCTCTTCTTCTTGAAGAAGGGCTTACAGAATCCGAATCCTTTGTCACCCTTACCAATCTGGATGAGGAGAATGTTTTCCTTGCCCTTTTTGCCAAAAGCATCTCCGATGCCAAACTGGTTGCCAAGGTCAACCGTCTGGAATTCGATGATGTCATTGATACGCTTGATATCGGAAGCATTATTTATCCCAAGAACATCACTGCTGATTATATCCTGCAGTATGTTCGTGCCACACAAAACAGCATCGGAAGCAATGTGGAGACTCTTTATCATATACTGGACGGCAACGCAGAAGCCCTGGAATTCGCCATTCGCGAAGAATCCCAGGTGACAGATATTCCTCTTACAGACCTGAATCTCCGCAAAAATCTTCTGGTCGGCTGCCTTAATCGTAACGGTCGTATCCGCATCCCCCGTGGTCAGGATACCATTCAGGTCGGTGACACTGTTATCATTGTTACTACACACAAAGGCCTCCGTGACATCACAGATATTCTTGCGTAGAAGAGGTACCGAAAAATGAATTATTCGATTATTGTTTATATACTGGGATGGATCATGAACGTAGAAGCTGTATGTATGCTGCTTCCCGGAATCACAGCTCTGATCTACCGTGAAAAAGCCGGCATCGCTTTTCTGATCACAATACTGGCATGTCTGGCTGTCGGCGTTCCGCTGGTCAGCCGCAAACCCACAAGAAAAGCTTTTTATGCACGTGAGGGTCTTGTAACAACAGCACTCAGCTGGATCGTCCTCAGTATTGTAGGTGCTGTGCCTTTTGTGCTCAGCAAAGCTATACCCAACCCTATTGATGCTTTTTTTGAGATTGTTTCCGGATTTACCACCACCGGTTCCAGTATTCTCTCCGATCCCTCACAAATGCCTTACTGTATTAATATCTGGAGGTGTTTTTCCCACTGGATCGGTGGTATGGGAGTTCTGGTATTTATCCTGACACTGTTGCCGCTGGCAGGCGGTTATCACATGAACCTTATGAAAGCAGAGAGTCCAGGTCCTTCTGTAGGTAAGTTGCTGCCGAAAGTTCAGGCGACTGCAAAAATTCTCTATAAGATTTACATTGCCCTGACTGTTGTTCTGATCATACTTCTGCTTCTTGGCGGCATGCCTCTTTATGACAGTCTCTGTGCAGCCTTTGGTACTGCAGGAACCGGCGGCTTTGGCATCAAGGCAGACAGTATGGGAAGCTACAGCTTATATATACAGATTGTGATCACAGTATTTATGATCCTGTTCGGTGTCAACTTTAATGTCTACTTTCTGCTCCTTACAAAAAAGTTTTCACAGGCACTGAAGTCCGAAGAAGTCCGCTGTTATTTTATTGTTATCATTGCTTCCGCGCTGATGATCACCTTCAATGTGCGTCATCTGTTCAACAATGTATGGGAAGCACTTCAACAGAGCTTTTTCCAGGTGGGTTCTATCATCACAACAACAGGATATGCTACCACAGATTACAACCAGTGGCCTGCTGTGTCGCGGACGATTCTGATACTGCTTACTTTCTGTGGAGCCTGCGCCGGAAGTACAGGCGGTGGAATCAAGATTTCCCGTCTTCTGCTTCTTGCAAAATCTGTCCGAAAAGAACTGCATCTTTATCTGCATCCCAACGCAGTCAAAAAGATCAAAATGGACGGCAAGGCAGTTTCTCACGAGGTTATGCGTGCCACCAATATTTACATGATCGTGTATCTTATGATCATGGCTGTATCAATCTTTATCATCAGCTTTGATGAATTTGACCTTGTAACAAACTTTACCGCAGTGGCAACCACACTGAATAACGTAGGTCCTGGTCTTTCGCTGATCGGTCCTACCGGAAATTTCGGGATTTTCTCTCCGCTGTCCAAGCTTATTCTTTCTTTTGACATGCTGGCAGGACGACTGGAGCTTTTCCCGATCCTGATTCTTTTCCTTCGGGAAACATGGAAAAAATTCTAATATTACTTCAAATTCCGGATCAGGCGGATATTGGAAATATACAATCCATACAAAAACAGAAGAAACAGATTGTAACATCTGTTTCTTCTGTTTTTTCTTTTTGCGTCATTTTCTGCTATATTCGCGTCATAATTCACACTCTTTCACATTTTCTTCAAATGTTATTCACATTTTTTTCACATTTATGCTGTATATTATTAGCCATAGAAGGCGATGAGCTTTCTATAAATATTTTTCTTTTTCATACGCGCCGGTACGAAAGTACCGGCCTCCTTCCATTTATGGAGTATTTTTTTCCACACCTTCATAATCGAACTCCGGAATGAAACTCTCCGAAGCAGTTTCCCCTTCCTGGATAAATCCATTCTGAATTCCCATTTCCACAGCAGCATCCAGAACCTTTTCATATTCTCTTTTTATCACCTTCCGGTTTAATTCTTTATATTTCTCGAGTATCCGGACAGGTGTATACTGATTCATAATGCTGATGTAAATATCATTTCCGTAGGTTTCATGAAGATATTTCAGCACTTTCAGCGAATTTCTGGTATGCCCCGGAAGGATCAGATGTCGGACTATCGTTCCCTTTCGGATATATCCCTCTTCATCAAATTCACATTTTCCTGTCTGGCGTACCATTTCTTCTATCGCTTTTCCGGCAGTCTCCGGATAATCCTCAGCATGAGAAAACTTTTGTGCCAGCTCTGCTTCCATATATTTCATATCCGGAAGATATACATCCACGTATCCTTCCAGAAGTTTCAAAGTTTCCACTTTTTCATATCCGCTGGAATTGTAGACTACCGGCAGAACCATGCCTTTTTCCCTGGAAAGTTCAAGAGCCCGGATGATCTGTGGTACATAATGCGCTCCTGTTACCAGATTGATATTAGCTGCACCTTTTTCCTGAAGTTCCAGAAATATCTCACTGAGCCGTTCCACACTCACCGGAAGTCCTCTGCTTCCAATCGCTATATCATGATTCTGGCAAAAACAGCAGCGCAGTCCACAACCGGAAAAGAATACCGCACCCGAGCCTTTTTTTCCGGAAATGCAGGGTTCCTCCCACATATGAAGGGCTGCTCGCGCAATATAAATCCTTTCCTCCATACCGCAAAAGCCTTTTTTTCCAGTGCTGCGGTCGATGCCGCAGTTTCTCGGACACAAACTGCAGGCTGACAGTAATTTTTTTGTAATTTCTGTATCACTCATTCCGTCGTTCACGTTCCATCTCCTGTTATTTCTTATTCTGTCTGGCATCACTGCCCCCAGACTGAACTCTTTTTTCTGTTTTTATTTTATCATATTATATATATCGTTCACAAGACACCCTGCATTATATGCTTCATAACAATCATCAGACTGGTTCCTGCTCACTTGCACCGGTAACGCACAGTTTACACTCTCTGCTGTATATAGTACAATAAAATTATCGGAATTTCATGAAATCTTAAGACTTTTCCCCCTTTCGTCTTAATTTCATCCTGCTATTCTATTACCATCAGGGAGGTACAAAAAAGTGGCTGATATACTTGTTTGCGATGACGACAAAGCCATCGTGGAAGCAATCGAAATCTATCTTACACAGGAAGGCTATCACATTCTGAAAGCCTATGACGGGCAGGAGGCTCTGGATATTCTGAATACCCAAAACGTAGATCTTCTCATCATCGATGTGATGATGCCCCGTCTCGACGGAATCCGTGCAACCGTAAAGATCCGCGAGAGCAATCCTCTGCCAATCATCATCCTGTCTGCAAAATCCGAGGACACAGACAAGATTCTCGGGCTCAACATCGGTGCCGATGATTACATCACCAAACCGTTTAATCCACTGGAGCTGATCGCCCGGGTAAAATCCCAGCTCCGCCGTTATACACAGCTTGGCGCGGCAGCTCCGGTTACATCTGAACATGTCTACACCATCGGCGGTCTTACTGTCGATGATGATAAAAAAGAAGTTCTGGTAGACGGAGAACCGGTCCGCATGACACCCATCGAATACAACATTCTCCTTCTTCTCATAAAAAATCCGGGGCATGTTTTTTCTACCACACAGATCTACGAAAGTATCTGGAATGAAGATGCACTGGCTGCTGACAATACCGTGGCCGTCCATGTACGCCATATACGCGAAAAGATCGAGATCAATCCCAGAGAACCCCGTTATCTCAAAGTTGTCTGGGGACTTGGCTATAAAATCGAAAAACTCAACCGGTAAGCCTTCACCTTAACCGGTTCATGAAGTCTTTGACTTCAGAAAGGGGAACCTATGAATACAAACAAACCTGCACAGGCAAAAAATACTTTTTCAAAAACTATTGCCCTTATCCTCGGTCTTATCCTGCCGCTGAGCCTGTTTTTCTCAGCAGTTCTTATGATCACCGCCGGAATTCGTATGGATTTTATCGACGATCTGAAAACAAAGGATTATTTTCAGTCCCATACTTTTTCCAGCGATTTTTACTCCACCGCTTCTGATATCTTACAGGGCATTTCTGCCAGAGAAATTCTGGATCGTGCTGACGAAAACACTTATATTGATCTTGGCGAGCTTTACAACGAAACATCTCTTTCCTTTAAAAACACTACCGGGCTTGCTTATTCCATCAAAGATCTCCAGGATTTCAGCAAGCAGGACATCGTCTCCGATGATGACTGGATCGTACTGAATCTGACCACTCCGGAAAATGACACAAAATATATGTACTATTCTGATTTTGTAAAAGCTATAGAGGATGGAAGTCTGAAACTCAATCCGGTTTCCGACATGCTGAAAGCGGAAGACATTTCCCAGAGTGACTGGGAGCAGCGGATTCTGAACAGCCTGAAAGCGCAGTATGCTGCAGACGGAATCCGTTCCCAGGAACCCTTGAAGAGCATCACAGACCAGAATGGCAACGTTGTTTATACGGATGTCTCAGACAACCTTGATGTTCCGATCTGGAAGATTCCCTGTGCACCGGATGGCTATGACAGTCTTCTTGACTATATGAATTCTACTTCATCACGGACACGAAATTTCAAGGGATCTCTTTCTGATGCCTTTAATGAGCTGCAAGATGCCCTGTCATTGATTCCTCACTGGCAATCTCGTTCTGACGTTCTAGACCAGTATAGCAAGGACAGCTCCAACATCCGCTACGCCTATGCGAACAATGCCCCCAAAACGCTTTACACGAATACGGATGCCACATATTTATCCGATCTTACAAAGATTCCTGGCTACACTGACAAAAATCCTTATGTGCAGATTCAGATCAATGACACAGACGGAACCAACACAGACAATCAGGCTTGTAAAACCAGCCTGAAGTCTTCCCAGGGTATAAAAAACAGCGAATGGATCAGTCTGCTACGTTCCTCCACCTATGATGAGAACTGCAGCTTTCTGATCTGGATCGATGATACCAGCCTTCCCTTCAGTGATTCCATTCAGACGGCCAGGGACAACTTTAACCGCTACAGAACACTCTTCATCCCTGCTGCCGTAAGCTTTGCGATAAGCTTCCTGCTGCTGATCTTTGTCCTGGTATGGCTCACAGTCCATGCAGGCAGAAAAGATTCTGATGACGAACTGCACCTGAATGCTTTTGACCGGCTCTATACGGAAGCAGCTGCAGCACTTGTCTGCATTCCGGCCCTTGGTGTTCTGACCATTGGACTGAATCTCGGATATTCCACCTACAATGACATTGGCGAAGCAGTCATTATCGGTGTAACTATTTTCCTTATCACAGCTCTGTTCTGGATTGGTTATTTAAGCCTGATCCGCAGGATCAAAGCTCACACTCTATGGAAAAACAGTCTGCTTCGCAGATGCCTGAAGCTTCCCGGTATTCTCCTGAAAAAAGCTGAACATCTGCTTCTGTTCTTTTCCAGAAACACAATCAGCCGTATCCGCATGATGCTTGCGCTTGGTCTCTTTCTGTTCCTGCAGTTCTTTTTCAGTGCTATGTCCTCGGAAACCAGCAGCGTTCTTCTGATACTGCTTCTTTTTATTCTTGATCTGGGTGCTTTTCTCTGGTTCTACCGGATGGCACTGGGGCGTGAGATTCTTCTTGACGGTCTGAAGCGGATCACAGATGGCGAGCTTTCCTACAAGATTCCGGAAGAAAAGCTTCAGGGCGATCAGAAGGAGATCGCTGAATATATCAACCGCATCGGCGACGGCCTGGATGCTGCCGTAGAAAAAAGTCTCAAGGATGAGCGCATGAAGACTGAGCTGATCACCAACGTCTCTCATGATCTGAAAACACCACTGACCTCAATCATCAATTACGTAGATCTTCTGAAACGAAAAAATTTCACAGATCCCGAGGTGATCAATTACCTTGAGATTCTGGATTCCAAGGCACACCGGCTGAAAAGTCTCACAGAGGATGTTGTAGAAGCCTCCAAGGCCAGCACCGGAAATCTTTCTCTTGAAATGGCAGATCTGAATCTTGTGGAAATGCTTTATCAGGTAATGGGCGAATTTGAAGAACGCCTTTCCGAACACCATCTGATGCTGATGACCCATTTTCCGGACACTCCAGCGATTATCTATGCAGACGGAAGACGAATGTGGCGGGTACTTGAGAATCTTTTTGGAAATATCCTGAAATATGCCATGGAAAACACCAGAGTCTATGCGGAAGTACTTGTCGATGACAGTACGGTAAACTTCACGCTGAAAAACATCTCTGCACAGCCCTTGAACATACCGGCTGAAGAACTGACAGAACGCTTTATCCGAGGCGATGTTGCCCGAAATACCGAAGGCAGCGGGCTGGGGCTTTCTATCGCCAAAAGCCTGACACAACTTCAGGGTGGAAGCTTTGATCTTTACCTTGACGGCGATCTTTTCAAGGTCTGCCTGAAATTTCCTCTGAAAAAACCGCTGGCATAATACACTCATGATAAATACAGAAACAGCAGCTGAATTCATAACCCAGCTGCTGTTTCTGTATTTTTACCTTATTTATTGTTCCGGTCTTCTCACACCTTAATCGTAATCTCTCTGTCCGTACGATTATACTTATAATACCGTACCCCTGCTGCATCCAGCATTTTCTTGGACGCGATCACAGACGGAGTATCTGCATACTTGTCACAGTCGTAAACGATCGTCTTGATCCCTGCCTGAATAATAGCCTTCGCACATTCATTACATGGAAACAGTGATACATAGAGCTTGGCTCCTTCCAGGCTTCCGCCTCTGTAATTAAGAATGGCGTTAAGCTCACTGTGTGTCACATAAAGATATTTGGTATCCAGCGGATCTCCCTCTCTTCCCCAGGGAAATTCATCATCAGAGCATCCCTTGGGAAATCCATTATATCCCATGGACAATATCTTGTTATCTTCGCTTACGATACAGGCTCCCACCTGAGAATGGGGATCCTTGGAACGCATGCCGGAGAGCATGGCCACTCCCATGAAATACTCATCCCAGGAAAGATATCCCTGTCGTTTCTGCCCTTTTTTATCCATAAAGCAGCCTCTTTTCTACTTTAGTCTTCGATCATATTGATTCTTCTGATATGTCGTTCCTCATTGGAAAATGGTGTATCCAGGAAAGTATCTACGATCTTCAGTGCAAGTCCAGGTCCTACCACACGACCTCCCATTGCCAGAATATTCGCATTATTATGAAGTCTTGTCGCCTCTGCTGTAAAGCAGTCTGTGCAAAGTGCGGCACGGATTCCCTTGAATTTATTTGCTGTGATGGAAATTCCGATTCCTGTTCCACAGATCAGGATTCCCTTCTCACATTCTCCACTCTGGATAGCCTGTGCAACTTTTTTTCCGTATACCGGATAATCTACGGATTCTGTTCCGTTACATCCAAAATCCTTATATTCCAGACCTCTCTTTTCAAGATGAGCCTTAACCTCCTGCATCAGCTCATATCCACCGTGATCACATCCCAGTGCTATCATTTTCTTTTTCCTCCTATACATGAATAATTTTATGACCAGCCGCTTTCAATAAGCGGTTCATGATCGCCTGTCCCATTTTCGGTGTAAAAAATGCCTCTGAGTAAATGGCACTTACATTACAGCTGTCAAAATCACGCAACACCTCATAAAGATGATGCGCGATCGTCTCCTCCCTGTCACGACTTCCGATGCTCTTTATGATTCCATTTGAATAACAGTCCCTGGTTTCATCCGTTGCAATGATTCCGACTGTCTCTCCATTCTCCCTGGCTTCCTTCGCTCTTTTTTCAATCTCCGCAATCACAAGCTCTGTAGGGCCCTCAACAACCGCCAGATCCGCTTTCGGCGCATAATGGCGGTATTTCATTCCGGGTGCCTTGGGATGTATTTTACTGTCCGGCTTGATCAGTCCTTTATCCATCCGTACATCGCCCAATGTTTCCTGAAGCATTTCCAGGGAAATATATCCTGGTCTTAAGACCACTGGAACATCTTCTGTAAAGTCTACGATCGTAGATTCCAGACCAATATTCACCTGGCCGCCATCAATGATCATGTCAATGGCATCTCCCAGATCCTCTGCAACATGCTGCGCTGTAGTCGGACTCGGTCTCCCTGATGTATTGGCACTTGGTGCTGCCACATAACCTCCTGCTGCAAGGATCAGCTCCTGGGCGATCCTGTCACTTGGAAAACGTACTGCAACACTGTCAAGTCCTCCTGTCGTTTCCTTCGGTACAATATCTGCCTTCGGAAGGATCATGGTCAGCGGACCCGGCCAGTATTTATTCGCAAGGATCCTTGCCTTCTCCGGAACCTCCGTAACGATCCTGTCCAGATCACGGATATCTGCAATATGTATGATCAGCGGATTATCCGACGGTCTTCCCTTCGCCGCATAGATCTTCATAGATGCCTTCGGATCCAGTGCATTGCCTCCAAGACCATATACTGTCTCTGTAGGGAACGCCACAAGCCCTCCGTTCTTCAGGATCTCCCCTCCTCTTCGGATTGCCTCCTCATCAATATGTTCCGCTGTCATTACTGCTATTTCTGCTTTCATCTTACGCCTCATTACTGTCTGATATAAATTCCCTGCTCTTCAATGAAATCTTCCAGATCCTGCAGTGCATCCTGTGCCCAGGTCTCTGACTTCTGAAAAGCCTCCGGGAAAAACATCTCTTTTACAATTTTTTTACCTGTTTCTGTCTTAAATATCTTCTCCGCACTCGTCTTTATATGCTCCTGATCAAGTCCATCCTCGAAATAATTCACCAGGAAATCAGCCTCCACAAGAATCTGATAATCCAGTCCTTCAATATTCTTATATGTATGGTGATGTCCTACCAGATACTCCACTCTTCGGATCACATTCTCCTGAAAGCCCAGTCGGGTCAGCATCTCACGTGCCGCTTCCGGGCCTTCCTGCTCCTGAGTCTTACCATCTGATCTTCCGTATTTCTCCATACCGATCTTGATCCCGATATCATGAACAAGTGCTGCCGCTTCCAGCGTATACAGCTGCTTCTCATCCAGACCTTCCGCCTGACCGATCAGCCTGGAAAAGCTGTGAACCTTTACAAAATGCTGAATATGCTTCGGATCATCCTGATAAAAATGAATCATTTCCATGTAAAGCCTGTCAATCCTGTTCATCCTGTAATCCTCCCTCCGCTGTAATAGTTTTATTATAACGTCACTATGGAAAGCTTGTCAATCCTGCGCCACCTTCACAATATACGTTCCGGACATCTCATCTTCAAAAACAATGCTTCCAAGACTCTGAAGCAAACTGTCATTCAGATTTGTACCGTACTTCTCCTGCTCCTGTCCACCTACAAATATATAAGAAATGTCATATCTCTTAATAAGCTCTTTTACCGTTTCTTCATCTGCAGATGTATAGATCGTTTCTATATCTGCACTTTTTTCATTCAGATCCGGCACATCATTTCTCCAGAGCCATTCATGTACATACCAGCCAAGCACGGTAGGAAGTCCTGTTGACGCGGACACTCTCTCATATCCGGTATAACTGTCTCCATTGGCTTCAAGAACTACAGGTGAGCCCTCAATATTCTCTTTCAGCCAGCGGATCGCAGCTGCATCCTGCGGAAAATCAGTCTCCAGAAATGTGGTCGCATCCAGTCCCTTATACTGAGATGGATTCCAGACTTCTCCAAACCAGGCATGAACCGCATTTCCGAAATATCCCACTGTCCAGATCAGCACAAAAAGTCCCACTCCTGAAAGAATTTTAAATATCTTCTGTCTGGAAACCACAATCAGCCTGTAGATACCATATCCCATGGTCATTCCAAAAAGAATATACGCCTGATATGTGAGCTTGAACATGGTATTTGCCCTGGCATTTCCGTTTTCGTAAATATCTCTTACATACACAAGCTCCGGTATCACAATAAGACCGATCGCACAAAGCCCCATGATCACTGCAAACAGATCCGGTACAGAAATTGCCTCCATCAGCCTGTACAGGCTTTTCTTTTTCATGCCTTTCAGTTTCTCCATAAGAATGGATGCGATCAGAAGCACCGTAAGGATCACAGGAAGCCCCCACAAAATCAGAAGCTGATACCACAGCGTATGATGCTGTGCCAGTGCCACACCCTGTACCATAGTCTCGAATTTCAGTGTAAACGGAAGAATCACCAGATAAGAAATTCCGATGATCTCAACCGCCTGCACGATCGTCACTGCCAGAACACGAACCACTTTTCCTTCAAAACGGATGATATTCGCAAACAGTACAACTCCGCCTGTCACAACAAAATAGATCACAAAATCCCAGTAATTCGTCCACTGGAACATTCCCAGAAGCACAGCTGCCAGCAGAATATGCGGCATAAGAAGCTGTCTCAGCCAGAAATCCCTCAGATCCTGTTTTTCCGGTTCCGTTCCTCTGTTTCGTATCATTTTCATCCATGCATACAGAAGTCCCACCAGGAAGATCACAAACATGACATTTACCACATGTGCATGAAGATCACCCAGCACAAAGGAATAGCATGGGAACTCATGAATCGTCTTGTCGCTGTCATTGACCGGATTATAGCCGATGTAACGTGTGGCATCCGGGAACCAGTAGCTCTCTGTCTCCTCTACTCCCTGTATTTTATGAATCAGAGGAATAACGCAGCGGTATACGATATAGTGGACATTTCCCGCAATGGAAACAGCAATTCCAGCTGTCACGCCAGACAGAGATGGAAGATATTTCTTCTTTCCGCTCATGCGTCCGTATAACCGGTCTTTCGCCATCTGGCGAACCAGCGAAAACGGAAACACAAATGCAAAAGCCGCCACAAAGGTACGCATCAGATTATAGGTCACTTCCACCCTGCTTCCGGTCAGTTTCGTAAGAAATACTGCAAAATACTGACCACCGTAATAATAATTGATCGTTCCCTGCGAATACCACAGATCACGTGCCGGAAGGGTTTTACTTCGCATCATGGCTTCCATAAAGCCGTAGTCCATAAATTTCTCGGTTCCATATGCCTGCGGACGAAAACCTGCCAGATACGTCCACAGAAGAAAGATTCCAAAAAACAGCAGTTCTTCCCTTATGATCAGCTGCATTTTTCCGGCTGGATAGCATTCGATGCCTTTTTTCAGCTGTACATGAAACAGCACTGCACAGATGATCCCACACACAACCGAAACTCCTATGCAGACAGCTGTCGTAAACGGAAGAAGCTCCACAGCCACCAGAAACCATGTGAGAAATCCGGTCACAGCAATAGCAAATACCTTGGAAAACAGCCATCCTTTATCCTCAAAACCTTCAAAAAGCCTTCCCGTCACAGGCATGGCTACCATTCCCATAAAAAGTGCCAGCAGCCACCAGGTCCAGAAAGTCCATACATCTCCTTTCAGAAGATATGCCGACAATCCAACCAGAACAAGGCCGACTATCATCTCCGGAAGTATTTCCCTGATTTTCATTTTCATCTGTCTGTTCCTCCTGTATCAGATTCTGTGGCGCAGGCGGATAAAATCTCCAAATGCCTGTCTGCCGATCTTAAATATTCTTTTCATGTTTATAGAATTTTTTCCTGCCTGACGAGGACGAAATGTGATTGGAATATATTCCACGTTCAGATGATGCTTCTCATAAATCACCGTCATCAGTACATTGGACAGAAAGAATCCATCAGGAATCCTCTTCAGAACTTTTTTGAGCTGTTTTCCCTTCATCAGACGATATGGTGTATTGGCATCCTTTACCCAGGTTCCGAAAATGAGAAAGATCACAAGTCTCAGAACTCTTGTCACAAACAATCTCGAAAGACCATCCTCTCTTTTTTTTCTGTAGCCAATAAGCAGTCCGCATTGTTCTCTTTTTTCCCAGAACTGCCAGAATTCCTCCGGAAGTGTCTGCCCGTCAGAATCTGTCTGAAATACGTAATCTGCACCTGCATCTACCGCATAATGATACCCTTTCAGAATAGTTCCGCCATGTCCTTCGTTCGGTTTGTCGATCCCGATAAGTCTTTCATATTTATTCTGATATTTCCGGATCACATCATAGGTTCCGTCCCTGCTTCCGTCATTAAGGATCACCAGACGGCTTTCTCCTCCGATCTTTTCTACCACCGGATACCACTGTTCGATTACAGAGCCGATATTTTTCTCCTCATTATATGCCGGCATAATAATATATAAGCTGTCATGTTTCATAGATTCTTATTCTCCCATCTTCCGAGGTATAAACCAGCGGATATGTTTTCTTTATGATATCTTCGCGGCATTGCTGCTGTTCAAACTGCATGTCCTCTTCAAAAAGAATATACGTGATCTTCTCCTGCTTTACCGTTTCCTCCAGCGTATACGGATCATCCATCGTATAAATACGCACAGCCTGCTGTGCACGGTAATT
Source organism: Blautia aquisgranensis (assembly GCF_040096615.1). Taxonomy (NCBI): domain Bacteria; kingdom Bacillati; phylum Bacillota; class Clostridia; order Lachnospirales; family Lachnospiraceae; genus Blautia; species Blautia aquisgranensis. Next base: position 46,934 of record NZ_JBBMEJ010000008.1, read on the forward strand.
GGTATCATATCCCGCAGACCAGGCATAATAGGGCCATCCGCAGTAAAGCATCACACCGGACATGGTAACCTCATTCATCGTATATTCCGGTGTCAGAAGAAGGTCGTTCTTATGAAGATTCTCAGAAAGCCAGTCCGTTAAACTGCTGTTCATATTGACAGTCATTCTGTGTCCTGTATCGTTATCTCTCAGAATAATCACATAATCATAAATTCCCGTTAAAGTCAGACAGATACACAAGATTCCACAGACAACCCTGCCTGTCCACTTCTTCCAGCCTTCTTTTCCTGCCAGAAAAATCCCCCGCATTGCCCATCCCCAGAAAATTGCCGTAAATGCATAGGAGATCATCACATATTTGTGATTGACATTGATATCCGGTGTCAGCGAAACCAGAAATGCAAACGCAAGCGGAAGAACAAATCCTCCCAGAACTGCCCGTTCTTTTCTTTTCAGAAATACAAGAACTGCAAACAGCCCAATAAAGAAAAATCCACTAATCTCTGTCAGATACCAGACAACACCTGACAGACTCTTGTTATCAGCCAGAAATCCCCAGTAAAACGAAGGATTCATGACACTTCCTGCTACGAAGATTTTTGATTGAAGCTCCGAAAAGAATACCGCGATTGCTGCACAGATCGCATAATCCAGCTTTCCATCTGAAAATACTGCAAAGCCTGCCAGGATCAGAAGCCCTCCGATCAGTGCCGCACCGTTCCAGAATGCAGTCAGTCCAAGAAATACGCCCAGGAGGATCGCAGTTTCCACATTTTTGCATACCCATGCTTCACGGAAAAAAAATCTTCCTCTGATCCATCGGAGACCTTTTTCATTATGGGCACAGCCTGCCTCCAGCCATTCCATAAATATCCACACAGCAGCTGCCACGATCAGAAGTCCAAACGCAAGATGTCGCTGATTCAGATATACATTAAAATTCCAAAGTCCCCAGTTTTCATTGGTCGTATAGCCGATAAAAGCTGTATTTGACTGTAATGTCTGTATAAGATCTCCCGCCTGTAAATGCTCCCACAGATACTGCCAGAATGCAGTTCCGCTCCGGAAGAAAAAAAACGCAAGAGCGACCGCCCCGGCCCAGAAGCTCCGAAACATCCGGTAACTGATCGCATAAAGGATCATCAGAAATCCCACCAGGGACAAAATGCTTACCAGATTGTATCCTATGTCAATACGCATTCCCAGATATTCCAGATTTCCTACAAGGAACTGAAACATAAAATGGTATTTCACATCCTGCCCGCCATAATGCGGATACTGTGTAGGGAAATTATTCCCTCTGGAAAAAGAACGCATCATCGCTGTATGCGGCGCATAATCACCAAACACAGAAAATCCGGAATACAGAATCCCATCTTTCATATGAAAAACATAGAACATCATCCAGGTCACAAATACTGTCAATACCACAAATAATACAGTCTCTTTTCTGATGATCCATTTTCTTGAGATCATTCCCTCTGTCACCGGAAATATATTTCTTTTTTTCTTCAGAAATCTTGCGACCACTACCAGCGCTGCAACCGTCATCACGATCAGATTTCCATAAAAAAGAGGATGTTCTGCTCCCGCGCACACGCTGATCATCCAGGAAATGATATACACTGCCCATGTCAGTAACAGAATTCCCGTTCCAAAAGCAGTCGGCAGTATCACCCATATCCGATTTCCATTTTCAGCTGTTTTGCGCGAAAACAGGCATCCCGCTGTTTCCATTCCTGTTAATATACATAATATAAGATAAATGATCCCAAGCATCAAACTTTCTCCTTAATTCACGTAAAGTATATCAGAATAGCCTTTTCGTGAAAAGGCTATTCACATTTTTTTCAATTTTTTTCGTTCATGATCTGAAGATATTCATTGATCCCATCAGCTATAGACTGTGCCACTTTCTGCTGATAGTCCTCCTGTTTTAAAAGCTCTGCTTCCTCCTGATTTGTAAGAAAACCACATTCTACAATATTGATAACTCCCTCACTTCGTTTCAGCAGATAATAAGTCTTATTTCCTTTTGCAACACGCGGACGGCTGACGTTAAGCTCCTGATTCATTTTTTCCTGAATGGCCAGAGCAAGTTTTTTTCCTTCCTCGGAATCCTCGTAAAAAAAGACCTGCGGACCTCTGACCTGCGGATCGCTGTAACTGTTCTGGTGAATACTCACGGAAAGTACCGGTGCATATTCCCTTATCAGTGCAATACGGTTCTGAAGATCCTGTGCCTTCATATTCTGTGTATTTTCCTCATAAAGGCCTTTGTCCTCTTCTCTTGTCATCACAACTGTAAAACCTTTTTTCGTAAGCACACTTTTCAGCTTCTGCGCGATCTTAAGATTGATTCCTTTTTCTTTCAGACCGTCCACACCAACCATTCCGGAATCCACTCCGCCATGTCCTGCATCTACCAGGATCACTTTATTCTCTGACATATCTTTCGACGCATTTACAAGTTTTCCCGAAGTTATCGCTGCTTCCCTTGATAATATGTAAAAACACAGCAACATAAGCACTGCCATTCCCAGCTCTATGAAATGCTTTTTCACGCAAAACACCCCCGGCATATTTAATTAAATATATGCTGTCGGGAGTGTTTTTATCATTGCGTGTCTACAATCTCTTTTCTTTTGTTTATGCCAGATTCTCCGTGATCACCTTCCAGATTCCGCTGTTTTCAAATCCCAGCTTCCACTCTGCCACACCGGCAAGCTTATATTTCGGGATCAGCTTGACTTTCTCTGCGATCGACTTGGAATCCTCCAGCCAGATCTGATAGGTTGCACCATCGCCTTCATATTTTCCGTAATTCTGGCTTGTATTCTTATCCCAGTAGACCTCCGCACTATTATCTGCGATTGCCTGCTGTGCCTGATCCATTCCTATGGCTTCGCTTGTCAGTGCGCCTCCATCTGTCGTCTTCCAGAGTCTGGTATAGAACGGAATCGCAAGAATCGTACGTTCCGCCGGAACCTCTGTCAGAGTATCCTTCACGCCCTGCTCCACCCATGGAAGAGAAGCTACGGAACCTGCATCTGAACCCACATAATGTTCATCATATCCCATGATGATAATATAATCCGTAACTTTACCCTGTTCAGCTCTGTCGTAATGGCTGGTAAAATTCTCAGGAACCGGATTATCCACGGAAAGCACCAGATTATTCTGATGGCACTGTATGGAAAGTTCTCGGAGGAACTGAAGAAAATGAATTCCTGCATCTTCACTCAGTGTCTCAAAATCAATATTGATTCCATCCAGACCATTTTTCAGCGCACTTGTCACAAGCTGATTTTCCAGATTCTGTCTGGAGCTGGTTTTTGAAAGAACCTCTGTTGTGCTGATATTTTCATTAAAATTATCCACAAGTCCCCAGACTTTCAAGCCTTTCTCATGGGCTTGCATCACATATTCTCCTGATGCAAGACTTGTGATATTTCCGGAATTATCTGCAACGGAATACCAGGTCGGCGAGATCACATTCACGCCTGTCATATTCTGAATGGCATCCGCAAAATAACTGTTTGCATCCGTGCTTGTAGTCTGATGCCAGGCCAGATTCACCGGCTCATCCATTGTCAGATATGTATAGGTCTCTGCTTTGAAATTCCGTTCATAACTGGTCGTATCCGCTGCTTTTACCTTTTTTTTCTGAATGTATCCAATATATCCGTCATCAGTAGCTACCTGATCCCATTCTTCTCCTTCTGTCATCAGCCGAAGAACTGTATTTTTCGCCACTTTCGTAAGAATTTCTGACTTGATTCCGCCCCGGTAACGTATTACGGTATCCTTATCAACCGTAACTGTAGATACATTGCCGAACTTATATTGTATAGCAACTCTGTCGGGGTCTTTATTTATATATACATCGATATCCGTATACTTTTTGATATAATCAAGATGAATATACACCTGATCATCCTTCAGCCAGACATTTCCTCCTGCCTGATCAGAAGCTGTTTCTTCCGTAAGACTGGAAGGTGTCGCATACAGAATCTTCTTGTTTTCACTATCCCAGTAATATCTCTGATTGAGATATCCATCTACTACATCTAAGGAAATATATACATCATCGCCGGAGATCAGCGCCTTCTGATCAAGTTTCTCTGTTCCCAGCACCAATGCTGCTTCCCCATCCACATTCTGACCATAATAATCTGTCAGACTCATCTGCTCCCTGGTTGGAATAAGTTTATTGATTCCATATACAGCCCCTCCCGCAAGAGTGACCAGAACAATCAACAGACATACCACCAGAACGGGCATGTATCTTTTTTTCATTTTTTTCTTCCTTTCGGTATCGAATGTTATAAGAACGTTCTCATTATAACATACTTTATCCGGTTTTCCTTGCAAAAATCGACATTTAATAATTTTTCACAGTTTGTTTATATTTATCAGTGCAAATTACATTCCCGTTTCATTCCTTACATTCATGGCAACAAACGGCTCCCCTCAGTGGTATGTATGAGTCCAGGGAAGCAGCTTATCAGCTTCACTTTTCAGGGAAGCCGTTCGTGCTCATGAATCTGTTTTAAATGTTTCGAATAAAATCAAAGCTTACACAGGCGATATGGCCTTCCTCATCTTCCGTATAATCCCGCATGTACCCTCCGTTTTCCGCAATCTGACAGGCTTTTGCGATCTTTTTCGGAGTACTTGGCGATCCATCCAGATAAAGGGATATTCCTTTCTCACGATAAAGCTCCAGCTCCCTGCGAAGGGGTTTCGCGGATTTCTTTTTTACCTGTGATATATTTGACGTATCCTGACCTCCTTTCCTGGTTTTTGTTTTCAGAAAACACCAACATAGGTTATCAGAAAAGCTGCAATGACCCTGTATAAATATAATATAAATAAAAGGGGGGATTCTTACTCTGTGCTCCGGCAGAAATACCGATGACATATGCACAGAAATCTTGTCTTTAGAAAAGTATGACTTTAAGTTATCTGTACTGTCGTCCTGTTTACTCAGGTCAGGCAGCTTTTCTGTTTTTCATTATACCTTTTTTCTGTTCAGATGCAAGCTTTTTATCTGATTTATAAAAAAATTCTTTTTTCCATGGTATCAGCATCTTTACATCTTGTATCTAGCTGTTATATAATACAGTATGTAAAAGAATCAGATTGATTCTATAACAAACAACTTAATTTATTGACCATAGGATGTGATTATATGAAAATAGAAAAGATCAACGACAATCAGATCCGCTGCACACTGACGAAAGAGGATCTTGACAGTCATCAGATTCGTATCAGTGAGCTTGCCTACGGAACAGAGAAAGCTAAACGTCTCTTTCGCGATATGATGCAGCAGGCTCAAATACAGTTCGGTTTTGAAGCGGACAATATTCCGCTGATGATCGAGGCTATTCCAATAAATGCTGAGAGTATCATCCTCATCATCACCAAGGTTGAGGATCCTGAAGAGCTTGATACACGTTTTTCCAAATTCTCCCCATTTAAGGGAAATAAGCCCGTAGATACTGTAGAAATCGATGGTGCTGATAACATTATCGATATTTTTCAGAAGCTGTGCGAATCCAAACTTAAGAATTCTTCCCAGAAATCAGATGATTCCAATGTTGCTTCTCATACAGCTCAACCAGCAAAAGCCAAAGAATCTCAGGAATCTGCTTCAGTTTCCCAACACAACGAGAATTCTGTGCGGCTTATCCGTCTGTACAGCTTTCCCGGACTGGATGACGTGATCGCAGCTGCTCACGGCATGAACGGTTTCTTTGACGGAAACAACGTTCTTTACCGTGAGGGAGAAGACGGCGTTTATCAGCTGGTTCTTCATCAGTCCGACTGTACTCCGGAGGAATTTAACAAGGTCTGCAATATTCTTTCCGAATATGGAATTGGTCGGGCATTCACTCCGGCCGGTGAAGCATATCTTCGCGAGCACGGAACTCTGATAGTAGAAAATGCTCTTCAGAAACTTCTTGCCCTCTAAAAAACAAACCGCTGATGGAGATACGATCTTTTTGATCTGTATTTTCCACCAGCGGCTTTTTGTTTTTTCAGCAGTTTTTTTGCTGCTTACTCTTCTCCAAGAAAATCATTGATCTGTGCTACGAGAACATCTGCATCCAGTCCATGGACCATAGCTGCCTCTTCCAGAGATTCCATCTGTGAAGACGGGCATCCGAGACAATGCATTCCTGCTCTCATAAGGATCGGTGCAATATTCGCATCTACATTGAGAAGCTCTCCGATCAGCATGCTCTTTGTAACCTTTGCCATGATTGTATCTCCTTTTCTGATTTATCGAAATGTTTTCATCCCGCTCTGCTATTATAATACGAAATTCCCCTGAAATCAACGTTTCATTTCTCCTCCGAAAAAACATCTCCATTTTTCATTTTTGTTTATAAATTTGTACTTGTATTCTTTGTACAGATATATTAGAATGGGGATAGAATCCCTAAACGGGATACATATAATACACCATTATAAAGGAGGATATCAATTATGGCATATGTAATTTCTGACGAGTGCGTTAGCTGTGGAACATGTGAGGGTGAGTGCCCGAACGAGGCTATTTCTCAGGGAGATGAGCATTATGTAATCGACGCAGACGCTTGCGTTGACTGCGGAACATGCGCTGAGGCCTGTCCAGTTGGTGCTATCTCTGCTGAGTAATCGCACCATCAGCTTAAGCAACAATATGAATGAAAGAGGCTGTCGGTCTTTACCGGCAGCCTTTTTTGTTTCTTCTGTTTTTTCGTCCTTCACTGGAAGCAGCCGCTTCTCTTCTTGCCTGCTGCTGCCTGCGTATGGCCTCATCCAATGAACGGCATCGGTATTCACCTTCTTTTTTCCGCTGCATTTCTTCACGGATTAATCGTTCCAGGATCTCCTGGAATTCCAGAATCTTATCATTGTCCGCTGTCTTTCCCTGAAACTCATGTAATTTTTCCTGTTCTGTCAGCGGTACATCTTCTATTTCCACCGCCTCTCCCTCCAGCACCCGGACATCTGATTCTGCTGAATCCGACATATTTTCTGCCAGCTGGGGAATCAGTGTACGTATGGCTTTCAGCTGAAGTCCACGGTTCTTCAGTTCACTTATCTTAAGAAAAAGCTGAATATCATAAGGTGTATAATAACGGTGTCCCAGTTCATTGCGCCCGATCTTAAGATCAAGCTCTTCTTCCCAGTAGCGCATAACATAGGACTTTACGCCAGTCATCGTCACGGCCTGTCTAACTGTATATCTTTTTTCCATCGTGACGCCCCCTTATGCCTGATCATATGCATTTCTGCATAGTTACAGTATATCGTACAAGCTTTTGATTGGCAAGGAAAATCGGTTGACATAAATTGACAGGGTTTGTAGTGTAAAACATAAAAAAGCAGAGCCGCACGGCTCTACTTTTTCATATTTACAAACTGCGTATATCTTGGCAGCCATACAAGTTCTACGGTTCCGATGGGGCCGTTTCTCTGTTTGGCTATGATGATCTCCGCAATGTCTTTTTTTTCTGTATCTTTATGATAATAATCGTCTCGGTAAATAAACATTACCACATCGGCATCCTGCTCAATGGCCCCTGACTCTCGAAGGTCAGAAAGCATCGGACGGTGATCCGGTCGCTGTTCTACTGCACGGCTCAGCTGGGAAAGTGCGATTACCGGTACATCGATTTCTCTGGCAAGTGCTTTCAGAGAACGGGAAATATCTGAGATCTCCTGCTGTCTGGAATCGGATTTACCGCTTCCACTCATAAGCTGAAGATAATCGATCATAATAATTCCGAGATTATGTTCCAGCTTGTACTTCCTGCATTTGGAACGAAGCTCCGCAATGGAGATACCAGGTGTATCATCAATAATCAGATTGGAACCGCCGATGATATCTGCTCCTTCCACCAGTTTCGTCCAGTCCTCATCCTTCAGATTACCGGTACGAAGATTCTGGGAATCCACATGAGATTCCATTGCGAGCAGACGGTTTACCAGCTGTTCCTTGGACATCTCCAGACTGAAGATTGCCACCGTCACATCCTTACGAAACGCCATATACTGGGCAATATTCAGTACGAACGCGGTTTTTCCCATGGAAGGACGGGCCGCGATAAGCACAAGATCCGAAGGATGCATACCTGAAGTCTTATAATCCAGGTCTACAAATCCTGTTGGAATTCCGGTAACTGAGCCCTTCAACTTGGATGCCTTCTCAATATTGCTGACTGCATTTAAGACAACCTGCTGGATTGGCACATAATCGCTTCCGTTCGTTCTCTGAAGAATATTAAAAAGCTTCTTCTCAGATTCCTCAAGAATTGTTTCGGTACTCTCCTTCTCAAGATAGCAGGAGTTCGCCACTTCCTCCGTTGTACGGATCAGCCTTCTTAAGACAGCCTTCTCACTTACGATATTCGCATAATATTTCACATTGGCAGAGGTAGGAACTGCTGCGATCAGATCACGGACATATTCCATACTGCTGATGTCCGGCGGCAATTCTTTCTCCTTCAGACGATTCTGCAATGTGATCAGATCTACCGGCTTTCCCTCATTACAAAGCTCTACCATGGCATCAAAAATAATGCCATACTGTTTCTGATAAAAGTCATCACTGGTCAGTATCTCGGACGCAACCAGTATCGCATCACGGTCCAGAATCATGGACCCGATCACCGACTGCTCTGCCTCAATACTGTGCGGAAGAATCCTCTTGATCAATGCTTCTTCCATTGATTATGCCTCTTTTACCCATACCTTGAGACTTCCGGTTACCTTCGGGTGAAGACGTACCGGCACATTGGTAACACCCAGATTACGGATCGGGCTCTCCAGCTGAAGTTTCTTCTTATCAATGTCAAGATTCAGCTGTTTTTTTGCCGCCTCAGAGATCTCCTTGGAGGATACAGAACCAAATGTTCTTCCACCTTCTCCGACTTTCAGTGTAAGAATAATCTCTTTTGTGGAAAGTTCCTCAGCAAAAGCTTTGGCCGCATCCAGATTTTCCTGTGCAACCTTCTCCTCATTTGCCTTGCGAAGCTTGAGGTCATTGAGGTTCTTGGATGTAGCCTCTACGCCAAGCTTTTTCGGCAGGATCATGTTTCTTGCATATCCGTCACTTACATTTACGATCTGTCCCTTTTTTCCCAGGGATTTCACATCTTCCAGAAGAATTACTTTCATTTCTGTTTATCTCCTTCCTGATATAACTGGTCTATGATTTCTTTCAGCATTCTCTCGGTCTCATCCATCGTGTCTTTTACCTGGGCACCGGCGATATTCAGATGTCCGCCGCCTCCCATTCGTTCCATCATGACCTGTACGTTGACCTCATCAATGGCCCGGGCACTGATGTAAACCTCGTTATTATAGCTGGTAAGAACAAATGATGCCTTGACTCCGGCAATATTCAGAAGCTCATTTGCCGCCTGTGCACCTACAACGGTCGGACTTTCCAGACCCTCGCTCGGACATCTTGCAATCGCAAAACAATCTCTATAGATTTCTGCGGTACGTACAGCCTCAGCTCTTGCCTTATAGGAATCAATATTATCACGGAGCATCTTACGTACACGTGTCACATCCGCTCCGCATCTACGCAGGAATGCTGCCGCCTCAAAGGTACGCACACCTGCTCTTGTTGTAAAATTATTGGTATCAATCATGATACCCGCATAAATACAGTCCGCCTCAATACTGCGAAGCTTCAGCCCGTCTGCAAAATACTGCAGGATCTCTGCAACCATCTCACAGGTTGAGGAAGCATAAGGCTCCACATAGGAAAGAACTGCATTCTGTATCACTTCACTACCCCGGCGATGATGATCCAGCACAACAATCGTCTTCGTCATATAGAGAAGATCCTGGCATTCCGTATAGCTTGGCTTGTTGGTATCCACTACGATCACGACCGTATTATTATCCACAAGTTCTTTCGCCTGACTGCTGTCCACAAACATAGATGGCTCGTAATCCGGATTCTCCATAAAGCCACTCATCAGAGGGCGGATAGAAGTTGTCGGATCATTGATTACAATATGCACCGGCTTTCCAAGTGTCTTACCGGCACGGTATATACCGATTCCGGCGCCAAGAGCATCTACATCTGTGATCTTATGTCCCATGACCACAACACGGTCCTTGGTGCTCATAAATTCCTTCAATGCCTGTGCCTTCACACGGGCCTTCACACGGGTGGATTTCTCCATCTGCTGAGCCTTACCGCCAATGTAGGTAATATTGTTGCCATTTTTGATCACAACCTGATCACCGCCACGTCCCAGTGCCATCTCAATGGCGATCCGGGCATATTCATAATTCTGAATATAAGTCGATGCATTCAGACCGATTCCGATACTTAAGGTCACTGCCATCTCATTTCCGATGTTGACAGTCTTAACTTCATCCAGAATGTGGAATCTCTGTTCCTTCAGGGTTTCCAGAGAACTCTGACGCATGATCAGAAGATATTTGTCCTTCTCAAGCTTCTTTACAAGGCCATCAAAATTGGAAAAATATTTCGTAATCTTCCGGTCAATCAGTGCGATCAGAAGTGATCTTCTCACATCCTCCACACTCTCAAGAGCTTCCTCATAATTATCCAGATAGGCTAGTGCTACTACCAGCTTATTATCCTCGTTTTTCTGAATGTACTCCTTAAGCTCTGTCTCATCGTAAAGATACATGGCGATCAGACTTACATTCTGTGACATATCCTCCAGAATATCTGCGTGGCTTACCACTTCTCCCATTGTCACACGCTGCATGGAGACTCTGTAGATCCTTTCTCCGAAATGTGTACTCATCTCGGAAATCTCCAGCTCGTCTGCTACCGGAAGCTTATCCGGAGTAATATCCGGAAAAATCGTGCTGATATTTTTTTTGTAGAACTGATCTCTTCCCGTGATCTCCGAAAAAATACGGTTTGACCAGATCATCCGCCCTTCCATATCCATAATGGCATATGGCAGTGCCAGCTCCTCAAGCATCCTCTTTTCCACCACATCATACTGATTGGCAAATGCGATCATATCGTTGATGATCAGCGGTTTGTTATAACGAAAAAGCTGTACTGCGATAAAAATGTAGATCACAGTACCTATAGACACCAGAATTCCGGCTTTCACACTTACAATAAACACCAGCAGATCCAGCAGCACGACCAGCACCGAAAGATACAGCGGCCAGCGCATGAAGTGTTTCATGGGCCCTTTAAATTTAACTTTGTTGTTCATTGCCTTTTCCTGTTCTTAACGTAATTTAACCATAAGTTATCTTTTATTATAACAGATTCCTCATTATAATTCCATACTTATGATATAAATCGCCAGACATTTAACCCGTTCACGTGGGAATTCGATAAAAAAACAAAGCCGATGCTTAACAGACGACTTGCATCTGTTTCACACCGGCTTCTTGGATGATCGGAATTAGTCCTGAACGTATGGCATCAGGGACATATGACGTGCTCTCTTAACAGCAACTGTCAGTGCTCTCTGATGTTTCGCGCAGTTACCTGTAATTCTTCTCGGGAGAATTTTACCTCTCTCGGAAACATACTTTCTTAACTTTGCTACATCCTTGTAATCGATCTCGTTATTCTCTTTACCGCAGAATACACAAACTTTTTTTCTTCTGCGTCCGCCTCTTCTCTTCATCGGAGAATCTGGTCTCTCGCCTCTATTGTAAGCCATGATTGTTTCCTCCTATCTTATTCGTATCATCTGTCTTAAAGCAGATGTTCTAGTTGAACGGCAGCTCCTCGTCAATTCCGTCCGGAATGTTCATGAAGCCGTCGGCGCTTGCTGCGCTTGGACCTGGCATAGACGGTGCAGGTGCCGCATTTGTCTGAGGATGACTCGCTGCATAGCTGTCACTGGATGCTTTGCTCTCGGCAAATTCCTGTTCCTCAACAACGACCTCTGTCGTATAAACCTTCTGTCCCTCACGGTTCGTATAGCTTCCTGTCTGGATACGTCCCGTAACTGCAATTTTCAGTCCCTGTCTGAAATACTTCTCCGCAAACTCTGCTGTACGTCCGAAAGAAACACAGCTGATAAAATCAGCACTTGCCTCTCCGTCACGACGGAATCTGCGGTCAACTGCCAGTGTATATCTGGCGATTGCCAGGGCATTCTCTCCTGCGGAATATCGCACCTCAGGATCTCTTGTCAAGCGTCCCATTAATATTACTTTGTTCATCGTTCTACCTCTCTTATGATTTCACTTAACTGAACAGGTTCTTAATGGTATTTTCTGAAATACGCTGCAAAAAAATTATGCCTCTTTCTTGACAACCAGGTATCTTAATACATTGTCCATGATGCGGACATGTCTCTCGATCTCCGCTGGGCACTGAGAATCTGCTTCAAACTGAATAAAATAGTAGAAGCCTTCATGCATTTTCTGAATCTCGTAAGCTAATTTCTTCTTACCCCATTCTTCAACTTCTGTGATCACGCCGTTGTAACGTGTAATGTAGCTTTTAGCTTTCTCAACTACAGCGTCACGTGCTTCGTCCTCAAGCTTAGCGCTCACAACTAATGCTAACTCGTACTTGTTCATGCTTGTCTTAACCTCCTTATGGTCTTTTGGCCCTTTGCCTGTCAAAGAGCAAGGATATGAAATATATCACGATTGTTGATTCTAGCATATCTTTTCCGTGATGTAAAGCATAAATTTAATTTTTTTCGATTTTTTTTAAATTTCGTGTATTCTTCTCCACAAGCTTGCGTGCCACCATGATCTGATGGCCGCATCCCATACATTTCAGGCGGAAATCTGCGCCTACACGTAAGATTTCCCAATCCTTGTTTCCGCAGGGATGCGCTTTTTTTAAAGTGACCATATCTCCTACTTCATAATTTAATCCCATTATCTGCTCCTCAGTTATAATTTTTTCTCACTGCACGTATCTTCTGTTATATCCGAATCTGGCTGAATACCTGTCCAATCGGTTCTTTAATAAGAAGATCCGCATACTTATCGCGAGGTGTCGATGCCTTGTTAATCACCACCAGATGCTCCCCATGGAAATAATCGATCAGTCCTGCCGCCGGATACACTGCCAGTGAAGTACCTCCTATGATCAATACCTGTGCCTCTGATATCGCTCTCACGGATTCCTGGATCGTATGATCGTCCAGGCCTTCCTCATAGAGAACAACATCCGGCTTGATGATGCCGCCACAGGAACATTTCGGAACACCTTTTGCGGCTTTCATATATTGGAAATCATAGAACTTTCCGCATTTCATACAGTGATTACGGTAAACGCTTCCATGAAGTTCCAGAACGTTCCGGCTTCCTGCCATCTGATGAAGATTATCAATATTCTGCGTGATCACAGCTTTTAACTTGCCTGCCTGTTCCAGCTGGGCAAGCTTAAGATGAGCTTCGTTCGGTTTTGCCGTATCGCAGAGCATCTTATCCTGATAAAATTTAAAAAATTCCTCCGGCCTTCGCATAAAAAACGTATGGCTTAAGATTGTCTCCGGCGGATAATCATACTTCTGATTGTAGAGACCATCCTGACTCCGAAAATCCGGAATTCCGCTCTCTGTGGAAACGCCGGCCCCTCCGAAAAATACGATATTATCGTATTCATCAATGATCTTCTGTAATTTTTCGATTTCATTTCCCATATATATCTTCCTCCCGCTTTGCGCTTACGATCAACACCTGGAGACATCTTTACTGCGGATCAACTGCATTTACACGCTTTCCCTGTACAACAAAACGCGTTGCCTGATTACCAGTGCATGTAGAAAGTGTAACAATCTTGTCTTTTTTATCCGCCTTATCCTCACTGGCATCTGTCTTGATTTCCGAATTCTTGAGCATTTTTTTCTCATATTCCAGAAATTCCTTACCAGGTCCCTTAAACAGGGTATAAGTATCACTGTCCACAGAAGTCGTATATGCTGCAATGATCTCATACCTGTAGTTCTTCTCCGGGGTAAGGATCCAGAAATATTTGCTGGCATTATAAAGTGTTTCATCTTCTCTGTATTTCTTCAGCATTCCAAACATGGAACCATTCTTCATATTGTGTCCGTATACCAGGGTATTACAGTCACTGAAATCTCTTTTATTTTCATAATCAATAAAGATCGTTCCTGCAAAATTGTAGTTTTTCTCATAAGTCTGGTGGAGATATGTGTTATTATCCTCTCCCTGCACCACCGGATAACTGATCTGGGGTAAGGCTTCCATATAAATCCAGCCGATCACATCATTATTGATGCTCTTAAGGGAATTAAAATCAATGCTGATCGGTGCCACCGGCTGCTGTTGTTCGTCCGGCTGTCCCAGCTCTTCCACCTCATCCGGATCACGTTCTGTCACTGCCATTTCTGAGATGCTGTTATACTCGTCTGTGCCTTTTTTATACTCTGTATAAATATGATAGAGATTAAATGCCGCATAACAGAATACACAGATCGCCGCGATCAGTACAAGAGTCAGGATGTAATCCCCTGCTGTTTTTTTCTTTTTTTTCCTGTCTTTCCTGCTCATAATCACCCTCCTTTGATCTGTCAGGATTATGTGGTTTCTGTATTCATTATAAATATCCCTCCGTTTTCTTGCAACTGTTTTGTTTTATGCAGAAAAAAGCAGCTCCGGATTGGGCGTCCGAAGCTGCTTATGCGGTATGATCTCAAAGATAACTTTTTCAGGCTAATTCTTTGCCTGTGAGCATTTTGTATGCCTGAAGATATTTCTCGATGGTCTTGTCCACGATCTCCTGTGGAAGTGTCCAGTCGTTACCCGGGTTGGCTTTCAGCCAGTCACGGGCAAACTGCTTGTCAAAGGATGGCTGACCATGTCCTGGTTCATAGCCTTCTGCCGGCCAGAAACGGGAGCTGTCCGGTGTCAGCATCTCATCGCCAATCACCAGGTTGCCTTCCTCATCAAGTCCGAACTCGAATTTTGTATCTGCAATGATGATTCCCTTGCTGAGGGCATATTCTGCACATTTCTTGTACAGTGCGATAGTGTTGTCACGAAGCTTCTCAGCATACTCGCGGCCTTTTCCAGGGAAATATTTCTCAAGATGATCAATGCTCTGCTCAAAAGAAATATTCTCGTCGTGATCACCGATCTCAGCCTTTGTGGATGGTGTGTAGATTGGCTCAGGCAGCTTGTCGGATTCCTTCAGTCCCTCCGGAAGTTTGATGCCACAGACAGTACCGTTCTCCTTGTAGCTTGCCCAGCCGCTTCCTGTGATGTATCCACGGACGATACATTCGATTGGCAGCATGTTCAGCTTACGGCACATCATGGATTTTCCTTCGAATTTCTCCTGCTGGAAAAACTCCGGCATGTCCTTTGTATCTACAGAAATCATATGGTTAGGAAGAATGTCCTCTGTCATGTCAAACCAGAATTTGGACATCTGTGTCAGTACTGCACCTTTCTTTGTAACTTCGTTATTCAGAATTACGTCAAAGCAGCTGATACGGTCTGTTGCAACCATAATCAAGCTGTCGCCGTTGTCATAGATCTCACGTACTTTACCTTCTTTGATTGGTTTTAATTCCTGCATGTTTTCACACCTCATCATTCGGTTTTTGTTTTGTTTGTTTTCGACACAATTACGGTATCACCAATCCGGTCTCTCTGTCAAGGCGCCAGGCCCTCTCCAGTCATAAGTATTCGTTAAGAGATCATTCATATTTCTAATAGTGTTTTACATTCCTCCTGAAGTTTCTTCTCCTGCTTCCGGTAAAGAAGCTTCTCACTGCAGGCAAAATACGGTTCGCAGCCATACTCCCGGATAAAAGCCCCTGCATGGCTGTTTCTTGTCAGCCCGGTCACAAAAAGCACCGTCTCCTGACCGTCCCCGAAGCAATCCTTCATAAACGCAAACGCCCGGTCAAGCTCTCCTTTTACCTGTTCTGCCACTTTTTTACGTCTGGCTGTCATTTCGCCGAACAACTCCCGTATCCGTTCAAAACCATCCTCCGCATCTGTAATATGCTCCTTCCGAAGCGTAAGACTGTATTCCTCCAGCATACGGATCGCCAGCTCCTCCTGCGTCTGCTGCTCTACAGTCAGAAGCTCTGCCTCCAGCCGCACCGCAAGGCTCTTTTTCTTCACATCAATAAATTCTTCCAGGGCAGTGATCTCTTTCTTATCGCTCAGAAATGCTTTCAGATGTAGAAGCTCCTGGTAGACCACTTCCGTCTCTTTATCAAGCTTTTCGTATGAAAGAAAACTGCTGTTCAGTCCGTCAAGCAGAAGTCCGGTTACGAGAAAGCGTTCCTCAAACGATGCCTCCCTTGCCATTTTTTCCCGCTCCCCGCGCTCATCCTCCGGCATAGTCCCATCCAGCAGCCTGTCAAGCCCATAGTCCGTTCCGTACTTCCGGTACAGCTGATAGCTGGCAAAAAAGCTCCTGGCGATCTCATCCCTGCACAAATATTCCCCGATCAGATTCTCCGTGATTTCAACGCCAAGCTCTTCATAAGCTTTTAGGATTTCCGAAAGATCCTCCCAGCCTCTCGCAGTCACGAAAAATTTTCCCTCGGCAGTATTTTCCACAGAATAAAAATGCTCTTTTTTCATGCCAAGATATGACAGGATCGCACCATGAATCCCTTTTTTCCAGGCATATTCCATCCATACATCCAGATCAGCCTCCAGATCCATGCGCCGCACACGGTCCAGCGTCACAATATCAAATTCCCGGACAGATTTATTGTATTCCGGCGGATTTCCCGCTGCCGCGATCAGCCATCCTTCCGGAACACTGTGACTTCCAAAGGTCTTGTTCTGCAGAAACTGCAGCATCGTAGGCGCAAGCGTCTCCGACACACAGTTGATCTCATCAATAAAAAGAATTCCCTCTTTCTTTCCGCTGTGCTCTATACAGTCATATACAGAAGCTATGATCTCACTTAAAGTATACTCTGTGATGCTGACCTCTTTTCTGTTGTAGCAGCGCGTCACGATACGCGGCAGTCCAACCGCGCTCTGCCTTGTGTGATGAGTGATCGTATAAGCCACAAGACCCACGTTGCATTCTTCTGCCACCTGTTCCATGATCGCAGTTTTTCCGATTCCGGGAGGTCCCATGAGAAGGACAGGACGCTGTCTCAGTCTTGGGAATGTATAACGCCCATGAGCATCTTTTTTGTTGTATGCCAGCAAGGTATGCCGTATCTCTTCTTTCGCTTCTTTTATGTTCATCGTCTTCGTTCCGCTCCTTCCTGCTCTGCCACAAGCCGGATCGCCCAAGGCGGAACAAGTTCCATTTTTTCTGTTTTATGCAAAAATACAAAAGCTGTCTCATAATCCGGCTTCACAGCTGGATAAATCCCGTCTCCATCTGTAAAATAGATCAGTGCCTTTAAATGGTGGATTTCTTTTTTCACCTGCTGCTCCCTCACATACCGGAACACCGGCCGGAAATCCGTTCCGCCACGCCCCTGGATCACGATATTACGGCTGTATTCCTTCCATTCTTCCTCCGAATGGATTACTTTCACATCCTGCACGCAGCAGTCACACTGAATAAGATACACCTTCATCTTATGAAAAAAATTCTCTTTCTCACTTAAGATCGAATAGGTTTCTCCAAGAAATCGCCGCACCGTCTCCCCGTCACAGGAACCGGAGGTATCAATGGCGATCACAAGCTCCTCAAGCCGGTTCACTTCTTTATATTCCAGCGGCTCGATCAGCGGAAGATTTCCATAGTGTTCCATTCCGTAATTATAAAAAATATAATCAAAGCTTTCTATGTCCAGCTCCACTTCCTCACGCAGCACGGAAAACTGCCGGAGAAACTTCTTATAATCGTACCTTCCTGATTTTATGGTACCGGTCTCCTCGCTCTGGTCCCCTTCCTTCATTCCCCGCCGTTTCCGGTGATCCTGCCTGTTTGCAGCTGTATAGGAAAGAAGACGGTTCCATTTCTCTTTTGTCTTTTTTCCCATTTCTCCTGTGCAGGCGTCCCAGAGTGTGTGGTCATCAAAATGAAAAGCTGACTCCATCTCCTCCAGACGGAACGGAAAGCTCTCTGTTTTCAGCTTATGGTAAATCTTTTCTGCGGAATCCACCTGACTTCCAAGTGCTTTGAGAGTCTTTCTTTTTATCTCATTTTCTTCGGTTTTCAGAACCGTGATCTTCTCCCTGGTGATGATCTGCTCCACTGCAATATCACAGGCCAGATTCCACAGACGCCGGTCTTCACTGTTCTCGCGGAAAATATGCAGATACAGACAGTGAAGCAGCATATGCAGATATCCTCTTCGCACAGCTTCCGGCTTTTTCACATAAAGCTCCATAAGATATTGTGGTGAAAAAAGAAAGGCTTCTCCGTCTGTACCGATGGTTCTTGTTTTATCCGAAGCTTCTCCATGAATACATGCAAAGGCACCATCCAGATATGGAAAATAGTAGTACAACTCGTTCCTGATATTTTCCAGAATATGTACTCCCAGTTCTTCCTGTTTCCGATCCACGGGATGCGCCTCCTTTCGAACCACATTTCTCACAGTTCAAATTTCTTCTCTTTAAATCCGTAGTTTTCTTTTTTTAAATGAAGAAGTCCCATCAGTGCCGCAGGTTTTCGCCATTCCTCGGCGAGCTTTAGAAACCCCTCCAGCTCCCGCTCGCCGAACCACTCATTTTCATAAAGCTTCTCGATCTTTTCCCAGTCATCCTCCAGGATCAGGCGTTCCACTGCCGGCCGTATCCGCTTCTTAAGGTAAGCGCCGTAGTCCTCCCGCTCTTCCTCTGTCACCTCTTCTGCCAGAAAATATCCACGCAATGCAACAGCCAGGCGAAGCGGCTCCTGCTTGGTACTTCCAAACTTCCGGTAAAGATGTTCCGCTTCCGTCTTTGCATCTTCGTTCTCCGCCCTCATTTCAAGGGCATTCGCAGCAACTTCCACATCCTTCTGAAAACGGCTCAGTTCTGTCATATAGATCCCTCCTGTCTGATGTCTGTTCACGGCATTTTTTATACCTTTATCATATCACGAAGAGGGCTATTTCACCATTACTTTCTCAGATTCCTTTCTTATAAAGAATAAAAGAATAGACCATCGGGATCAGCACACATACCGCCACAATGATCAGCAGCAGATTTATACTCAGGATCAGAGAATTCGCCAGAAAAAGAACGCCTCCCAGAATAATCGTCCAGCCCGCCAGACGGTTAGTTCTGTTCCAGTTCTCCTCACTGTTCAGTGTCCAGGAAAGTTTGATTCCTATTGTATAATTCTGTTTCACCTTGTGGATATAATTTCCCAGAAAGATAAACATAAGCCCAACCAGTATATTTATCACCATTCCCACATTTACATCCATTCCCAGTGCTACCCCGTAGATCGACATACAGCAGACCACTGACACGATCGGTACCAGCCACAGGATCATATTAAAAATACGCTTACCGATATTTCTTCGTTTCGGATCATTCGCTGTAGCAATCACGCAGAACAGATGCACCAGAAGCAGCAGAAACGGAATTCCGAACACGGCCATAGGTTTGCTGCTCCAGCCATTCGCCAGATTATGCGTGTCAAAATGTGTGGCAATCTTTTCCGGCAGACGGTTCCAGAGGAGAACTCCTGCCAGTGACGGCGACAGTGTAAGAAGGCATCCTGAGATCAGTGATGTCTTATATTCCTTTAAAAATTCTTTTCTTTCCTCATTCTTCATGTTTATTTTCTCCTTTCAGGTCGCTGAGCCACAGAAGCAGTTCTTCTACCACCGTAGTATTCAGCTCATAATACACAAAATTCTTCACCTTCGTCTCCCACACCAGATCCGCTTTCTTAAGAATCTTCAGATGATAGGATATGGTCGCTCCCGTCATGTCAAAATGTCCGCCGATCTCACCGGCCGACATTTTCCCATTCTTTAAAAGCTGCAGGATTTCCCTTCGCACAGGATCCGAAAGCGCCTTGAAGGTTTCCGCAAAAGCCATTGCTGCCTCCCTTCCGAACGGGTATCTACGCTCCGTTCTTTTTTATAATATTTAGAAATATTTCTAAATAGAATATATATTTTTCTCATTCATAAGTCAACAGGTATTTAGATTTTTTTCTAAATAGTTACATTTGTCATATACAAAAATATTCGAGTGCATAAAAAAACGAGGATATCTTTCATCGCCTCTGCGACCTTATGATATCCTCATTCTACTTTGAGCCGTCATATTCTGTTTTCCTCTCTGCAAAACTATCTCATGCAAAAATCAAGTCTGGATGTAATCTCAGGTGCAAGCTCCGGCACATGTGCACAAAATTCCATTTCTCTTCCAAGCCCAATGGATGCAACTCCGAGAATCGATTTTCCGTTTACGGTTCTGTGCCCTCTCTTTAAATCCACAGCAAATGGAAAACGCTCTGTCACGTCGAGAAAACGATTCACTTCATCCATGGTTTCAAACTGTACTTTTCTCACTGTCATTAATTCTCCGCCTCCTTTTTTCTATCTTTACTATTATTTTACTATGAAATATCCATTTGTACAGAGTAAATTTTTATGAAAAAAGGTGGAATTTTTGGATGTTATCCTCGCGTATTTCTGGTACAATATAAAAAAACAACACTCAGGAGGTATCAAAATGTCAAAAAAGAACCTTATCGCAGGACAGTCCGGCGGACCGACCGCAGCGATCAACAGCAGTCTTTACGGTGTGGTATCCGAAGCACTTAGGCACACAGACGAAATCGACCACGTTTATGGCATGGTCAACGGCATCGAGGGATTTTTAAACGGAACCATCCTTGATTTCAAGGAAACACTTCCGGGAGATCAGCTTCAGGCACTGACCTGGACACCCGGTGCCTACCTTGGTTCCTGCCGCTACAAGCTCCCCGAATCTCTGGAAGATCCGGTTTATCCTGAACTTTTCCGCAAGTTTGAAGAGATGAACATCGGCTGGTTCTTCTATATCGGTGGCAACGATTCCATGGATACTGTCAGCAAGCTTTCCCGCTATGCCGAGAAGATCGGAAGTGATATCCGTATCCTGGGTGAACCGAAAACCATTGATAATGACCTGGTAAATACCGATCACACACCGGGCTTCGGAAGCGCTGCACGCTACGTAGCTTCCACTGTCCGTGAAATCACTCTGGACGCCTGTGTCTACGAAAAAAAATCTGTCACCATCATTGAGATCATGGGACGTCATGCAGGCTGGCTTACAGGTGCTGCTGCCCTGGCCCGCAAATACACCGGAGATAATCCCCTTCTCATCTATCTTCCGGAAACAGATTTCGATGTAGAGGAATTTCTTCAGAAAGTAAATGCCGCCTTCGAGAAAAACTGCAACGTTGTTGTCTGTGTGTCCGAAGGAATCCACGATAAAGACGGCACCTTCATCTGTGAATATGACAGTGCCGCAGGAACGGATGCTTTTGGTCACAAGATGCTTGCAGGCTGTGGCAAATACCTGGAGAATCTTGTCCGCAGCCGTCTTGGTGTCAAGGCACGTTCTGTTGAGCTCAACGTCAGTCAGCGCTGTTCCGCCTCCATGCTCTCCGAGACAGACCAGCAGGAAGCAATCCTCGCCGGTGAATTCGGCGTTCAGGCTGCTCTCTCCGGCGAAACTGGAAAGATGATCGCCTTCAGTCGTTTAAGCGACTCTCCTTATTCCATGAAATGCACCCTGGAGGATGTCAATCTCATCTGCAACGAAGAAAAAACCGTGCCAGTTGACTGGATCACAGCCGACGGCTCCGACGTTACAGAAGACTTCATCCGCTATGCACGTCCTCTGATCCAGGGAACAGTGGAAGTTCCGGTCGGTGAAGACGGACTTCCGGCGTTTGTATACCGAAAATAATTCTCATGGAGGTTCAAAATGAAAGCACATAAATATTGGTCACTCGGTGCACTTTTTACCATGCTGGGAGCATTTTACACCGGTTACAAGAATATGAGATCAGCCCATAAATATTTTGCCTTAAGTTCACTGCTCTGTATGATCATGTCAATCTACTCCGGTCATAAAATGATTTCAGGAAAATCCAAGCACACCAAAGCATCTGCTTCTGAAGATAACGCAGAATAATTTACACAGCAGTAAAGATATTTTTTCATATATGATGCCTGGCAGAAACAATTCTTCCGCCAGGCATGTTTTTTATATCCATAAATTTCTATGTCAGCAACTCAAACGTATGATACAGATCCACACGCCCATACCCCCACTCCGGATTGGGGTACTGCATATTCTCCTCTCTTCGGGCTCCTCTTTGCAGATAATATTTCACACTGCTTCCCGTAAAAAACGGCTGATTGTTCCGTATGATCGCCCATTCAAACAAAAGCGCTGCAATCCCGGACATCTGTGCTGCCGCAATACTGGTGCCAGAACGCACCCCAAATGCGCCTCTCATCAGCGGAGCCTTCACATTCACCCCAGGAGCAGCCAGATGGGGGGTCACCATTCCCGAAGGTGTGTACCCCCTTCCCGCCGCTATATAAAGACTTCCGTCCTTGTGCTGATAAGCAGTTGCCGTGATACTGTTTCCCGCGTCTCCAGGTGCAGTGACGGTCGTATATGGCGATGGCTCCAGAAAATACGTATCCTGGGAGATCAGGCTTTCCACTGGAAGCCACATATGGAACTGCACATTCTGCCGGTTTCTGGCCTCCGTAAAAATCTTCCAGATACCCGCTGCCGGATGAAAAAAGCGCAGATATACAAGCGAATATCCTGTCTGTCTCTCGATCAGAATATAATTCACATACACCTTCGTCTCCACAAAAACGAAAGACAGCTCCTGTGTCCTTGCCCCCAGTGAACTACTCACATCCAGGCTCTCCCCCGTTGGTGACTGAATGGAAATCTGATAGATCTCCGGCGGTTCTCCCCAGAATTCCAGTGTAAATCCCTGCTCCTTCTCCGCGATCCGAAGTTCTGTAGTGATCCGCCCTCTTCCCTGAGAAAAAAATCCGGTGCTGTGATTCCGGGTATTCCCCTCATTTCCCGCAGCCACAGATACAGACACCTGGGAAAAATTCGCCACATAATCCACATACTGGCTGAGTGCGTTTTTTCCCAGATGCGCGCCCTGGCTGCTGCCGATCCCAAGGCATATGGACAGCGGCATTCCAAGCTCCCTTGCCCATTTCATGGCAAAAGCCACCGCCATCATAAGGTCATTCTCCTGAAAAACCTCCGCATCCGGCGGATAAAGATAAAAATTCCGAAGATACTGCTTTGCCTGTTTTACCTTAATAATAATCAGAGATGCCTCCGGTGCTGCTCCTGTGAAATTTTCTTCCAGAACCTGGTTTCCGGCGGCAATCCCGGCCAGTGCCGTTCCGTGTCCGTTGGTATCCTCTGACGGCACGATCCGGAGAGGTTCTTCCTCTTCCAGTGCCCGGTCAATATCCTTTTTTCGAAACAGCCGTCCGTATGGCACCTCCGCCCTGCTGTTTTCATCGCCTTCAAGCAACTGATCCCATAGATATTCGATCCTGGTTCCCCCTGCATTTCGAAAAACCGGATTCTGATAATCAATCCCCGAATCGATCACAGCTACAGCAGTTCCCCTTCCCCGCAGCTTCAGATAAGGATGATCGTGAAGCCTGGTAACGCCCGACGCTCCGGCTGCTTCCATATCCATATATGTATAGCATTTCGGAATGGAATTATAAGAAGTTCCAGTAACCTCCATCTCTCCCATATTTTCCAGCGGCACATACAGGATTCCGAATATTTCATTGATTTCCTGAAAAACAGTTCCCGGAAAAAGCTCCATGGTATTTTTTACATTTTGCATGTATTTCACGATAAAATCCCCGAAGTGCTCACTTTGTGCCGGATTTTCCGGCTGCACTCCGGGGATTTCTTCCTGTGTTCCCATATATGGCTCAAAATCTTCTTTTTTCAGCATAGCAGACCTGCTTTTGCCGTTTTCACAGACTTATGCGTAAACGGCCTGTCCATATGTCTGCTGTCGGATTGTTTTGTGGCAATGCAGACCTTCTCTTATCGTCCTGCCACTTTTGACGTACTTCTTTTCATCACCTGCACCAGAAGCAAAATTCCTGCAATTCCCGTAAAAATACTGATAAACTGAGAAGTTGAAAAAATCCCCACACTTCCCCTGATGATGTCTCCTCTGAAAAATTCTATGATAAAACGTCCCATACTGTAGAAAATCAGATAGCAGGCTGTCACCTGACCGTCTGCTTTTTTATGACGGACGATCAGTATCAGCACCAGAAAATGCAGAAAATCCAGTCCGCTGGAGTACAGCTGTGTCGGAATCAGTGCTACATGATTCGGTGCATAAACGGATTCCTGAAATGTAACCGATAAGATACCATGTGTCTCTTTTCCATAACAGCAGCCTGCCAGAAAACATCCGATCCGTCCAAAGCCCTGCGCCAGAGCCACCGAAGGAAGCATCACATCTGCATATTTGAAAAACGTCAGTTTCCGGACTCTGCAATAAACAAGTCCTGTAAAAATTCCTCCGATGATACCGCCGAATACCACAAATCCCGAACTTAAGGTTTCCAGCATAAATCCCGGATCCTCTATAATTGATCTCCATTCTGTGATCCAGAAAAGAAGCTTTGCCGCCAGGAATCCACCAAGCAGGCACCACAGGATCATGGGAAAGATTTCATCGCTATCAAGCCCCTGTTTTCCGGCTCTGTATTCCGCGCTCAGACAGCCGGCAACGATTCCGATGGCGATCATCAGACCGTAGCCATATACCGTAAATGGCCCTATGGTAAGAAGTTCGTTTTTCATCTGTCTCCTCCTGATGTCTTGTTTCCATACGCTTTCTCTTCTTCTGACAGAAAAAATTCCCACAGTCTGTCGTTGGCACGATCATTTAATTCACTGTTTTCGCCCTCTGTGGCATCACATTCTCCACAGATATCCACTCCCAGGATTCCCGGCAGAATATATTCCTGTACATTTCGTTCTGTATCTGTCATTCCGGCACACTCTGATACAACCGCTTCCAGACACTGTAGCATGGTTTCCAGCTTCATATCTCCCTGGCTCCAGTTAGTATCTGCCTCCTCTTTGTTAAGAACATCTTTATCTATGGATATATAAAGAGGATTTTTTCCCACATGTGCTCTTACAAAATCCGGAATTTCCGCTTCGTCCATATCCAGAAGCTTCTCTCTGCTTAAAAAATCCACCTTCTCCCGAATCTCCGGCTCTACTCTGGAAAAAGCCTCTTCGTCCGGTCCTATGAGGATCACTTTTTTCAGCAAGGGAATCTCCATCAGGGAATCGTAGATCCAGCCGCCGCAGGAAAGCAGACCGCCAAACGCAGGTGGCTGCATATCTGTATGATTGTCAAACACCAGAAGCTCAAAGGGATGAGAAATCTTTTCCAGCCAGATCCTTGTCATATAATGATAGTTTCCGGAATCAATAAAGTGAATTCCTCCACAGGAATACGGTCTGATGCGGCTGCGTATCTCATCCATCGCATCCGCATCACAGTAGCAGTTGGTTCCCGGAATATCCCCGCATTCCACCCAGATCGGTTCTTTCGTCTTCCAGAACTGCTGATCCTCATATATCCCGGAAAAATCCATGATCAGTCTTTCCATTCTTCCAGTTCCTCATCGTCTGAGCTGTTCAGGAGATCCTTCAGGCTGCCGCTCTTTACGACATCCTTTCCCACATCAAAAATACCCATCTCCGCACTCTCCGGCTCTTTTTCCCACCGGGTGTTATTGCTCTGCGCCTGCTGTTCTGCCAGTGACGCCATGGCTTCTCCGGTGTCGGTCTGTGCAGCGGTTTCATCCTCAGTATTCTCTGCAGATGTCTCCTCTGATGCAGCTACGTTCTCTGTCATATTCTCTATATCAGCGATATTTTCCGGCTGTCCATTCGATTCCTCAGATTTCTCTGTTTTTTCTTTCGACATCAGAAAGCTATTTTCGGAAACATCCGGCTGTTCATATTTTTTCGCTGCACTGCCAATGCTTTCACTATTTTCTTTGTACATTGGCACTGCGGTCTGATTTGTCTGTTCAGCCGCTGTTTCCGCTGTATTTCCATCTGTTTCGGACGCATTTTCCTTAGCTGCTTCGGCTTTTTTCGCAATCTTTCGAAGTCCAAGCTTCATGATAATAAAGAACACGATATCTGCCACACCATTGCACACCAGGATCCAGCCGGAAAAGATCAGAAGTGTCATGATCTTCGGGAATCTTCCGAACAGCATCACGATTCCCAGAGCAATAAAGATGAGACTGCCGATCAGCAGTACACTCCAGGTTTTCTGACCGCCTTTTTTCAGAAGGAAAGCTCCTTTAAATTTCCACAGACTGTCTACAAGCACAAAAGCACCCAGCATCCATGGAAGAAGCTTGATCACGATAGAAGGCGTCATAAAAAGAAATACGCCAAGCACAAAAACCATCACACCGCTCAGCAGATCCAGGATGGTCGCGGTCTCTTTTCCACGTATGTAAATATAGATATGATAAATGCCCGCTCCGATCAGGATCAGCCCGAATACGATCTTACAGATCACATCGACCGTCTGTGTGGGGATCAGGATCAGGCAGAGTCCCAGCAGTATATAAAATACCGATGAAACGATCTCTCCTTTTAGAATCTTGCTAATTTTTTCTCCCATTTTTCTACCTCCTAATCATGCAATCAGTATAGCTCTTTTTCCCCTCTCAGTCCACCCGTAAAGTCTGAAAAAAGTATAAAACAGCCTGAAGGATAACTCTTACTGTTCCTTCAGGCTGCTCCCTATTTCTTATGTTTCTTTTTTGTCATCAGACCACCGATCCGTCCGGTTTCCTTGGCTGAGAGACTCTTCCATCCATCCTTCAGCACTTTATCCAGTACTCCCATCTCGTCAGCGATCTCATATTTCAGTTTCTCCGCCTGGGAAAGCTTTCCTTCCAGGAATGCCTTCACTTCTTTCTCCTTGTTCATATCCACACTCCTCATCTTTTTTATGAAGTATGGACATTTTTTGAAAAATTATACGACGCAGAGTACTTTTTCCTAGTCTCTTCCGTCCGGAATGATGATTGCAGCAATGATATAGGCCAGAATTCCTGCTCCGCCCATAAAGGTAACGATCACCCATACAAGACGGACCAGTGTCGGATCAATATCAAAATATTCCGCAATACCTCCACAGACACCACACAACATACGGTTTACTGATGATTTGTAAAGTCTCTTGTTACTCATAATACATACCTCCCATTTCATACTTCTTGTTCAAACTCAACATTGACCTCACCCATTCCGCAATCCAGGCTGATCGTATTTTTGGCTCCTGCATTTTCAATAGTTCTGCTGCCAGAAGTCAATGAAGTTTCCAATGCTCCGTCCACATCCAGGTTTCCAAGTCCACATTTCAGTTCATAGCTATAATCTGTATTTTTGCCCGCAAGTGAAAACTCCATGCTTCCCATGCCACATTCTCCTATTACATTCACAGCAGCAAGCTTCTCAATCTCCACGCAGCCCACACCTACTGCAATCTCTGCATTCTGTGCCGCCATACTTCCGGAATTCTCAAGCGTTCCGGCACCTACATTAATCTTCAGCTTATCAGTCTTAAAATCTCCGTCAAGTTCTATGGTACCGGCTCCCATCTGAATATTCATATCCTGAAACTTCTTATTTGCAGGACAGGATATCTCGATCATACGATTCTTTACTTTCCTGTTGCTGCGGATCGTCAGACTGCCATTGCTGCTCCTGATTTCCACCTTATTATGATCTGTTCCGCTAACCTTCACCCGCACCTGCTCCTCATTCCAGATATTCAGAATAACTTCTTCATATTTCAGGTCAAGAGAAATCTCAGATACATCCGATGCCCTGTAAGTTTTTATCAGACCGGAAACATCCGATTGCTCATCAGCTTCATCTTCAAAGTCCTCCTCATCCGATTCCTTCTCTTCCAGACGATTAGCAAAACTATGTCGCACCTGATTAAGTCCATTATCCAAAATACTGATATCCCCCATAGTCGCACCCATACCGACGCCACCTGCAGTAAGTCCAAATCCCACTACTGCAAACACTACTGCCATAACAAGTATCACTTTCAGAAAACGCTTCATACTTTCTCCGCCTTTCTTCCGCTTATGATATTGCTGCAAAATCCTGTAAACTTCCGAAGTATCATTGGAAGCAGCTTACCTGCAAGCCATACCGTCAGTGCCAGTAAAAACAGTCCCAGTGCCATCATCAGGCATCCGATACCAACCGTAAGAATTCCTGCAGGCGGCATGGAAAAAGCAAGCGGAATTCCCACGATCACACACGCGATTGCAGCGATCACAAGTACAACTGATCCTGCTCCGACACAAAATGTCAGAAAAAACGGCAATAAAACTAACGTCACAAGGATCCCCAGTACTCCGCCAAACAGACCTTTTAACAAAGGTGCCGCAAAAACAAGTACGATCAGCGCCAGTATGACGCCTGCCTTATTCTGCTTCTTCTCTGCATGATAGCCTCGCTGTGCACGTCTCTCTCTCCTGCTTCCGGCTTTCTGATGTCTTTCATTCTTATTCGTTGTTTCCCGGAATGCTATTTCTGTATATTTGTCCGGCATATCATTCTCTTTTTTAATTCTGGTGTCCTGGTATCCGTTCTCCGTATATTCGCTGTAATCTCCACTGTTCTCCTGAAGATCCGCCTTAATGATCGCGGCAACTTTCCCCGGGCTCCCAAGCTCCCGGATCACCTCACTCTCGTTCTCCTCGCCTGCATCGTCAAAATATTCCTCATAATATTCCATTGCTTCCTGCCGCTCGGTCTCTGAAATATCGAAAAGCAGCCTCTCAAGCTGTTCCATAAACTGCCTTCTGTCCATGTTCAAACTCCTTCCTCAAACATCCTGGTAATCTTGGATGAATAGATTCCCCATTCACTTCTGTAAAGCTTCAGCTGTGCCGCACCCTTGTCAGTCAGCTTGTAATACTTCCGGTTTCTGCCTGCATATTCCATATTGTAGGCTTCCAGGCATTCATCCTTCTGAAGTCTTCGAAGTACCGGATACAGCGTAGATTCTGAAACCTCCAGAACACTACGCACATCCTGAGTGATCTTATATCCATAAGTTCCATCTTTCTCCCTGGAAATAACAGCCAGAACGATTGCATCCAGGAGGGCAGCTCCTGTGTTAAATACCATCTGCTCACCTCTCTATAACGATCTGTATATTCTTTATCCTTCATATAATAAAATATATAATATTATTTTCCAAGTAATACTATATATTGTATAATATAGTTTTGTCAATAGTATTTAGAAAAATGTTCACATCCTTTATAATGTTTTCAGAAATACCTAACGACTGTACGCATTTTCAATATTTCCGATCAGAAAATGCATACACACATTTATGGAGGAACTATGACAGATTCAGATAAAATAAAGACACTTCCGCTTCCTTTTTTGGAGCGGATGAAAGAAATGCTTGGAGACGATTATGACGCTTTTCTGAAAAGCTACGAAAATCCACGAACCTACGGTCTCCGCGTAAATACAGCGAAGCTTTCCTGTCAGGAGTTTGAAGCGCTTTCACCTTTTAAGCTTCAGCCGATCCCGTGGATCTCAAACGGATATTTTTATAATGAGGAGAGCCGCCCGGCACGTTGTCCTTACTATCAGGCAGGACTTTACTATCTTCAGGAGCCAAGTGCCATGACACCTGCCTCCAGACTTCCTATTGAGCCCGGAGATTTCGTTCTTGATCTCTGTGCAGCTCCCGGCGGAAAAGCTACCGCTCTCGGTGCTGCTTTAAATGATACCGGATTTCTGCTTGCCAATGATATCAGCACATCCAGAGCCAGAGCCCTTCTCAGAAATCTGGAGCTTTTTGGTATCAAAAATATGCTCGTCACCGATGAAAAACCAGCCAAGCTTGCACAGCGTTTTCCATCCTTTTTCAACAAGATTCTTCTGGACGCTCCCTGCTCCGGAGAAGGTATGTTCCGAAAGGAAGAAGCACTTGCCCGCGACTGGACTCCTGAAAAATCCGCTGAGCTTTCCGACATTCAGAAGGATCTTGTCCTGAAAGCTGCAGACATGCTTCGCCCCGGCGGAATGTTACTCTATTCCACCTGCACCTTTGCACCATGTGAGGACGAAGAGGTTGTCGCTTATCTTCTCAGTGAACGGCCGGATATGGAGCTTATTGAAATGCCCGGATATGAGGGCTTTTCAGCGGGACGCCCGAAATTCGCCGGTGCTGCCGCCGCCTTCGATTCGGAGGAGCTTCGCAAATGTGTCCGTATTTTTCCACATAAAATGGACGGCGAGGGACACTTTCTCGCCCTTTTCCGCAAAAAAGGAGACTCTCTTCCACCTGTTTTCCGCTCCTTAGAGAAAGGACCGGATAAAAATACCCGCAAATGGCTGGATGAATTTTTTGCAGAGATCGGCTTAAAAACTCTCGGCGGACAGGAATTCGACTGGAACCGCGTGGAGGTCCGCAAGGATAAGGTCTACTATCATCTTCCTTTCCCTCTGGATCTTCGTGGCATTTCCTTTCTGAGAAACGGTCTGTATCTCGGCGATCTCAAGAAAAACCGCTTCGAGCCATCCCAGCCTCTGGCGCTGGCACTTCATAAAGGAGATATCGAAGCTACTATCTCCCTTTCCGTTTCCGATGAACGTATCACCCGCTATCTGAAGGGCGAAACTCTTAACATCGAACCGGATGAAGCTGCTCACAAAAAGGGCTGGCATCTTCTTTGTGCAGACGGCTATCCTGTCGGCTTCGGCAAACTTGTCAACGGAATCCTGAAAAACAAATATCCTGCCGGCTGGAGAGTGTAATCTCTCACAGCCGGATTTCTTTTCCAAGTGTAAAGGAATAGATATATCTCTCCTTCACTCTGCGTCCGGTCATCCGCTCCAGTGCCTGGGCATAATCCTCAAGCTGTACATGATACCGGTCGATCAGCTTCTGTTCTTCTCCGTTTCTTACAAAGTCCGTTTTATAGTCCACCAGAACGATTTCATCATTCTCAATGAAATATGCGTCAATGATTCCCTGTACAAGAACATCTTCCTCACACTGCCATTCCCCTTCCAGCTCTGATGCCTTTCTTGCGATCACAAAGGGCTGCTCCCGGAAAAGCTTTTTCTGCAGTGCTGCCGCTTTCATCCTGTGGCCCAGTGCTGATTCCACAAAATGCAGAATATCACGAATCCGCACAGACGCCGCCTCTTTTTCTTCCATTTTTTTCAGACTCACCAGTTCCTCAAGCTGCACCCGAAGTTTCTCCTGCGTATCCGTTCTCTGATAATCCAGACATTCCATCACCCGATGATAAGCAGTTCCCCGAAACGCACCTGTATAGCCTTCTTCTTTCTTCGCTTCAATAAAGCGCGGAATCAGCGGCTGAAGTTCCTCGTCCTGCTCATAATCCACAGTCTCCTCCAGATCCTGTTCACTGTGATAGCTTCTTTTCTTCAGCTCAGATACGCTGACCTTCACAGGAAGCTCTTTCAGATATTCATAAGGATATACGAAAGAAAAACGCCGCTCCAGTTCTTCCCGTATCTCACTGTCATAGACGATTCCCGGATTCCAGTTTTTCAGAACCTCTTTTTTCATTTCCCGCTCTGCCTGTTCCACAACCTCATTCTCTGTGAGATCCGCTGCAGTGATCTTTTTCACCACAAACTCTGACGCATCCCCATAAAGAGGATTATTGCGGTTCATAAAAATCCCATATTCCTGAAAAATCCCGTTCATGCAGCGGTGTCGGGCAAGTGCCGGCAGCACATAATCCCAGTAGCATTTTCCACGCATACGCATTCCAAGAGAAATCAGTTCTTCTTTGTTGTCCCTTAAAACGGACAGTGCCATGATCTGATTCTCCAGATCACCCACAGCTCCGCACAGGATCAGCTTCTCCTTAGCCCTTGTCAGTGCCACATACAGTACACGAAGCTCCTCTCCAAGACTCTCTTTCAGAAGCTCTCTTCGAATGATCTGTTTGCACAGAGAAGCGGCTATGATTCTTTTATCCGGTAAAATGGCATCTGCACCGATTCCAAGCTCCGGATGAATCAGAATACTGGCATTCATGTCACGGAAATTAAAGCGTTTGCCCATTCCTGCGGCAAATACCACCGGAAATTCCAGTCCCTTACTCTTGTGGATCGTCATGATCTGTACTGCGCTTTCTCCGGCACCGGAAAGATTTACTTCCCCGTAGTCCACCTGATACTGCTGCAGCTTCTGGATATACCGGACAAAATTGAACAGCCCGCGATAGCTTGTCTTTTCATATTCCATAGCTTTTTCCACCAGCATGTTCAGATTCGCACTTCGCTGTGCACCATCCGGCATAGCTTTTGCGTAGCTGCCGTATCCGGTGCGTTCCAGAACCTCCAGGATCAGCTGATGAACCGGTGTGTACGCGGCCATGTCTCGAAGCGTATTCACAGTGTCCATAAAATGGGACAGTTTTTCTCCCAGTCTCCTCTTTTCCTCTTCCATGATTCTATGTTCCCGGTATTCCTCCACAAAAGCTTTCACGCACTCATAGATCATCCCCTCCGGGTATGCGATACGAAGCTCTGCCAGATCCTCTGTTGTACATCCGGCTATAGGAGAACGCAGTACACCGGTAAGCGGAATATCCTGCAGCGGATTATCAAGCACACGCAGATAATTCAGAAGTGTCACAACCTCTGTTGTGGAAAAATATCCTGTTCTGGATGCCGTATAGGAAGGGATTCCCCTAGCTCCCAGCACTTCACCAAAGGTCTCTGCCCATCCGGCCGCCGAACGCAGCAGGATCACAATATCTCCGTATTGAACCGGACGATACTCTCCCGTTTCTTTATCCAGGATTCTGTCATGTCCCACCATTTCCCGGATCCTGTCCGCAATGGCCAGAGCCTCCAGCTCCCTTTCATTCTCCGGAGCATCTGCCTCATCATTATCCTCCAGGATCACATCATCCTTCTCAACAAGAAGAACTTCTGTTTTTATAAATTCCGGATCCTCTCCTTCCGGAAAAGAAGCTCCGGGATAAAGAGCTGCCGCTTCATCGTAATCAATGCCTCCCAGATCCTGTCCCATGATCTGACGGAAAATAAAATTGACACTTTCCAGAACCTCCGGGCGACTTCGGAAATTTTTGTGAAGATCAATACGCTGCTCCTTGCTCTCTGTCAGGGAATAGCTGTGATACTTCTCCATAAAAAGCTCCGGACGCGCCAACCGGAAACGGTAGATACTCTGCTTCACATCTCCTACCATAAAAATATTCTTACGATCATTGACCCAGCCGGAAACATTCTGCATCAGGATCTCCTGTACCAGGTTACTGTCCTGGTACTCATCCAGCATCACCTCATCATACTTTTCAGAAAGTTCCCTGGCCGCCTGACTTGGTGTATACGTATCCCCATCCTTCTTAAGAAGGATATCCAGTGCAAAATGTTCCATATCCGAGAAATCCAGAACGTTTTTTTCTCTTTTTTTCAGGCTGAAACGTTCTGTAAAGTCTCTGGTAAGTTTTACCAGCATCTTAAGAGGTTCTGCCGATGCCTGAGTCAGCTCTGTAAGCTCCTCCAGTGTACACTGAAAATATTTACTGCCAAGGTCTTTGAGAATGCCTTTTTCATCCTCACGGATATCCTTTACAAGGTTCTTCAGCTGATCCGATACCCCTTCCATCTTCTTTCCAGACAATCTGGCAAAAGACAGATTCTGAAGATTCCGGGTCATTTCATCATAGTCCTGTTTAACGGACAGTTCCTGAAGTTTCCGGATCAGCAGAAGGTCACTCTGCAGTGCATCCTGATAAAGATCCGGTCCCTCCGGCTCCATACAGATCTCCATCGCATTCTCTGCAAGCTCTCCCGCCTCCTTCAACGCACTGTCCACAATATCCCACAGATAATGGAACCACGGCGTTCCTGCAATTCCCTTTTCCGGATCCAGCTGATAATTTGCAACACAGCCATCCAGCCATTCGTCCGGCCACGGATTACTCATCGAAGCATTATATAGATCCAGCACATGCTCTTTCAGCCCTTCATCGGATTTCCCTGCTGCATAGCACTCCACAAAGGCAGTAAATTTCTCATCACCTTCTGCATAATAGTCCTCAAAAAGCTCTTTCAGAACATCCTCCTGAAGAAGCTTCAGCTCTCCTTCATCTGCGGTCCGATAACCAGGATCCAGACCGATCAGATGAAAATAATTGCGTATCACGTAGGAACAGAATCCATCGATTGTTGTGATCTGAGCTGTGTGTATCAGCATCATCTGTCTTTGCAGATGCTCATTATCCGGATCTGCTGCCAGCGCCTGATCCAGTGCTTTTTCAATACGTTCCCGCATCTCACCGGCCGCTGCCCTTGTAAAGGTCATGATTAAGAGTCTGTCAATATCTACAGGCTTTTCAGGATCCATGATCTTACTTAATATCCTCTGTACCAGAACTGCCGTCTTACCGGAACCTGCTGCTGCGCTGACCAGAATGTTCCTGTCGCGAAGTGTGATGACCTTCTGCTGTTCTTCTGTCCATTTCATCCCCATTCTACTCATCCTCCTTCACGATCTTCTTCCACAGATCACTCTCTGAGAAAGAGGGCAGTCTGTGAAACTCATAACCTGGTATTTTTCTGTCAAAACCGCAAACCGTACTGTACGCACAGTAAGTGCAGGCATTCTTCTTTCCAAGCTCATAGGGCTCCACTGCAGCATTTCCGTCCAGGATCGACTCCCGGATGTCACAGATCTTCTGTCTCACATAAGCCCCAAGTGCGTCAAACTGCTTCCGGGACGCCACGGAAGACCGTCTGCTGAAACTTCCGTCCTTATTCACGGACACCGGAATCGAGGACAGCGTATTGTCAATACGGAAACTCACATCATCGTCTGCCTGTACCAGTCCGTTCATTTTCAGCTTTTTCAGCATCTGGGAGCTGACGCTCTCCACATCCGCATGAATCTTCTCCTGGATCATAGGATCCTTCACATTATAATAAAATACTCCTGCCGGAACGATCTCCTTATCCGGATATTTCCGCTGTTCCACCTGCAATGCGCCATCCAGATAGATCATAAGCTGCAGCTGCAGACCATGATACAGTGCCAGAAGATCAAAAGAAGTATTTCCAGTCTTATAATCAATCACCTTCACATAAACCCGGTTCTTCTCCGGCTCCTCCATAATATCCACACGGTCGATCCTTCCGCCCCCGAATATGACTTCAAATCCTTCCGGACGGAAATCTCCATGTTTCAGCTGCTCCTGTAAAGCCCATACCGTACGGTGCAGGATTCGTCTTGTACGCTCGATCATATATTCATTTCTCGCACTACTCTTGAGAATGGTATTTCCATAATCTGCAGATACCTGATCCAGACAGCTGTCAATAAGCTGGTTCCGCTCTTCTTCTGTAAGCTCTGCCCAGTCCAGTCCTTCCTTCCGGAGCTCAACAGCAAACTTCTCCAGTGCCATATGCATCACATTTCCCATATCCATGGCCCGGAATTCATACTCAGCCCTCTCCGTCACTTTCAAACCATACTGCAGAAAATGTGCAAATGCACAGGCTGCATAACGTTCCAGTCTTGTCGCACTGTACGGTGAGATCTCCCCATACAGGATTCCTGCCACCGCCTTTCCGATCTGGTCGGAAGGCCTCTCTGAAAAAGCAGCCCGCACAAGCTTCTCCACTACTGTCCTATATACAGGACTCTCAAGATACCAGCTGTACAGCTCCTGAAACACCGGATTCTGCTGATAAGCTTCTCCGGACAGTTCCCGTAGAAAATAATCCATGCTGATTCCCGGAAGTTCCAGAAGTTCCATCGGATTGTTAAGATCCCCGCACTGCCGTATTTCCATCTCAGGAAACATATCCTGAATATTGTTTACAAGAAACGCAGGGCTTAACGCCTTACCCTGACTGTCCGACTGGCAGAAGGACAGACAGAGAAGCTCTCTCGGCTTCGTCATGTTCAGATACAGGTAAAAGCGCTGCATATTCATCAGTTCCTTCGGTCCCGGAGCCAGCTGCACTCCTTTCTCTTCAAAAAACTCCCGGTCAAGCTCTGTGAGAATTCCCCCACCGGAAGTATTCTTGGGAATGTTTCCCTCATTTACCCCGACAAAAAACAGTGCCCGGATATCCTTCAGTCTGGTTCTCTCCATGTCACCCACAAGCACCTGATCCATGCTCGGCGGAATCAGTGCCACCTTCGCCTGTGTCAGACCTGTTTCCAGAAGCTGCCGGAAATCCTGGCGGTTCACGACCTCATCCCCAAGGATCTCCACCATACTGTCCAGAAGCTCCATAACGATTCCGTAAATCTGGGCATACTCCTTCTCCATGGCCTTATCACCAAGCTCACGGAACTTTTTCTCCTGATCTTTCAGCTTCTGCTGTACCTGGCTCTTCACCGCAAATTCATAGAGAATGGTGCAGTATTCTCTTACGGTTTTCTTTCCGCCCTTAAAGCTCAGAGCCAGTTCCCTTGTCTCATCTGCAAAACGCTCCCGGATCTCATTCAGTGTCTGAATACTTTCCGGTGGCATTCCTCTGTAAATACGTACCCATTTCTCATCCCAGTGCTTAAATCCCCGGATTCCAAGTGCCAGTACATAATTCTCAAGAAGATCTGCCTCCTCCCTGGTCACGCAGGACATACCGCACCGCAGATACCGGAATACACTCTCATAAGTAAAATCCTGCACAGCCATCTCAAGTGCAGCCCGAAAATACTCCACAAAAGGATTCATCAGCACCGTATGTTTCTCATCAATGAAATACGGAATATCAGACTCTTCGAACACCTGTCTTGCAAGATTGCCATATTCCTCCAGGTTTCCGGTGATCACTGCGATTTCTCCATAGCGGCAGCCTTTTTCCCGCACAAGCCTTGCGATCCTTCTGGCAGTCTCTTCCATCTCCGAAAGTGGATTCACAGCCGAGAACATACAGATTTCATCCTGCTTTCTCCGGTACACATTTTTGCGGTAACGAAAAATATTTTTTTCAAGGAAATGAAGAGCAGGTGCCTTGGCAAACCTGGATTTTCTCACATCTTTGAGAAGCACCGGTTCTTCTATATCTCTGGTCAGACCAGACAGACCATGAAGCATCTGACGGCTCATATAAAAAAGCTGATATGGTTTTCCCCGTGTGGTCAGGCTCTCGGCTGCATCCATGGTCACAGTCACCATTACCTTCTCGCACACGGTCAGCAGTTCTCCCACTACCCGCATCTGGATTGGAGTAAATCCGGTATAACCGTCAAGCAGCAGCACACTGTTCTTAAGCTTCCCGGAAAAAGGCAAAGCTTTCTCCAGAGCATCCATCACCTCTTCACCGGTCATATAATGATCCTTCAGATATCCTTTAAAAGCCTGGTACAGAACCGACACATCCTTAAGCTTCATCTGAAGCAGGGTTCTGTCCGCGCTGTCACGAATCATCTCTTCCACATCACTGTCCTGAATATCGTACTGCATAAACTCCGAAAGAATGGATTTCACCTCATCCAGATATCCGGTCTTACGCATCTGTCCTCCAAGATAGGAGAGTTCTTTTCCATGCTGCTGTACCATCTTCTGGAGCACCATGCTCTTACCTGTCTCCTCCAGAAGTGTACGACTGTCTCCGCCCACCTCCTCCAGCACACGGTAAGCCAGACGCTCAAAGCTTAAGATATCAATATTCAGGATTCCTTTTCCGGGACTCATCTCCACCAGCGTCTTCTGCGTCTGCATGGTAAACTGCTCCGGAACGATCACATAATAAAACTTCTCCGGATGCTGCCCGGCCTGTTCTATAATGTTCTGATATGCATAACAGGATTTTCCGCTTCCGGAACCTCCTATGATAAACTGTAGTGACATAATTTTCCTCCCAACTTATATGTTTCTTATCATACCATAAATCTGATTCCTATAGAACGGTCATTCGGCTCTGGAATAAAATTCCCTCCACCCTAATAAACTATATAAAAAGCTTCGGGAGGCGTGCGCCATGAGTTCCAAAACCAGGATCATCGTCCTACATATGAAAGAAATCATTTACACTGCGATCTTTCTTGCGCTTGCTGTTGTTCTGGCAGTTATCCTCTTCTTTATGTTCGGTCCCGGAAAAGCAGCCGACACAAAAGTCCAGGAAAAATCCCTTTATAAGCCCGGTGTTTACACCTCTTCCATCACATTAAATGACAATTCCTTTGATGTGGAAGTCACTGTAAATGCCGACCGGATCAAATCCATCCGGCTGGTAAATCTAAGTGAAACTACCAAAGCCTCTTATCCTCTTATGGAGCCGGTATTAGACTCTCTGGCCAGCCAGATCTATTCCACCCAGTCTCTTGATGATATCCAATATGCCGGAGACCGCAAATATACTGCACAGGTGCTCCTGGCAGCCATCACAGACGCAGTAAAAAAGGCGGAGAACACTTAAGCTCTCCGCCTTTCCCATTATATCATATCAGATTTCTATCTTATCCAGCACATCCTGCCAGATTCTTGCGCTTGCATCACTTGGCATTCTTAAATCACCTCTCGGAGAAAGTGCCACACTTCCTACCTTCGGGCCGTCCGGCAGACAGGAGCGCTTGAACTGCTGGGCAAAAAATCTCCGGTAGAAGGTTTTCAGCCATTTCAGGATTGTCTCCTTATCATAAATACCCTCAAAGGTCAGGCATGCAAGGCGGAAGATCTTGTCCGGTGTAAATCCGGCACGAAGCATATAATACAGATAAAAATCATGAAGCTCATACGGTCCTACCAGATCCTCTGTTTTCTGCGCGATCTTGCCATCCTTCGGTGGCAGAAGCTCCGGGCTAACCGGTGTATCCAGAATGTCCAGAAGAACCGCCTGAAGCTCCGGATCTCCGCAGGTGTCCGCATAATAACGCACCAGATGACGTACCAGCGTCTTCGGAACCGATACATTCACACCGTACATGGACATGTGATCGCCATTGTAGGTAGCCCAGCCAAGTGCCAGCTCTGAAAGATCTCCGGTTCCCACAAGAACACCGCCCTCTTTATTGGCTGTGTCCATAAGGATCTGTGTACGTTCACGGGCCTGGCTGTTCTCATAAGTCACATCATGAATCTCCGGATCGTGTCCGATATCACGGAAATGGATATTGACAGCCTCCTTAATATTTACCTCGGTGAGCGTTGCACCAAGACAGCAGCTCAGCTTGCAGGCATTCTGATAGGTTCTGTCTGTTGTTCCAAAGCACGGCATGGTAACACAGTGCATCTGCTCTCTGGGCATTCCCATCCGGTCAAAAGCACGTGCCATAACAAGCAGTGCCAGTGTAGAATCCAGTCCGCCGGAAAGTCCTACAACCGCACTCTTACTGTGGATATGCTCCATACGTTTCTTAAGTCCCATAGCCTGAATGTTCAGAATCTCCTCGCAGCGTTCATCGCGCTCTTCCTTCACAGACGGAACAAACGGATACTGCGGATATTTTCTGGTAAGAGTTGTTTCTTCTTCCTTCACGGAAAAATTCACTCTTGTGTGGCTGCATGTGGAAACTGCCGGGTAAGTAGACATTCTTCTTCTCTCATCTGCCAGTCTCTGCACATCGATCTCACTGTAAATGATCCCGTTCTCAAAGCGTTTGCTCTCAGCAAGCATGCTTCCGTTCTCTGCGATCATGTTCTGTCCACCGAAAACAAGATCCTGGGTGGACTCTCCTTCTCCTGCGCTTGCATAGATATAGCCACAGATCAGTCTCGCAGACTGTCCGCTCACAAGCGTTCTTCTGTAGGAATCCTTTCCGACCATCTCGTCACTTGCAGAAAGATTCACAATAATATGCGCTCCGTTTATTGCATGGCGGATACTCGGCGGTGCCGGGACCCAGAGATCCTCACAAAGTTCAGCTGCAACTGTAAACTCCGGGCACTCCTCACACTCAAAGATCAGATCCGTTCCAAATGGAATCTCATCCTGAAATTCCTCATCACTGCCCGTATTCTTAATAAACTCTACAAATTCTGTATCATCTTCCTCAGCAGCTGTGAACTGTCTCTGCTCATAAAATTCATTGTAATTCGGAATATGTGTCTTCGGCACAAAGCCCACGATTTTTCCATGGTTCAGAGCTGCTGCCACATTATAAAGCTTACCTCTGTGACGAATCGGCAGGCCTATAAAGATCAGCGCATCCGTCTCTTCTGTCTCCTCTGCGATATGCAGAAGCTCATCCCACGCACTGTCCAGAAGACATCTCTGGAGAAAAAGATCATGACAGGTATAGCCTGTGATCGTAAACTCCGGAAATACCATCAGCTTCACATGTTCTTTTTCCATTTCACGGACAGCCTTAAGGATTTCCTCTCCGTTCGCCTTACAGTCTGCAACAGTTACCCTTGGCGTCGCTGCTGCCACTTTGATAAAACCATGCTTCATTTTTTCTTCCTCCTGCTGC
Source organism: Blautia aquisgranensis (assembly GCF_040096615.1). Lineage (NCBI taxonomy): Bacteria > Bacillati > Bacillota > Clostridia > Lachnospirales > Lachnospiraceae > Blautia > Blautia aquisgranensis. Next base: position 87,336 of record NZ_JBBMEJ010000008.1, read on the forward strand.
TTATCGCTTGCATTCCCTTATGATTTTCTTCAGATCTTCCACTGTGAAGTTATAGTTTTTGTTACAGAAATGGCAGTTCATCTCAATATCCTTGCCTTCCTGGATCATCTCATTAAGTTCTTTTCTTCCTATACTGATCAGAGCTTTTTCCACACGCTCCCTGCAGCAGTTACAGTGGAACTGAGTCGGCATGGTATCGTTGATTTCCATGTCAAAGCCCTCCAGGACTTTTTCAAGAAGGCTCTCCGGTGTGTGACCCTGCTCCAGAAGATTGGTAACAGAATCGATCTTAGATACATTCTCCTCAAGCTTCTCGATCACCTCTTCTTCTGCAAAAGGCATCAGCTGTACGATAAATCCACCTGCCTGACGCACGGTATTATCCTTATTCATCAGCACTCCAAGTCCTACTGCTGACGGAACCTGCTCACTTGTGGCAAAATAGTAGGTCAGATCTTCCGCGATCTCACTTGTCTGCAATGCAACCTGTCCAACATACGGCTCTTTCAGTCCCATATCCTTGATCACATCCATGAAACCTACACCTACTGCGCCTGCAACATCCAGTTTTCCTTTACTGTTGGCCGGAATACATACATCCGGATTTCCCACATAACCTTTTACATTTCCGTGAGAGTCCGCAGTAACCGTGATTCCCTGAAGCGGGCCGCCTGCATGAATCCGAAGTGTGAGGAGGTCTTTTTCCCCCTTCATCATAGCTCCCATCATGGCTCCTCCTGTGAGAAGTCGTCCAAGTGCTGCCGTTGCAACAGGACTTGTATTGTGAGCCTGTCTGGCTGTCTCAACCATATCTGTTGTTACCGCAGCAAAGGCACGGATCTGACTGTTTGCCGCTGTTGCTCTTACAATATAATCATTCATAAAAAATTTCCTCCTTAATTCTCTTCTGTCAAAAGTCCCTTACCATGCTCCCTGGCTACAAAAGTAAGTCTTCCACTGTCCGGCTTCGGTGCGTCCTTTGTGTACGCGTCGTAAACAGCCAGTGGGATCAGACCTGCTTTTTCCAGAAGCTCCCGGATCTTTTCCGGCTCATAGGCTTTCTGATAGTGGAGCTCCTCGTCCTTCTCATAAAGACCGTCCTCTCTGGGGATGAACAAAGTCAGATCATAAACATTAATTCCTGTCTCCTCATCGAAATCGTTTTCCCAGATAAAGCTGCCTTCCTCCCGGTTCTCTGCTATCGTCGTACTTCCAAGCATTTCCCGGTATTTATACGGTGTATTCACGTCAAAAATAAAGATTCCATCCGGATCCAGATAATTGTTCACAAGCCGGAATACGGTCAGCAGATCCTCTTCTTCTGTGATGTAGTTCAGACAGTCACAGGCACTGACGATCGCCCGTACAGTCCCGTAAAGCTCAAACTCACGCATATCCTGCTCCAGATAAAGGATCTCATGACCGGACTCTGCTCTTTTTTCCATGGCTTCGCCAAGCATTTCTTCGGAATTATCCACACCGATCATATCATAACCGGATTCTGCCAGAAGCTCTGTCATCACTCCGGTTCCACATCCCAGTTCCAGTACGATACCATCCTCGATCCCGTATTCCCGGAGACTGCTGATAAGATAATCCGCCCATTTTTCATATTCAACATTGTCCATGAAAATATCATAAACTCTGGCAAAATCACTGTATGCCTCCATAAAAACCTCCAAAATTCATATTGCTCTTTTTATGAATACTACGTCATTTACTGCCCGCAGCGTTCACATTATAACATGTCTTTTTCCATAAGTATATGCCTGCCATGCAAAAAAATCCGGAACCACAACCGTGATCCCGGATCTCTCCTGTCTGCTTATTCGCGCTTCAGTTCTTACTGTACAGGCATGTAGTATACATCTGCACCTTCGCCGTGCCAGTAGAAACTTGTTCCATCTTCTTCGTATACATCGCAGTCATGCTCTGTAGAGAAGGTAAATCTGTTACCCTCGTTATCCATCCATTTACCGTTTCCATCCGGAACGATAACACGCGGTTTACCATCGGAATTTCTGTAAATAGTTCTTGTCTCATCGGTATTGCTCAGCTGCTCATCGGTAAATCCACCGTTCACGATCACTCCGGAAGAGCTGCTGTCTGTAGATGTGGAACCATCAGAAGAACTGTCAGATGATGTTCCGTCCGTTCCTGTTGCACTGTTGTCGGAGCCTGTGCTTCCATCAGATGTTGTTCCGTCTGCAGATGTTCCTGCGGAAGAACCGTCAGATGCCGTTGCATCTGTTCCTGCTGCACTGCCATCAGAAGCAGCTGTGCTGTCGCCGGATGCGGAATCTGTCTTGCCAGCTGTTTGGGCAGCAGAACCTGTTGCCGCGCTCTTCAGTGTGGAATCTCCAAGGATTGCAAAACTGTCAACAGACTCCTGAACATTCTTCAGTGCATCCTCTTTCTTTACAGAAGCAACAATACTGTAATACTCACTGTCATTTACGAAATATTTGTTGATCGCGTAAACATAACCATCACTCTTGGTCGTATCCTTATATTTAACTGTATAGGAATAGATATTGACGCCATCTTTCTGATCTGCCTTATAGTCCTGGATCTCAAAATCAGTTCCATTTACCATATTCTCTGCCTGTGTCATGGAAACTGCCATATCCTGAGAATTCGGGATCACTGCAGATTCCAGATCTGCTCCGGAACCGTGAAGGATCAGAATTCTGCCCTGCTCCGGAGACTCGAAGCTTAACATATCAGTCTCATCGGATTTATTTGTCCAGGTTGCATCCGGAAGCTTGATTGCTACAGATTTATCCTTGGATGTATAGGTTGTATTCTGTGCATCGGCAGCAACTGTCGGTGTAGTCTTCGCTTTCTTCGCCGGTGTAGGAGTAGGAGTAGACTCCACAACCACGCTGTCATCACTGTTTCCTCCGAAGCCACATGCTGTCATGACACCAGAGAGAGCAACAGTCATAGCTAAAAGTGCGATAATTTTTTTATTCTTCATAGTATCCTCCTCATAATCATCATCAGTCATAAAGTGTGTCCGGAGTATTTTCTCCCAAACACACTCTTTGATACATTTTACGATTTTATGAAACCTTTGTCAATTGCTTTCTCCTATATTATCTTTTCCAGCCTTCGGTTTTGTATTCCACATTTTACATCAATATTGACTGTATCCGGGCAGATAAATCTGTACCCCTTTTTTTTTATAAAATTGTGTCTTTATTCATGTACACCTCTGTTGTAAAGTATACCCAACCAAAAACATATGAAAAGAGGACATCCAACAGAGATGTTTTCGGGAAAGGAAGTATACCTATGGAAAAAGCAGTACAGACAGACTCAAGAGAGGCCTCGGATCTTTCCTCCGTACAGTTTCTCACCATCACTGCAGTGTTTGTGGCACTGACCTACATCTTCACAGCATTCATCAATGTCAAGCTTCCGATCGCAGCCAACGGCGGTCTGATCCATCTCGGAAATGTTCCGTTATTTATCGGTGCCATTTTATTCGGAAAGAAAACCGGTGCCATCGCAGGCGGTGTGGGAATGGGACTTTTCGATCTTCTTTCCGGCTGGACCTTATGGGCACCTTTTACCCTGGTCATTGTAGGAATCATGGGCTTCACAGTTGGTAAACTTACAGAGGATCACAAACACCAGAATATGAAATGGTATGTGATCGCCATTGCTGCTGCCTGTGTGATCAAAGTCGCAGGCTACTACATCGCAGAGGTCATCATCTACGGAAACCCTCTCGCACCGGTATCTTCCATTCCGGGAAACCTGGTACAGATCGGTGTTGCAGCTGTGATCGTTCTTGTTGTGATCACACCGTTAAATCTCGCAGCAAGAAAAACAGGATTAAAGAAATAACAAAAAAATAATATACTAAGAGGTAAGGATTATGTTCAAGATCATGACACCAGGACCTACACAGGTCGCTGAAAATGTCCGTCTGGCGCGGAGCCTGGAATGCACCAACCCGGATCTGGACGAAAGCTTTGTAGAATTCTATAAGGAAACCTGCGAAAAGATCAGTTTCCTTCTCCATACCTCCAATGAAACCCTCATCCTAAGTGGTGAGGGTATTCTTGGTCTGGAGGCTGCTATCGCATCCATGACTGAGCCTGGAGATAAGGTACTTGTTCTTGACAACGGAATCTACGGCAAAGGCTTCGCCGATTTTGTTACCATGTACGGTGGACAACCGGAGCTGTATACCAGAGATTATCAGGAAACCCTCAATGTAAAAGAGCTTGAGAAATTCCTCTCAGAACATCACGATTACAAATATGCAACTGTTGTTCACGGAGACACACCAAGCGGCATGCTTAATGATGTATCCGCCATCTGCCCTCTCCTGAAAAAATACGGAATCCTCACAGTCGTGGACTCTGTTTCCGCTTCCTTTGGTGAGCCTATGAACATCAGTGACTGGCAGATTGATATTATGTGCGGTGGCTCCCAGAAAGTGATCTCAGCGCCTCCTGGACTTACCTTCGTCGTAATAAGTGACGATGCAAAGAAAGCCATGACTGAACGCAAGACACCGATTGCTTCCTTCTATGCAAACCTCACCACCTTTGCACACTATTACGAAGAAAAATGGTTTCCATATACCATGCCGATCAGCGATATCTACGGTCTTCGCGCTGCCATTGATAACATTGCAGCAGACCCGGATATCCTTACACGCCACGAAAAGATCGCACAGGCAGCCAGAGCAGCCATCACAGGCGCAGGACTGAAACTCTACCTTCACAGCGGCTATTCCAGCACAGTAACTGTTTTTGAAGTTCCGGAAGGTACCACAGCAGCAGCGATCCTTGAAGGCGTAAAAAAAGACTATAACATCATGCTTGCAGGCTCTTTCGATGTTCTCGCAGGCAAGGTGATCCGCATCGGACACATGGGAAACAACGCTACTTTCTATAATGTTCGTGAAGTTTTTGCTGCTCTGGATGGAACCCTTCGTAAGCTTGATGTTCCTCTTAAAGCTTCCATGGAAGAGATTTTCTGTGAAAACATGAAATAATTTTTCCAGATATATTTTTTACAGCAGTCATAAAAAAGTGCTGTGGGAAGAATGTTTCTATTCCTCTCACAGCACTTTTTATTATTGAAATATTTTTCTTTTTATTCTTTTACCGCACCGGATGTCATACCACCTACAATGTATTTCTGACCGATCATATAGACAATGATAACCGGGATACAGGTAAGTACGATATCTGCAAAAATGTAGTTCCAGTAGCTCTTGTTCTTTCCGAAGAACTGATATACAGCCATAGTCATCGGGAACAGCTTACTCTTGCTTGACAGATACAGAGGTGTAAGGAAATCGCTCCATACAGTCATGAACTGAAGAATAAAACAGGTTACCATGGTTGGTTTCAGAAGCGGCATGATGATCTTGAAGAACAGGCTCAAAGGACCTGCTCCGTCGATAACAGCAGCCTCATCCAGCTCTACCGGAACAGAGATTACGAAGTTTCGGATCGTAAACACGCAGAACGGAATCATTGCACTGGTAAATACCATGATGATACCAACTCTTGTATCATTCAGATGAAGAGCACTCAGCACACGTACCAGAGTTACATAGTTGACCGGGAAGAACAGTCCGCAGAGTACAAAGTAGTACAGGAATACGTTTAATTTTGTTCTCTTACGGCACATAACGAATGCAGCCATTGCACAGAGCACAACACCAAGAGTTGTAGCAACCAGTGCATACGCAAAACTGTTCAGGAATCCCTGGATCAGATCACCTTTCTCAATAACCTCAGAATAGTTATTAAATACCCATTCTGTAGGAAGCGCCAGGCTCATTCTCGCTGCTTCTGCTTTTGTCTTAAAGGAGTTGATCAGTACCATATAGAATGGAAGTACAACGCACAGACACAGCAGGATACATACAACATGTTTTAAAATAGTCTGAACTTTATTTTTTGCCATTACTGCTGTACCTCCTGTTTTCCTAATGTCTTAACAATAAATACACCGATGATCGCCGTGATCACAAGAAGCACGGTATTCAATGCGGAAGACATTCCATACTGGCCTCTGGAGTAAAGCTGGAATGCGTAAGTAGTAAGAACCTCTGTTGCATGTCCAGGACCGCCGTTTGTAAGTACATAAACAATATCGAATACCTTCAGACCATATGTAATACCAAATACAAGGTTGATCATGATCGCACCGCTGAGCATCGGAAGTGTTACATAACGAAGTCTCTGCCAGAAGTTCGCGCCATCGATCTCTGCTGCCTCATAGTAAGATTTCGGAATGGTATTTAAACCTGCAAGGAAGATAGTCATTACATAACCAATACCTCGCCATGCATCAACACCGTAAATGGATTTCCATACGATGCCAAGATCAGATAACCATTTCTGTTTGAAGATTCCAAGGTGGAAAGCATCAAGAATAGCATTTAAAAGTCCGTTGTTATAATTCAGGATGGATTTAAATACAAGACCAATAATTACAAAAGGCAGGATAGATGGCAGATATAACAGTGTTCTGTAAAGCCCTTTGCCTTTAAGTCCCTCCTGAAGCATAATCGCAATCAGAAGAGCAGGAATCAATTTGACAATGTTGGAAATGATCGTGAATTTTAATGTATTGCCAATACCGCTCAGATAATTTTTATCGGATGTAAAAATATCAATGAAGTTCTGCAGTCCTACAAAATGCGTACCATTGAGAACGCTCCTGGAATTCCAGTCTGTAAAGGAATAACCAATACCCATTACACTGGGGAGCAGGAAAAATATGATGTATAATGCCAGCGGCAGTATCAGAAACCACTGTGGATAGATTCTCTTCTTATTCACAGAGAGTACCTCCTTTTTAAGTAAAACAGAGCCGGCAAATACCGGCTCTGCCTTCAGGTCAACTAATTCAAGTTCTGTTATTTATTTCCAGTTCTCGTCACCAACTGTTTTTGCTGCTTCTGCACGGTTTGTATCCATGTTCTTAAGAACATCGTTTGCTTCCATCTCACCCTGGCAGAATGCAACCATATCCTGACCAAACTGTGTCCAGTAGTCATTTGTATATTTTGTACCTGTCTGAAGTGTTACAACTGTTTTCTTTTCATCCGGAACTGTCTTAAGGAATTCCTGCTCCTCTGGCAGCCAGTGCTGCTCAAGATTATCATCATTTACATCAAGGTTTGTGTATGCCGGAGAGTTGTCAAGGATTTCCTGAAGGCTCTCTGTTGTTGTAACGAAGTTGAAGAATTCTTTTACAAGGTCCTCATGCTCTGTTCCTTTATAACCGAACATTGTCGGGCCGGAGTTGCTGCTTGGATACCAGGTGTTGTCACCAAGTGGCTCAAGGAACATTCCGAATTCATCAGATGTGCCTGTATCTTCCTGGATCTGTTTGATAAAGCTGGAGTTTGCAAGTGCCATTGCACAGTTTCTGTCACCGAACTCGTTTGACATGTTTGTGCTGTCTGTTCCGATCCAGTCTTCTCCGAAGTATCCTGCATCAGAAAGCTCTTTGAACTGGTTCAGAACCTCGATCATCTTCTCATTGTCTGCGAATGTTGCTTTGTTCTCGTTTAATGCGTCATAAAGACCAGGTGTTGCTTCTTCATAAACACCACCTATCTGGAAGAATGCCAGCTGCTCCTGCCATCCATCTGCACCAGGCATAAACCAAGGTGTGATTCCGGCTTCCTGAATCTTAGCACAGAGATCTTTCAGCTCTGCATATGTTGTCGGTACTTCCCATCCGTTCTCCTCGAACAGTGTTTTGTTGTAAACCATTACATACTCCGGAGAAGCGTTCCAGATCTGAAGTCCGTACAGCTTGTCGTTGTATACGCAGGACTCTTTTCTTGTCTCAGGCATAATGTTCTCCCAGGAAGCTCCTGTAAAGTCGATACAGTATTTCTCAGGATCAACAATTGTGGACTCGATTGCAAACGGGCTGGACTGGATCCAGAAAATGTCTGCACAGGAATCAGTAGCCAGCTTGGACTGAAGAAGATCGGAATACTGATCAGCCGGAATTGTCTGAAGGTCTACGGTAACATCATAGGTATCCTCAAAACGTTTGATTGTCTCATCGTAACGGTTATCCATCCATCCTGCTGAAACCAGGATGCTCAGCTCCTCGCCTGCGAAATCGCTTTTCTCATCCGCTGCAGATACGTTCACTGCAAGTCCTGTCGTCATGGAAGCGATCATCGCTGCTGCACAGGCTACTGCCAGAAATCTCTTTCTTTTCATTAATGTTTCCTCCTTTTTAATAATGAATATGAACTGTTTTTTCGTTCCCTCGCTTGATGATATTAGTTTATCATCTGGCAATTTTAAAAGCCATGGATAAACCCGCCATGTATTTGTACTTTTTTCACACTTTATTATACTTTTTTTATATTTTTTGTGATTTTGCACAAGTTATAACAGGCGTTTTTGACTATTATTTCTAAACATCATTTTCATAGTTTGTACTTTTTTTACAAATGTGATATACTTTTGTCCAATGTTTTTGCACGATCTATAACTCGTGTTTACTTTACTTTACTTACGGGAGGCTTCTTCATATGAAAACGCGCAGTCTGCAGTCCAAATTATTCATCGCATATCTTGGAATGGCATGCCTGATTCTTTTTTCCTTTGCCATATTTTTCTATGTTTTTGCATCCGGACAACTGAAAAAAAGTCAGATCAGTGCCATGAGTACCTTAAATTCCACATTTCAGACACAGACTGATTCTGCGATACGAGATCTGGACACCGTATCTGTAAATATTAACTACAGCAATATATCAAAGTCCGTTCTTGACCAGAAATTCGACCTTAATATTTCTGATGAAATGCTTTCTGCCATGTCCGATCTTTTTATTTCCTTAAGTGGAACCGAACTGAAAGCAGACCAGGTAAATCTCTATGATTTCTCCGGCTATGTTCTTCAGGCAGGACTTTCCACCATGGTCAAAAAAACAGATGAATCACAGAACGAATGGATTGAAGAAGCCCGTGATGCCTATGGAAAAAAAGTGCTCACAGCTCCCTACAGCACTTATGTCTACTCAAAATCGGCCCGCTATCCCCAGTGGTTCATCTCTCTTTATCGCTCTTTCACCAACCAGTATGGACGCGGAGTTGGTGTGATTGAAACTGCCAAGCAGTGTAAATCCATCTTTAAGAGTATTATTTCCTATGAGAAAAAGAATCGTGGAAGTGCCGCCAGTGTTTACGTATTTGACCAGTCCGGAGCACTGATCTACCCTTACGATACTTCTGATAAAGATGCCTCTGGTATTTCCAAATATTATAATCTCACCGATTCGACTGAGGAAATTCTTACTGTGCAGAGCCCGGTCACAGATCAGAAGGAATACGTTTCCAGAATCAGCTCTGCCTACACCGGTTATACCTACCTGACCATCCAGCCGGAATCTGTGATCCTTGCTCCGGTTTACAATATGCTGAAAATCCTGCTTGCTGTTGTTGCCGCCTTTCTTCTGGCTGCCGTGATCGTTTCCTACCGTCTTTCCCGCTCCGTTGTAAAACCGGTAAAGCATCTCAAACATATCATTCAGCGTATGGAACTGGATACTCTCGGTCAGGAAAAGGTCACATCCTATCCGGTTTCTGTCAATGAATTGGAAGAATTATATCAGGCATTCCAGCTGATGAGTGATAATCTCAAAGATTCCATGACCCAGCTTACTGAAGCCAAGGAACAGGAAATGAAGGCACGCAGCATGGCTCTTCAGACACAGATCAATCCACACTTTTATTACAATACACTTTCCAGTATCATGATTCTTGCCGAAAACGGAGACACTGATACTGTGGAAAAAATGTGCCGCAACCTTTCCAAGATTATGCGTTACATCACCAATACTTCGGAAACGACCGTCACCCTCCGCAAGGAGCTTGACTATGTACAGAAATATCTCTACTGCATGAAGGTCCGCTATCAGTCCAGCCTGAATTACTCTATCGATGTGGATGAATCGCTTCTTGACCAGCAGGTTCCCAAACTGATCATTCAGCCTATCGTGGAAAACGCCATCAAATACGGTTCTGACTGCACACCTCCATGGACTATCACTGTCAGCAGTACCATAAACAAAAACAGCTGGCAGATTGATATCAGAGATACAGGTCCAGGTTTTACCGATGAAGCCAAGAAAAAAATAAACGCGGATATCATGAACGCTATCCGTAATCCGGGAATGCCGGAACTCAAGATCAACGGACTCGGCACCGTGAATGTATTTCTCCGCTGGAAACTCTTCTGTAAAGATGATATAATTTTCAGGTACGGAAATACGGCGGACGGCCACGGAATCGTTTCCATTGGACGGTATTTCCATACAGACGCGGAGGTAATAAAATAATATGAATTACACTGTTGTTGTAGCAGAAGACGAAGAGCTTCTTCTGAATAATCTGGTACATAAAATCGAGAAAGCGGATCCCGATTTTCATGTGATCGGAACAGCCCAGACCGGTGTACAGGCACTGGATCTCGTAGAAAAGCTGAGCCCGGATGTGGTATTTACCGATATCCGGATGCCAGTCATGGATGGGATCACTCTTCTCACCAAAATAAGGGATCAGTTTCCTTTTACAAAATTTGTGATCACCAGTGGATTTTCTGATTTTGAATATGCCAAAAAAGCTATTACTCTCAAGGTTTCCGACTATCTCCTGAAACCGGTAGACTCAGAGGAGCTTCAGAATGTTCTCCTGAAGATCAAACAGGAGCTTCAGATCAAGCAGGACGATTACGAAACCGTATTCACACCAGGCGCTGCTTCCATGTCTCCCGGACAGATCGCAGCACTCCTCAAAGATTTCATGGTGCAGAATTACGCCGAGGATATCAATCTGAACCTGATCGCAGGTACTATGAATTACAGTCCAAGTTATCTGACCAAGATTTTCTGCCAAGTATACGACTGTACGCCTACCAAGTATCTCATCAATCTCCGAATGAGCCACGCGCAGAAGCTCCTTATTCATGAGCCCTCTCTTTCCGTGAAACAGATCGGAGAAATGTGCGGTTATCACGATCAGGGCTATTTCAGCCGGATCTTCAAGAAGCACACCGGAAAAAGTCCTCTGGAATACCGGGACGAGGGAGACGAGCAGGCAACGGTCTAACCCCTGTGATCACCAAAACAAAAAAGTCATTTCAGCTTCATTCATCTGAAATGACTTTTTTATTTTTCTTTTTTTAATTCAGCTCATACATATAAAGCTCATGCAGAGCTCTGGTCGCCGCAATATATCTGGCACGTTCCACGATCGGGCTTCTGTCTTCTTTCGGAAATACAGAAAATACCTGGTCAAACTCCAGGCCTTTGGCCATATAGAAAGTAGTAACTGTAAGTCCTTTCTTAAAGTTCGTACTGTCTCTGTGAAGAAGGGAAAGCCTCTCTTTCGTATCAAAGCCTTCCGCTTCCAGCCTCTCCTTTAAAATATAATATGCTTCTCTTGCTTCGTCTGCTGTTCTTGTGATCACGGCTGCTGTCTCATAATCATCAAGACGCAGTTCCCCTAATACGCTCTCCACAGCCTCCTCAAGCCCCGGAAATTCCCGTTCCACTACAGGTTTTCCATGACGTTCAAAAAGCTCCACACCCGTGATTCCTGCAAGCTTATTCGCATAAGACGCGATCTCGATCGTATTACGATAACTCTTGTTCATCACGATCTTCCGGATATCTTTTCCTAATATCTTAGGCAGGAAGGTCAGTACATCCTGCTGCTCTCCATCCATGGTCTGCTCTCTGTCACCAAGGATCGTCATCCTGCATTTAAAAAGCTTCTGAATGATCAGATACTGAAGCATGGAATAATCCTGCATCTCATCCACGATCAGATGACGCACACCGCTGTCCTCCTGCTGGGTCTCCAGCCGGTATTTCAGATACAGAACAGGATATACATCCTCATAGCGCAGCTTTCTTTTTTCGTACTGCACCTGCGGAAGTGCCGGAAATCCCTCCTGCTTCAGGAACCGGTTATACAGTACATAGAGGTCTCTCGTCTCATACATCCTGTAAAAGCGGCTCTTTACAGCTTCCCGTTCATCATCCGGCAGATCAAATCCCTTCAGTGTTTCGATCTCGTCAATAAAATACTCAGCCACCGCATCCATTCTGGAAAGCAGCGGAATATCCATAAATTTAAAATAAAAGAGTTCAATGATCACCTGTTCTTTTTTGACTACGCCACGATGTTCCACATCACGGAAATTCATAAGGCTGTCCTCAAGCTCCACGATATACCCTTCCATACGGTCTAGGAAATCCCTGGACTGTTTTTCTTTCAGAAGTGCCTCATCGCAGAGCCCTGCGATCTGCCGCTCGATCAGATCATACCGGTCCTCGCAGTCGGAAACTGTATTTTTCAATCTCTTATATGCAAAAAGATCAAAGCTCATCTCACGGATATTTTCCTCGCCAAGCTCCGGCAGAATATGGGAAATATAATCTGCAAACACTCCATTCGGAGAAAGAACCAGTACAGAAGATGCCTTCAGATTCTTTCGGTCATGATAAAGAAGATATGCGATCCTGTGCAGGGCAATGGATGTCTTGCCACTTCCTGCTGCCCCCTGGATCACCATGATCCGGTCTGAAGTATTGCGGATAATGGCATTCTGTTCCTTCTGGATCGTGCGGATGATATTCTTCAGCTGTACATCACCGTTGCTTCCAAGCTCCGCCTTCAGGATCTCATCATCAATCTTCACATCGCTCTCAAACTCGTAGAGCATTTTTCCGCCACGTATCTTATACTGCCATTTCGCCGCAATGTCTCCATGAATCTCGCCCAGCGGTGCCTGATAGGATGCCGGTCCCTTATCAAAATCATAGAACAGTCCGGACACAGGAGCTCTCCAGTCATAGATCAGCGGCAAGCCTCCATTTTCCTCAGCCAGGTTGCCGATCCCGATGTAAAAGATCTCCGGCTCATCCTCTCCTTCATAGCAGAAATCCACTCTTCCAAAGAAAGGAGAATCCAGCATTTTCCGGAATCTGCGGCGCAGATCAAGCTTCTCATTGCTGGCATTGATCTCATGAAGAAGTGCCTGCTGGTTATCAAAATTCTCATAGCCATACTGGTCCATCTCTGTATAGTTTTCCCAGTAATATTCGTGCATGCCTTCGATTTCCTTCTGTCCAGCCTGAATGGAGGCATCCAGCTGTTCGATCCGGTGTCTCAGGGTCTCCGTCACATGTGAAAGGTATTCACGTCCGTTTCTTACTGCTGCCATACGCCTTAATCCACCACTACCGCTGTTCCGCTTGACGTTACCATCAGCATGCCATTATCAGCTCCAAGTACTTCGTAATCAATATCCACACCGATCACAGCATTCGCTCCCATTGCAGCTGCACGCTGCTCCATCTCAGCCAGGGCTTCTTCTCTGGCTTTCATAAGCTCTTCCTCATATCCTGCGCTTCTTCCACCGAAGAAATTTCGGAAGCCTGCTCCGATATCTTTCATGAAGTTTACTCCGGAGATCACTTCTCCGAATACGATTCCCTTATATTCACGGATTGCTCTTCCCTCTACAGATGGCGTCGTTGTTATGATCATGGTAAAATCCTCCCGTTTTTTCTCGTTTTGACAGACATCTGTCTGTCCTTATTACTGAATTATACCCGAAAGCAGGCACAATGTATAGTCCAAAAAAGACTGCCTGGCGTTACCTGGGGCTGTATGTTTATCACAGCCGCCTCATGCACCACCGGCAGTCTTTTTTTATTTCATTATATCTGACTGTACCAGAAATATCTGATTATTTTATGATCTCTGTCACATAAGAAGCCTCTTTCATTCCCGGATAGCTTCCCTTGCGCTCTCCAACTGTCAGAGTTCCTGTTTTATCATCCCAGGTAAGCTCTGTCGTTGCATAAGCACCGTTTTCAAAATTATAATTATTTCCTTCGTCCTCATAAATTGTAAAGCTTGCATCTGCATCCGGATATACAACCAGCTTCACCGGCTCCTCCGGTTCCTGGGCAGCATATACAAGACCTTCCGCAACCGGAAGGATACTTCCTGCTTTTACAAAGATCGGCATCTGATCGATCGGTGCATCCACAGTCACATACTGGCCACCTTCATATACTTTGTTTGTCCAGTAATCATACCATTTCGTACCTGCCGGAAGATAGCACTCCCATGTTTTTTCTTTCTGAAGTTCTGTACTCTCCGGGCCGTAATACATCGGCTCTGTGACAGCGCAGATCAGAAGTGACGGTCCAAACATAAATTCATTCTGAACCTTACGTGCTTCCTTATCCTCCGGAAAATCAAAGAGCAGACTTCTCATGATGGTGTAATCCTTAAAATGTACAGCACCTGCCAGAGAATAAATATACGGCATCAGATGATAACGAAGCTTGATAAATTTTTCGATCGCATCGTAGAACATGGTTCCTTTTTCACCGAAGTTCCAGATTTCTCTCGGCGTGTCGGTTCCATGTGAACGGAACATCGGAAGGAAGGTTCCCATCTCCAGCCATCTTGTATACAGCTCGCAGTATCCCTTGTCCTTCACGCCTTCGTTATACTTGCCCTGCCAGAACCACTTCGGCTCCGGATCTGTGTTGCAGCCACAGCCACGGTTCTGCCACTTGTCTCCCACTGTAAAGAATGCTCCGATATCCAGTGTCCAGTACGGATATCCGCTGAGTCCCATATTCAGGCCTTCCACAATCTGAGTCTTGAAATTATCCCAGGTCGCACAGGTATCACCGGACCACAGCATTGCAGAATATTTCTGACCGGAAGCATAACCGGAACGTGTAAGATTAAGCACACGCTTCTCCTCTGTCGTCTTTCTCTGGTTCTCATAGATTCCCTTCGCATGCATCAGCGCAAACGCATTGGCAACTGCAGGATCCAGGTATTTCTTATGCTCACCGCCTACAAGCTCATATCTTTCCCATGGCTCTCTCTTCGCAGCACCGCCCCAGTCCGGACCGGAAAACGGCTCTGTGGAATCACACCACCAGGAATCAAAGCCCTGGTCAAAAAGTCCCTTTTTTGCCTGCTTCCAGTACATTTCTCTTGCCTCTTCATTAAAGGCATCATAAGTCGCATAATCATAGAGCAAATGTCCGGACTCAAAGAATTCTGTATGGTTCTTTCCGCCCGCGTTCATATTCGGCCATACGGAAACCATGCTGTGTGCATGTAGCTTATGGATTTCATCCATACATTCCTTCGTATCTCCGTAACGCTCCTGATCCAGGATCTTCTCACCCCAGTTTCCCGGCTCCCAGGTATTCCAGTCCTGTACCACGCAATCCAGCGGAACACCGATCTCACGATAGTGGCGTACAATATCCAGAAGTTCTTTTGCTGTGTAATACTGTTCCTTTGACTGTACATAACCATATGCCCATTTCGGCAGCATCTGTGCTTTACCTGTAAGATAACGGTAATCATGAATGACCGCATCCATAGTTCCGCCACCCATGAAATAATAGTCAAGCTGCTCTATAGTATCCAGAAACAGATAGGAATCTTTCAGGTCATCATTAAATGTCATAAGAGAACAACAGTCTACCAGAATTCCATAGCCCTCTGTGGAAACAAGCACAGGCATCGGAATACGCATATTATGCTGATACAGATACTGACAATGACCTCTGTAATTATAGATTCCCTCTTCTGCCTGTCCCAGTCCGTGGATCTCCTCATCCTCTTTCCAGCTGAAAAACATTTTTCCACGGTATGCGCTTCTTACCTTCTCAGCTTTCAGGTTCTGGATAAAGTTTCTCTCGCCATCCACAGTTTTTACACGATTGATCACAGGCTTCTCGTTGCCTGTATTATAATGGATCACATCCGTCTTGGTAAGTTCCGGTTTCTTCTGAAAAAGCCACTCACTTCCATCCGGGTGTTTCCAGGTAATATCACCAGATACTGTATTCAGCTCTGCCCATACCTTCGCTGTTTTTACAGTTACCGTATTTTCCGTCTCTTCTACAGAAAAATCCGTCTTCGGATATTCTTTTTTTTCAATGATCAGAGAATCCTGTGCTTCCTGAATCTCTTTTCCTGACACGATCACACGGATGATCTCCTCTGTGACCGGAACCAGACGGTATGTAAGTTTTCCCACTTCCAGCTGTACGTGTTTATCAGTCTTAATCATAATCCCTTCTCCTTATCTGTCCCATAAAACGGACATCACGAGTGCATCGTGAAATCCAAAAAAGCTCCGATATCAGGACAAAATTTCTTGTTTTTATCCTAACATCGAAGCCTGTTTTTCGTCTATGGCTTATCTGCTCATAAATTTTAACTATTTTTACTTTTTTTCTGTTTCCCATCCTTGGGCGGTTTTCCCACATGCTTTTTATAAAGTCTGTAAAAGTTGGAAATGTTATTAAAACCACACTCCATGGCGATCTCCGTCACATTCCGGTCTGTCTCCCGAAGAAGCTCTCTGGCATGATTGATCCTCATTCTCGTAACGTAATCACTGAAGCTGATACTGGTCACCTTCCGGAAATAAGAAGAAAAATAATTGGAGCTCATATACACCGAAGAAGCAACTTCCTCCAGCGTGATCCTCTCACAGTAATGTGCATTGATATATTCAAAAGCCTGCTCCAGACGCTTCATGGCATTCTTCTTTTCCCGAAGCATCTCGCTGGACTTGCTCTCATCCTGATAAGCCCGGATCAGCATGGTCAGAATTCGAAGCACATTTGCCTTGATCATAAGCGGATAACCTTCTTTTCGCTGCTGCCATTCCCGGTAGATTTCCCAGATACTGGAGCGGATCTCCGGATTTACCTCTTCCTCCCTGCCGATACGGTTCTTGAAATTACTTCCACGTTCCACAAACGGCTTCAGGTATTCCGTGTCAAAGACACTTAGCTTCTCGGCTACAAATTCCGGCGAAAAGATCATCACAAGAAGCTTCATATCTCCACCGATCAGCTTCCAGCCGTGAGGCTCCACATTATTGAAGATGATGATATCATCTTCTTCCATTGTATATTCCTGCCCGTTTACAAAATAATTCCCCTTTCCTTCCAGAACACAGGTGATCTCAAAATAACTGTGCCAGTGATACGCTCCCGGCCGGCTGTTCAAAGGTGTCAGCTCTACCTCGGATATCTGAAAAGGAAATTCTTTGTCAAGGGGTATGTTGTCTCTCTCTAACCGCATGCTCTGCCTCCTGTAAACGCAGCCAAAATGTTTCCCAATCCACTTCTGCGCTCACAGTATTATAGCAGATATTATTTTTCCATGCAATCTATGATAGATTCTTCTAACTCTCCCAGCTGATCCTCATGCTTTCCGTGGACAGCAATACGGAAATAATCGTTGCCCTGAATGCCCTTGATCATATAATAATCACTGTCGATCTTAAAAAAAGGCTGCCTCAGCATATCCAGATATGTAAAGCTTCCAAGCCCTTTCAGTTTCAGGATAAACTCCCGCGTGATCGTTCCATCCAGAAGATAGTCCCAGGCAAACCATCCGGACTCTGCACATTTCTCTCTGGAGGGCTGTTTTCCTATGATCTTCATGCTGATTACCTCTTTTCTGTTTTCGTTTTTTCTGCTGCTCAGATTTTCTGTTCTTTAGAACCTGCAATCGAGCCTGCAATCTCCCGTGCTGCCTTCAGAAATGCTTTTATATCCTCTTCCTCCGTAAACCAGGAAATGCTAACTCTTACAGTTCCGCCATTCTCTGTTCCCATGGCTTCATGAATCAGCGGTGAACAATGCAGGCCTGCCCGGACTGTGATTCCGTATCCACTTTCCAGGATGTACGCTGCATCGGAAGCTTTCAGCCCCTGAAAATTCATGCTAAGCACCGGGCCTCTGCAGGTATTCCTGTCACCATAAACTTGCACCTGTGGAAGCTCCTTTAAGCCCTCATACAGCATATCCATAAGATATTTTTCCTTCTCTATAATCGTGGACAAGCCTGTTTTTTCTATGAATTCCAGGCCTGCAAGAAGTCCTGTGATTCCCGGCATATTCTGGGTTCCCACCTCATATTCATAATCGCCGTTCTCATAGGTAAGCTGTGCGCTGTTTCTTCCTGTTCCCCCATATTTCAGCGGCTTCAGCTTAATGCCACTTCGAATATAGAAGCCGCCGGTTCCCTGAATTCCCAACAAACTCTTATGGCCGGTAAAAACAGCCGCATCTGCCTTCCACTTATCGATCTCTACAGGAATACATCCTGCGCTCTGGGATACATCCACCACCAGCAATAAACCATGCTTTCTCGAAAAATCGCGGATCATCTCCATATCCTGTATACAGCCTGTAACATTGGAACAATGGTTCACGATCAGTACCCTTGCATCCGGACATACTGCCTCCTCCAATGCTTTTTCCGAAACTGTACCATTTATCGTACACTTTACAACGTGGACAGGATGTGTTTTTAACTGTCCTATATTTCGGGCTGGTCGTAATACACTGTTGTGTTCTGTCTGTGTGACCAGGATCGGGCTGTCACTTTTTCCGTAGTCCAGTCCTCCCAGAACTGTATTCATACTTTCCGTTGCCCCTGATGTAAAAAAGATTCTCTCAGTCTCTGAAATACCAAGAAGTCCCCCTAATTTTTCCCGGCAGAGAACCTCCACATCCTTTTTCATAATTGCACTGCCGCCCCGGAACTGCGAAGCAGGCATGCCACTAAGACACGCCTGCACTGCTTTCAGAACAGCAGGAGGCTTCGGCCAGGAAGTTGCTCCGTTGTTCAGATAGATCATCCAATCATCCTTCCAGAATATTGAAATTCATAACCTTTGCGATCTTCTTGATCATCTTTGTATAATCACCGAAGATCAGTACCTGATGATGTCCGAATCCTGCCAGATTGTGCATGAATTCTCTTGCATCGTCCATCTGGATGTAATAGAACGGACTACAATAGGTATCTGCATACTCAGAGCGGATAACCTTACCTTTCTTGATACACATGGTATCACCTGCCGGGTTGAAACGTCCAAGTGTGATATAATCATCTTCATTCTCTGTGAAATCAACCTGAAGCTTGCCGCCAAATCCCTGACCTGTGAATGCCCAGAGCTTGTAAGCAAGAGGTTTTGTTCCGTAACCGTTCATCTGAAGTGCAGGCACTGCATGATGAATGCGGAGAAGCTCGTCTGTCTCATGATTCGGATTGCCCATGAATGCCGGACGTTTTGCCGCATACTGCATGATCAGCATAGCCATCAGTGCATTCAGATCCTCCTCACATCCGCTTGGAATTCCCTCATCCTTCATAATGGAATGGCACATGCAAGGTGTAAATTTACGGTTCTGCGGAATCTCAGTCGTACACAGCTCATGGCATGCAGTTGAGAACGCGTTGCAGTCATAAATATCCATCATCTTTTTCGCTGCCAGATAATATTTCACATCATTGATGAACCAGTCTGTGTTCACCTGTGTATCGGTAGATCCTGCAATGATCTTATCTGCGATCGGTTTTGCTTCCTCATCGGTGATCTCATCCATATATTTGAAGATAGAAGTAAACGGAAGCTTCACTACCTCAAATCCATAACGTTTACGGAGAATCTCCGGATCACGGATCAGACTCTGAATTCCAAATGTAGGCTGTGAGCCGGCTGTCAGTACAAGTGCTCTTGTGTTACGAACCGCTTTTCTTACCCAGAGGATGTGCGCGATCTCATTGACATCCTGAAGGTCCATACAGACATAAGCCTCTACTCCGATGGAACGGCAGTATGCTGCAAAATCAATTCCTTCGTTTCCATTCTGCCAGATGATCACCGGCTTTCCAAATCTCTCCAGTTTTGGAATTCTCCATCCCATGCAAAGGAAGCAGTCGATCTCATCCACATTTTCCCCAATCTTTTCAAAAAGCTCTTTTTCAACAACAAAGGATTCGTTGTAACGGACATCCAGCGGCTCTGTGAATTCCACTTCATCAATAACACCCTTCAGTCCCTCCACCGAACTTCTGAATGCTTCATCTGCTGCTTTTGTCTCAGCTTCAACAGTCATATCCTCTTTATGTCCGGCACGACATGGTCCCTCCCAGAAATGTGTATGTGTCAGACATCCAACCAGCGGTTTCACTACAAGTTTCATATCCATTGCTTTCTGCTTCATAACAAAAATCCCTCTCTTTTCGTTTACATTATACAGTTTGTAGTTGTTCCGTACACTCGATATATCCTATTATACTGTATGAATTTAGGAATTCCTCCTCATTCTTCCGAATAGTCTGTACTTTCTTACGATTTTTAGTGTTTTTTCACATATTTTATTTTATTTTTCCTATCGATTTTATATGAAATATACAATAAAAAATCACCAGGTACAACCTGTGTTCTGCAGCAATTCCAAAATTTATAAATGCTGCAATTTACAAGCCGCACCTGGCGATTTCTGTTTTTAACTTATGCTTGTCACATCAATCGGACGTTCGGAATCCGCTTCGCTACTTCCTCATGAACAAAAACAAGCTTACGCTTGTTTTTGTTCGAACTGACTGTTATAAAGATCAGCATAGAATCCTTTTCTTGCCAGCAGTTCTTTGTGGTTGCCCTGCTCGATGATATCTCCATCCTTCATAACAAGAATCAGGTCTGCGTCCTTAATCGTGGAAAGTCTGTGGGCGATAACAAAACTTGTTCTGCCCTTCATCAAATTATCCATGGCCTTCTGGATCTGCATCTCTGTTCTGGTATCAACAGAAGAAGTTGCCTCATCCAGGATCAGGATCTTATTGTCTGCAAGAATTGCCCTTGCGATCGTAAGCAGCTGCTTCTGTCCCTGGGAAACATTGCTGGTCTCCTCATCCAGAACCATCTGATAGCCGCCCGGCTGCTGCATGATAAAGTTGTGGATATGAGCCGCTTTTGCAGCTGCGATCACCTCTTCATCGGTTGCATCCAGACGTCCGTAACGGATGTTTTCCATAATGGTTCCAGAGAACAGCCAGGTATCCTGAAGCACCATTCCGAACATCTCACGAAGATTACTTCTGTTGAAGTTTCGGATATCGTGTCCATCAACTTTGATACTTCCGCCATTCACATCATAGTAACGCATCAGCAGCTTGACCATAGTAGTCTTTCCTGCTCCTGTAGGTCCTACGATCGCGATCTTCTGACCGTCATGAACCTCTGCGGAAAAATCATGTACAATGATCTTATCCGGATTATAACCGAATTTTACATGGTCAAACTGTACATTACCTTCCAGTCCCTCAATGGAATCCGGATTCTCCGGCTGGAGTTCTTCCTCCGGCTCCTCCAGGAATTCAAATACACGCTCGGAAGCTGCTGCGGAAGACTGCAGAAGGTTCGTAACCTGCGCGATCTGCTGAATTGGCTGTGTAAAGTTACGGATGTACTGGAAAAATGACTGGATATCACCAACCTCAATGGTTCCCTTGATGGCAAATACGCCACCAAGAAGTGCTACCATTACATACCCCAGGTTTCCTACAAACTGCATGATCGGCATCATCATACCGGAAAAGAACTGAGATTTCCATGCAGATTCATACAGTTTCTGATTATCATGCTCGAATTCTGCAAGAACATCTTTTTCTTTATTAAAAACTCTGACTACATCATGGCCACCGAAGTTCTCCTCAACCTGACCATTTACTTTTCCCAGATATTCCTGCTGTGCCTGGAAATATTTCTGGGAATGCTTCATCACCTTGTTGATGATGAACATGGAGATTGGCAGGATCAGAAGAGCTGCCAGTGTCATCCATACATTGATGGAAAGCATCATGATGAATACACCGATCAGTGTAGTCACAGATGTGATTAGCTGTGTCATACTCTGGTTGATACTCATCTGCAGGGTATCCACATCATTGGTTACTCTGGAAAGGATCTCACCGTTTGTTCTGCTCTCAAAATATTTCATCGGAAGACGGTTGATTTTCTTTGAGATATCCTTTCGGAGATTATAAGTAACATCATTGGAAATTCCTGTCATTACAAAGCCCTGGATCAGGGAAAAGCATGCGCTTGCCAGGTAAAGTCCCAATGTCCACAGAAGGATCATACCGATCTTGTCAAAATCAATACCGCCTGTACCGTTTACCTTTGCAACCAGACCTTTGTAGAGCTCTGTAGTCGCTTTTCCAAGGATCTTGGGACCTGCGATATTAAACGCAGTACCTGCCACTGCAAAGATAAACATCAGGATAAAACGAATTTTATATCTTCCCATATAGCGGAACAGCTTTTTCATAGAGCCCTTGAAGTCCTTGGCTTTCTCTGTTGGCTGCATTCCGCGTCCGCCCATATGGCCTCTTCTTCTCTGCTGACTCATGCCAATTCCTCCTCTGATAACTGACTCATGGCAATCTGACGATATACCTCACAGGATTTCATCAGTTCTTTATGACTTCCGATTCCTGCCATATGACCATCATCCAGAACGATGATCTTATCTGCATTCAGAATCGTACTGATACGCTGCGCCACGATAATAGTTGTTGCTTCTTTTGTATGTTCTTTCAGTGCTTTTCGAAGTGTACTGTCTGTTTTGAAATCCAGTGCGGAAAAGCTGTCATCGAAGATAAAGATCTCCGGATCTTTCGCAATGGCTCTCGCAATGGAAAGTCTCTGCTTCTGTCCGCCGGAAACGTTGCTTCCGCCCTGAGCGATCGGAGAATCATAGCCTTCCGGCTTGGTATCGATAAACTCTGTAGCCTGGGCAACCTGAGCAGCTTTTTTCACTGCATCCTCAGAAATCTCTGTCTTTCCGTAACGGATATTGGAATCGATCGTTCCGGAGAAAAGCACTCCTTTCTGCGGAACATATCCGATCCGGTCACGGACATCCTTCTGTGTCATTTCACGGACATCTACTCCGTCAACCTTTACAGAACCATTTGTCACATCGTAGAAACGAGGAATCAGATTGATCAGGGTACTCTTACCGCTTCCTGTACTTCCGATGATCGCTACTGTCTCACCTTTTTCTGCTTTAAAGGAAATATCGGTGATAACGTTCTCACCGGCTTCCGGATATGCAAAACTTACATGGTCAAATTCTACAGTTCCTTTTACATTTTCGGACGGCTGTACCGGATTCTCCGGATCATGAACACTGACTTCTGTCTCAAGTACTTCATTGATACGACGTGCAGATACATTTGCTCTCGGAAGCATAATAGACATGGCTGTGATCATCAGGAATGACATGATGATCTGCATTGCATACTGGATAAATGCCATTACATCACCAACCTGCATACTTCCGTTATCTACTGCATAAGAACCGCTGTAAATGATCAGCACGGAAATTCCGTTCATGATCAGCATCATTACAGGCATCATAAATGTCATACAACGGTTAACAAAGAGGTTGGTTTTTGTAAGAGTCATATTTGCCTCTTCAAAACGCTCCTCCTCATGTTTCTCACGGCTGAATGCACGGATAACCGGAATACCGGTAAGGATCTCACGGGTTACCAGGTTCAGTTTATCTACCATGGTCTGTAGTGCTGTAAATTTCGGCATTGCGATCTTAAACAGCAGGATCATAAATGCTAGGATCAAAACTACGGCAACAGCCAGGATCCATGTCATGGAAGAATCTGTCTTCAATACCTTCAGTACACCGCCGATTCCAAGGATCGGCGCATAAAGAACGATACGGAACATCATGGACATTACCTGCTGGATCTGCTGGATATCATTAGTACAGCGGGTAATGAGAGATGCCGTTGAGAATTTATGATATTCTCTGCTGGAAAAACCGATAACCTTGTTGTACACCATTCCACGAAGATCATGGCCAAGGGAAGCGGCCACTCTTGCGGAAAGAAATACCACACACACCGCAGCCATCATTGTTACCAGAGCCATCAGTACCATGCGGATGCCTGTAGACTTCATATAATCCATCTGAATGGCATCTACATCCTCTCCCATAGCTTCATACTCTGCACGAACGTAGGAAACACCTGCCTGTGTAATAATGGATTCCTGCATCTTATCGATCTTCTCACTGACCTGCTCCTTCATGGCAGATAATGCCTCTTTCGGCATCTGTGCAAGAGCAGTGAGCGGATCAACACCTTCCGGAATTCCCATCTTTGCAAGTGCTGCTTTTGTTTCTTCGCTGTCGGATGTGAACGTGGAAACGATCACCATCGGTTTGCCGAAAATAGAATTCAGTTCCTCTCTGTCATCTGCGGAAATCTTATCTTTTAATACAAGCTCATCTCCGTCTTCTTCATAAAACTTATCAACAGTTTTTGCATCATCGTCATCCATAAACAGCTTCAGACTGTCCATAGATGTTTTTCTGATCTTCTCAGGAACACTGTCTTCAATACCGTTCTGCTGAATTCCCACATTGATGATATTGGATGTGTAATTCGGCAGAGACAGATCACAGTATGCCTGGAGAAAAAGAAGCGCGATGATGATCACAATGTAACCTGCTGACTTTTTCAGATACTTCATCAGTTTGATCACGTTTCTGTTCCTTCCTTTCTGTCATACAATATTTTTCATTACTTTGTTTCTTCCAGATTTTATTCCGGCTGTATCTTATCTATATTTTCCAGAATCTGTTTCAGAAATCTCCGAAGAAGGCATTGTTCTGTTTCACTGAAGCCTTCCAGCATCACAGATTCATTCTCTCGGATTCGCTGTAATGCCCTGGCTTTCGTTTCTTTGCCCTTCTCAGTCAGATAAATCCTGGCTATACGCTGATCCTTCTCATCTGGTTTCTTATAAAGAAACCCTGCTTTCTCCAGTCTCTGTACTGAGACCGTTACTGTCGGCGGCTTGATTCTCAGGATCTCCGCCAGCTCCTTCTGGCTTAAACCTTCCTTCTTGGAAACCATCCCCAGAACCGGAATCTGTCCCGGATAAATTCCAAGTCCCTGCATCTGCCCGAAGCATTTCGCCATAAAATAGCGGTCCACCTTCATAAACAGAGACAAAAGACTATTTTCTTTTCCCTTCTCATCTTCCTCCTCACAAAACACGACATCACTCCTCTCTTACTCCGATCCGAATTCATTTAATTAGTCGGCTAACTATATATAATATACATCTGCACAAAAAATACAACTGTTTTTTGTGAATTTCACACTTTTTTTAGATTTATAAATTCTTAAAATAGAATTCCTATTATCTATATTCTTTTGTCGGACTAACTTTTTATTTCCCTGCACACAGCAAAAAAATCCATGTTCCATAAGTTCACATCACTTATAGAACATGGATTTTCTTTTCGCTTCTTAGACAAACTGGTTCGCAGCCGGATCATACACATAATCGATTGACGCAAGCTTTTCCTCCAGCTCTTTTCTGTCGGCATTTTTATCTTCGCAGAACGCATCCAGCGAACCGTAAAAATCTCTCAGCTGTGTATTCATATAGCTCAAAAGCATTACCGGATCCTTTGGTATCATAATTTTTTCCATCCTTTTCCTGATATTTTCTGATAGCATTACTATCTTACCAATATTCGATTTTGTCAAGTAGTCAAAAGATTTTTGCTTTCACAAAAAAGAACTGCCAGGCTCTGATCTTTCATCCAAAGATGAATTCTGATCAGAACTGACAGTTCTTTTATTTGTCAATCTATATTTTCATTGAATCAAGGAGTTACTTTCTTTGACCAGGTACTTCTGATCATTTCGTGCTGACAGTAAACTCTCCATCCTTCACATCCAGAATGATGGTATCACCGGCATGTACATCACCGGAAAGGATCTTCTTTGCAGTCAGTGTTTCCACATAATTCTGCAGATAACGCTTCAGCGGACGTGCACCGTAAACCGGATCATATCCGTTATCCACTACCATCTGTTTCGCTGCATCCGTAAGCTCCAGGGAAAGCTCCTGGTCAGCCAGACGGTCACTGAGTTCTTTTACCATAAGATCTACGATCTTGCCTACATTATCCTTGGTCAGCGGCTTGAACATGATGATCTCATCCAGACGGTTCAGAAACTCCGGACGAAAGTGTCCACGGAGATCTGCCATAACTTGCTCCTGTGCCTCCGGCTTGATATCACCTTTCTCATCAATACCATCTAGCAGATACGGCGAACCGATATTCGAGGTCATGATCAGAATCGTATTCTTAAAGTCAACGGTACGGCCCTGAGAATCTGTGATACGTCCGTCATCCAGCACCTGAAGAAGTACGTTAAATACATCCGGATGTGCCTTCTCGATTTCATCAAAGAGTACAACACTGTACGGTTTTCTTCGAACAGCCTCAGTCAGCTGACCGCCTTCTTCATATCCTACATATCCTGGAGGCGCTCCGATCAGACGGGACACGGAATATTTCTCCATGTACTCACTCATATCAATACGAACCATGTTCTGCTCATCGTCAAACAGTGTGGCAGCCAGAGTCTTGGCAAGCTCTGTTTTACCAACACCGGTTGGTCCAAGGAACAGGAAAGAACCGATTGGCTTCGTAGGATCCTTGATACCTGCTTTTGAACGAAGGATGGCATCTGTTACAAGACGTACACCTTCATCCTGACCTACTACACGTTTATGCAGTTCATCCTCAAGACCCAGAAGCTTCGTTCTCTCACCTTCTGTCAGCTTGGTTACCGGAATACCGGTCCATCTGGAAATAATACGCGCAATCTCATCATCAGTAACAGCCTCATGTACCAGGCTTCTGTCACTTTCTTTGACCTGCTTCTCCTCTACTTCCAGCTGCTGCTGAAGCTTCGGCAGCTCACCATACTGCAGCTCTGCTGCCTTTTCCAGATCGTAGTTCTGTTTTGCTTTCTGGATCTGTTTATTGATATCCTCGATCTGCTCACGTAATTTCTGAAGCTTCTCTACGGAATGTTTCTCATTATCCCACTGAGCTTTCTGTGCATTAAAAGTATCTCGTAACTCTGCCAGCTCTTTCTGCAGATCCTCCAGTCGCTCTTTGCTGAGATTATCAGTTTCTTTCTTAAGAGCAGATTCCTCGATCTCCAGCTGCATGATCTTACGTCTCTGCTCATCCAGCTCTGTCGGCATGGAATCCAGTTCTGTCTTGATCAGTGCACAGGCCTCGTCTACAAGGTCAATGGCCTTATCCGGAAGAAAACGGTCTGTGATATATCTGTGTGAAAGGGTAGCTGCTGCAACCAGTGCACTGTCTGTAATCTTAACGCCGTGGAATACCTCGTATCTCTCCTTCAATCCACGAAGAATAGAAATGGTATCCTCAACCGTAGGCTCATTTACCATAACCGGCTGGAAACGACGTGCAAGTGCAGCATCCTTCTCAATATACTGACGGTACTCATCCAGAGTTGTAGCACCAATACAGTGAAGCTCACCTCTTGCCAGCATAGGCTTCAGCATGTTTCCTGCATCCATGGCACCATCTGTCTTACCTGCACCAACGATCAGATGAAGCTCATCGATGAACAGAATAATCTGTCCTTCGCTCTTCTTCACCTCTTCCAGTACCGCTTTCAGACGTTCCTCAAACTCACCACGATATTTGGCGCCGGCAACCAGTGCACCCATATCCAGTGCAAAAATCTTCTTATTCTTAAGGCCTTCCGGTACGTCCCCTGCCACAATACGCTGTGCCAGTCCCTCAATGGCTGCTGTCTTACCGACACCAGGCTCACCGATGAGAACTGGGTTATTCTTGGTTTTACGGGAAAGGATACGGATGATGTTTCGGATCTCCGCATCACGTCCGATCACCGGATCCAGCTTCTGGTTCTTCGCCTTCTCTACCAGATCCTCGCCGTATTTATTCAAAGTATCATAGGTTGCCTCCGGGTTGTCACTGACAACTCTCTGGTTTCCTCTGACTGTAGAAAGTGCCTGAAGAAAACGCTCTCTGGTGATTCCAAACTCATCAAAGATCTTCTTCATACTGGGGCTTGGATATCTCAGCATGGAAAGAAACAGATGCTCAACAGAGACATACTCATCTCCCATAGCCTTGGCTTCATCCTCCGCACTGACCAGTGCCTTGTTCAGATACTGACCGAAACGAAGTTCTCCACCCTGAACCTTAACCTTGGCATCCAGAGCTTTCTTAACAGTGTCAACAAAATATTCCTTCTGAATCTCCATCTTCTCGATCAATTTGAGAATCAGGCTGTCTTCCTGTGTAAGTAATGTATACAGAAGGTGTTCTTCCTCGATCTCCTGGTTGCCATATTCGTAAGCAACCTTCTCCAGATCCTGGACAGCCTGTACGGATTTCTGTGTAAATTTACTGATATTCATAGGCTTTCCTCCTATTCTATGAAAAGCATTTCCGGCACTTTCGTTTCGGAAATGCTGTAGCTTTTTTCTTGTTCTAGGAGAAATATAACACTATTTGTTAGCACTGTCAAGAGGTGAGTGCTAATTATTTTATGAAGAATTTGTGAAGCCTTGATTTTGCAGGCTTCACAGGGATTTTTCACTTGCTTTCGCACTCGATTTTCTTGATTTGACCACATTTTTACGACAAATTCTTGAAAAAATATATTCGTCTGATTTTCTTACCACATTTTACGACAACGACTTCTGGTTTATACCACAGCAGGTATGGTTTCCGGCAGATTCATTTTAGACATCTCGTTTTCCACGTGAGACTTAGCCAATACTTTTGCCAGAAGTTCCGGATCGACTTCATCAGCAACAGGTGCATTATTATTTTCCTGCTGTACATACATCTGTGGATTCAGATTCTTTATCTCATAAAATGCTTCTGCAAAAAGCTCTGCAATTTTCCTTCGGTCATCATTCAGAATATGAGAGTACACATCCTTATCATTTCTTCATCACAATATGGACATTTCATGCTGATTTACCTCCTATAAGTTCAGATAAGATTTCGCATTATAGAGACAGATACCTCATCCATGTTAAACGGCTTTGAGATATGCCCATTCATACCAGAATCCAACGAAGCCTGAATATCTTCTTTGAAAGCATTAGCAGACTGGGCTATGATAGGAATGGTTGCTGCATCCGGACGTTCCCCGCTCATTGTTCGGATTGCCTTCGTTGCCTGATATCCGTTCATTTTTGGCATCATGATGTCCATCAGGATAATGTCATAAGTACCTGCAGGGTTAGATGCGAACAGTTTGACTGCATCTTCCCCATCTACAGCACGAGTTACACACATACCGGCATCTTCCAATAATGTCATTGCCAGTTCAGCATTTAAGTCATTATCCTCAACCAAAAGCACCTTAACGCCATTGAGACTGATATTCTGTACAGTCTTCTGTTCTGGAATTTCTTTTTCATCGGCAAGTTCCATGGGAATTTCGACTGTAAAAGAAGAACCACAATTCTTTTTACTTTGAAACGTAAGTGTTCCACCCATCAACTCCACATATTGCTTGGTAATAGCCATCCCCAGCCCGGTCCCTTTATACTGAGTACGTGCACCATTATTTTCCTGCGAAAATGGCTCAAACAGCTTTTTCTGAAATTCCTCGCTCATACCAACACCCGTATCTTTGACTGTATAGGATGCCACGATATGGCGTTCATCTACTCCTGGACGAGTACTCATTTCAAAAGTAATAGTACCACCATCTTCTGTGAATTTAACTGCATTATTCAGAAGGTTCGTCAATATTTCACGAATTCTGGTGGAATCTGTCATAACATAGAGCATCGATGGTCTGTTGCGATGTACTTCAAAGTTGAGATTTCTATCCAAAAGAAGTCCATCCATGATTGCAATCACACTATCAATTAATACAGGAAGATTCACGGGCTCAGGTGAAAAGGATACTTTTCCACTTTCAATACGACTCAAATCCAGTACCTCATTTAACAACAGCAGTAAATGATTAGAACTTGTTTTGACCTTTTGCAGACTGTCATGAATCTCATTTATATTCTGTTGGTGTAGTGCAATGTCTGTAAACCCAATGATGGCATTCATCGGGGTACGTATATCATGAGACATATTAAGCAAGAAAGAAGATTTGGCTCTGTTGGCAGAATCCGCTTTTTCTGCAGCATCTTCTAATATCATTTTTTGTTTGAGTTCTTCTTCTTTACGCTTTTTACAATAAAAGAAACAACCAATACACAATACTAACAGTACGCATCCGGCGATTATTCCCACAAAAAGAGACACTTGTTTTGTCCGCTCGACAAGACCATATACAGATTGCATATCCATTTCAATGCATAACGCACCAACAACTTCACTGGTTCCATTTGATTCATCTGTTACGGGATAGCAAGCTGTAAAAATAGGACCCCAGTTCGTATCGACGATGTCCTGAGAATAGACGGTCTTGCCAGAAAGTGCTTTTTCGATGTAAGGAATCATCTCATCCTCAATATAATCCCCTGGATGCCGAACATCTTTTGCTGTAGGATCAAGACCATCTACAACATAGATAAGTTTATTTTCTTCATTTTTGGTGGCCATATATAGATATCTGGTCGAATTCAGGGTCCGTATTTCATTTAGATAGGATGAAATATCATGATACATTTTTTTATTTTCATCGTCTTTGTTGCGAATTTCGGTAAACTCTTTCTTTCCAAGTCGTTCATTTACCAGCTTATGTATTACACCAGCACTTGCCGTGTCACGCTCAATTTCTGTCTCAAGTGCAATATTAGTGTATGATTTATGCAGAATAAATGTATATGCGGATGCTAATAAAATAATAGCAAGCGTCAAAAACGCAAAAAAGCCTACCGAATCCTTCTTAATTTGGGGCTTATATATTTTTCGTGGAGTGTGGGTCTTCCAATTTTCTTGCTCATTTTCCATCATACATACCTCATTATTTTTTATCTGTCATTGTTCCATATTTTCAGATCTGACACAATATAGAGCTTGTTCTAACTAAGAAACTGTGCCATGGTTAATCGCATTTTTATATTATATTTCAACTTTCTCATAAATGTCAACACACAGTGCTATCTTCGAATGTACATTTACTCCTTATTCTGACAAACAAGAATTTTACATTTCAATTACCATTCCATAACCATACTTAACATTTGGTAATTTCTGAAATCCAAACTTCTCATAAAATAATTCTTTGCCTTCTCTGACTTTTTCCCAATTATGGGAAAACTTTTTTTCGCTCCAAATAAAAAATGCATTCTGCCCTTTCCTTTCGGAATCAACAAAATGCCCTATATTTCCAGATCACTGGAACGTGATTTTCCTTTATTCAGTTGTTTTCTCTCAGCTTCTTCTCTTTCAATTTTTGCTACATTCAGTGCAAGCTTTTCCCGAATGGACGGCTTTACTTCTTTTTCTCTGGCAGTTTTAACTGACGGACAATTTTCCCTACTGCTTTTTCCATCGCATTTTCAATTTTCCTTTTCAGACCATCCAGCCTTTTTACCGCATACTCTTTTTCTTTCCGGGATGCTTTCCGTTCTGGACTCTGAATCCACTTTTTAGAATCTTCTGCCAGATATATATCATCCTTTCTGGTAGCCAGTACCACTTCCCTTGCAACTTGCTCCACCGCCTTGTCATATGCCTCACTGGATACCTCATCAAGCAGCGCCTCTACATCTTCAATACGAAGCGTTAGCTGTTTTAACTGCTGTTCCTGTTCTTCGATCAGATCACTCTGTCGGAAAATCCGGTCAGAATTAGAAAGGAATTTTTCTTTAAATTCATTCTCCTGCTGAACCAATTTTTCTTCCTGTTCCTGTATTTTCTGTTCATTTCCCCTGACCATAATCGACTGCTTTGCAATATCCAAGCGGTTGGCATTCACAATGTCAATCTGCTGTTCAATCGTTTCCTGTTGCTCTGCAATTTCTTCTTTCTGCTTCATGCGGATGCCCTATAAAAAATAGGGACACCCGCTTTTAACAAGTATCCCTATAATCTATCAATGATCTGATATCTCTCACTTCTTTGATCGTCATAGCACACCTCCCTGATATTAGGATACAACTTGGAGTCAGCTCCAGGTCAAGAGCTTTTTCACACGATCGCAAAATTTTATTACCCCAACGCCACATCCAGCACCATCATCAGTGAAAAGCCAACAGCAAAAAATATCGTTCCTATATTGGAGTGTTCTCCTGTGGACATTTCCGGGATAAGTTCTTCTACAACAACATACAGCATGGCTCCTGCCGCAAAACTCAGAAGATATGGCAGTGCCGGGACGATGAGTCCGGCTGCCAGAATCGTGATCACCGCTCCCACAGGTTCTACAACTCCGGACAGCATTCCTCCCACAAAAGCTTTTCCCTTTCCCATTCCTTCGGAGCGCAGTGGCATGGAAATAATCGCGCCCTCCGGGAAATTCTGGATCGCGATTCCAAGGGAAAGAGCCATCGCTCCCATCATGGTGATCTTCGAATTGCCGGTAAGATATCCGGCATAAACTACACCTACTGCCATTCCTTCCGGAATATTGTGCAGGGTTACTGCCAGCACCAGCATGGTCGTTCTCTGAAGTCGGCTTTTTGGTCCTTCAGCCTGATCACTGTTCTGATGAAGATGCGGAATTATATGGTCAAGCAAAAGCAAAAAAAGCACTCCTGCCCACAGTCCCACAACTGCCGGTATAAAAGAAAGTTTTCCCATTCCGTCCGACTGCTCGATCGCCGGAATAAGAAGACTCCACACCGAGGCCGCAACCATAACTCCTGCCGCAAAACCGGTAAGCGCCCGCTGTACCTGTTCGTTCAGATTTTTCTTCATAAAGAATACGCAGGCTGCACCTGCCGAAGTTCCCAGAAACGGGATCAGAATTCCATAAAACACATTCACATTCATTTATTTCCCCCTCCTTTTTTATTTCATATGAAGCAAAAACATATCGTTTGAAGCAACAACTTATTGTTTCTCACTCTATCAGTTAGTTATTTCTAACTCTAAATAAAGTATATCAGATTTTTATGCAAATAAAAAGAGCATACAGAACTTTTTTTCAAAATTCCATATGCTCATATATCACTATTCTTTTTTATTCGAATGTGCTCTATTCCCCACAGGCAAAATAAATATTTTCATGTAAGCTGCACCGAGGATTAAAATCGGCATGGCAGTAAGGGCAGCTGCCTTGCTTGTATTCCCCGCGGGTGAGCTTCCTCTTACAGCTTCCGCAGAGAACCGGATATTCTTCTTCCGGCGCTGTCGCTGCAAAGGGATGATCTTCGATTTCGTCATGACAGGAATAGCATGCATAATATTTTCTGCATTCTGCACAGAGTAATGCGGCTATATCAAGGCTGGTATGGTAATGCCTGCATCGTCCTTCTTTATCAAGTCCGATGCCGTGAATCTTAACATATTGTTTCTTATCTGTTTCCTGCATTGTTGATTCCTTTTCGGATCGGAATTGCAAGTAATACAGCAAGAACTGTAATCACGATATCTTTTGGAATGAAAGCAGTTAAAGAATATACAGCAATTGCTGAAATACTCATGGAACCGCCAACAAAATGCCACTGTAAACCACCGATGATCTCAACGAGCAGAAGACCGATCAGCGAAAATCCGATTGAGATCGCCAGATTTTTTGTTTTATTATCAGTCTTCGGACGGATTCCGCTGAGCCATGTCATAAACGGCCATGCCCAGATATATCCTCCGGTAACACCTACAATACTGCTGATTCCACCGGTGAAATTAGCAAAGATCGGAAGTCCGATCGCCCCCAACAGAACGTAAACCACAGTTGCCATCGTTCCAAGTCTGGAACCAAGCACTGCTCCTACAAGTGCCACACCGAATACCTGAATCGTGATCGGAACACCTGTCGGCATTGGCAGTGATATCTGTGAGATTACTGCCAGAACTGCTGCAAACATACCAACCAGTACCATCTCTCTGGTTGTAAACTTTCGCTCTGAAGCAGAGCTTTCTGCATAAGACTGATTCATAATAATGTCTCCTCTTCCCGTAAAGATTATGTGTTATGACTTTCTTTTTATATCACAACCGGAAAGAATTGTCAACCCGAGTTTTAAACTATGGTTTACATTCTTTAGTTGTAAACCTGGTAAATATAGACAAATCATCTCTTCATGTCTGGTCTTCAGATATCCCAGTCCCATTTGTCCATTGTTCATCCTAGACTTCTGCCTTAATATGTCCACATATTCATTGAACGAACGAGGTGATATTTCTGAAGCAGATAAAAATTGCATGTACCGGCTATATTCTGGTGTCCGGCGCTTTTGGCGTTATAGTGATCTTGAAAAATACACTTTTCTTTGCAGGCTGTGCACTTCTGGCCGAAGGATGTATGCGCCATTACATTGTAAAACATACCGCCCAGCTGCCTGACTATCATTATCTGAATGAGAAACAGCTATCAAAATAACTAATTTTTTACAAAGGAGAATATCATTATGAATGCAGCAAACACCTTAAAAAAGCTTGGAATCGAGCATACCTTTAACTACATCTACAAAGATCCCGATAAGAACATGTCAAAGCTGATGGACTGGGCAGATAAATTTTCCAAAGGTGGATTTCCTTCCCAGCGAAAAACGATCCGTGAAGCAATCGAAAACCCGGAACATCCTTATTATTCCTATATCCGCAAAATTTTTACAGATGTTGACCCTAATGTTGCCAAAACTCTTGCTGTCAATTTCTTTATTAATGCTACACTGGTTGGCTGGCCAAAGGAAAAAAGCTCGGTGTCTACATGTACATCTATACCGGTGGCGAACCGCTTGTACGAAAAAAAGACCTGATCCGTCTCTGCGAAAAGCATTCTGACTGCGTATTTTTATGCTTCACAAATGCCACTCTCATTGACGAGGAATTCGCTGACGAGATGCTCCGGGTAGGAAATTTTGTTCCTGCCATTTCTCTTGAGGGATTTGAAGAAGCAACAGACGGCCGCCGTGGTGACGGTGTTTACCCGAAGGTGACAAACGCCATGTCTCTTCTCCGTGAGAAAAAACTGATCTATGACATTTCCTGTTGTTATACCAGTGCAAACTATGAATCCATTACTTCAGAAGAATTCTATGATTCCATGATCGATCTGGGAGCATATTTTGTATGGTATTTTCATTATATGCCGGTAGGAAATGACGCTGCACCGGAACTCCTCCCCACTCCGGAGCAGCGGACCGGTGTTTACAAAAAGATCCGTCGATTCCAATATCCGCGAAAAAACCTTACTGGAAGCTCTGCGCTCCACGATGATGATAGCTTACCACCAGAACCAGCCAGTCTAACAGGCTTCCCACAAATATACATTTATAGGACTTGATTTTCTTTTCATGCACTCCTGTGCCATATAGGTGAGACAATCTGCCGGCGATTCAAGTGTTCCGTATTTTTGAATTACATCCGCCATCCAATCCTCGATAGAATCTATCATCAATGTCGGAATATCCTGAAAATGATAATAAAATGTATTTCGGTTAACCTGACAGCGATTTACAATATCCTGTACCGTGATCTTATTGTACGGCTTTTCTTCCGGTATTTCCCAGAATGTTTCCTTGATTATCTTCTTTGTATGAACCACACCTTCTACCTTCCTTATTATTTTCAGGCTTTGACTCTATTGCGAAATAAACAGCACGCCCAGAGTACCCGGTCCGCAGTGACAGGAAATAACTCCACCTGCACGTGTCTCAAGGACTTCTTTAAAAACTCCAAGATTTTCAAGATATGTGCGTACTGCTTCCACAACTTCTCTGTCACAACCGGAATGTGTAATAAAGACGCGGTCAGGACGGGCAGCCTTCAGTTCTTCTTCCATATCTTTCACATACGCTGTAATCACCTTTGAAAGTTTTCCACGATATTTCTTGGAAGCATCCATTGCACCATTTTCCACAACGATCTTGGGATGCAGCTTCAGAACACTTCCCGCCATGGCCGAAACAGCATTGCAGCGCCCGCCACGATAAAGATATACCAGCGTATCCACCACAAAACTTGCGCGTACTTTTGGCTTCAGATCTTCGATTACTGCTGTGATCTCTCCGGCAGTTTTTCCTTCCTGCGCCATGATCGCTGCTTCAATAACGAGAAGACCGATTCCTGTAGAAAGATTTGCCGAATTGATCACTGTCACAAGATCGGAGGCCTCCAGCTCTTCTGCTGCCAGACGCATAACATTCCCGGATGTGGACATACCATAGGAAATGGAAAAGCAGATAACCTCTCTCTGTTCACTGACATAAGGCTTCAACATCTCCACCGCATCCATAAGCGACGGTGCAGAAGTCTTCGGAGTTGTCTTATTCGCATCGGACCACGCAAATATCTCATCCGGAGTGATATCCCTGCCGTCCCTGTATTCCTTTTCTCCAAGCAGAATGTGAAGCGGCAGAATATCAATATCATACTTTTGTAAAAGATCCGGTGAAAGATCGCAGGTACTGTCTGAGATTATTTTTACCATAAAATTATTTCCTCCTGTTCAATAATTCATGCATATATGTCATTAACACAAGCAGGATCAGCAGATATACCGGCAATAACCGGATAGATATGTGATTTGCAATCAGACCAAACAGTGGCGGCATCAGACAGGTTCCTATGTAAGCACTTGCCATCTGCACCCCAATGATTGCCTGGGAACGTTCCGCTCCAAAATGTTCCGGTGTGGAATGAATGATACATGGATATACCGGCGCACAGCCAAGTCCGATCAGGGAAAATCCAATCAGAGAAGCGGTTTTTCCAAAAGGAAGCAGCATGATCAGGATTCCCGCAAAAATAATTGCCTGTCCCATCCGGATCATCTGTGCATCTTTAAGCTTCATGGCAATAAAACCATTGATACCACGTCCGATCGTAATACCAATGCAGAACATTCCCGCAAAAGAAGCGGCTGTTTCTGCATCCACACCTTTTGCCAGGTTCAGATAGCTGCTCGCCCAGAGCATTGTTGTCTGCTCCACTGCACAATAGCAGAAAAAACAAAGCATGATTGCCTTTGCCCCTGGAATGGCAATGATCTCACGAAGTGAAAGAGACTTGCTTTTTGCCTGTTCCTCTTCTGATCCACTCTGTTTCTTCCATTTTGGAAGGCTGAATACAAGAACAGCTGTGAGTACGATCTGCAGCAGAGATATGATCCGGTATCCACTGTTCCAGGTCGCACCTCCGGTAAGCACTGCTCCCATAATGTATGGTCCCAGTGTCGCGCCAACGCCCCACATGCAATGCAGCCAGCTCATATGCTTACTTGCATAATGTAAAGCCACATAGTTGTTCAGAGAGGCATCTACACTTCCTGCGCCAAGTCCATACGGTATCGCCCATAAACACAGCATCCAGAAACTGTGGCTGATTGAAAATCCCCACAGTGCAAAAGCTGTGATTCCTACACTTACTGCGGTTACTTTGCCTGTCCCGAATTTCTTCGTAAGACGGTCACTCTGCAGACTGGAAATGATCGTTCCAAACGCAATGATCATGGATATCATTCCCGCGTAAGATACCGGAACCTGGAATTCCGGATACATATCCGGCCATGCCGCTCCAAGAAGCGCGTCCGGAAGCCCAAGGCTGATAAATGAAAGATATATGATTCCTAATAACAAACTCATTTTTTGTTCCCCTTATTTTTTCATTTATATTTTGTTATTATACCTGATTTATCCAAGTAAATACAACCCTTACGGTAATATATGCCTCATATCTTCCACACATATTATTCTTTTCCTGCCTCAGATCATCTGGAAATTTTTCCACTTTCCGGATTTCTGTCTCCACAGGAAGATCACGGCTCTGACGATCCAGTCACTTACCATTGCAAGTGCAATACCAATCACTCCCATGCCAAATACGATGCCGAGAAGCCAGGATAAAAAGAGCCGCACTACGATCGTGGAGATGATTGAAACATACATGGTAAACTTCACATCCCCTGCTGAGCGCAGTCCGTTACTTAAGGCACCCGAAAAAGGATACGCTGTCGCATTGAAAACATTGTGGATCAGTACCAGCCAGATTACCAATGGTCACATTTGTCTTTCCAAGGTTTCGATACACAGCTGCACCGGCATTGTATATCGCCAGAGCCGGATAAGAATAGGCAGAGATTCGAAGATAAGTCACACAGGCATCCATTACAGGAGCCTCTACCTTTCCGAACAGAAGCTGCAGCATCCACCGGTTTCCCACCAATACAAACAGCATTATCACAACAGAAAAGCCAACTGAAAACAGCAGCAGCTGTTCCAGAAAAAGTGGAATGATCATCTCTTTTATTTTCTGATCTGTAAAAAGTAATGTTTTCTGCTCCATTTCTGCTTTCCTTTCTCTGTCTTTATGTTTTGTGTATCTATCTGAATTCTTACTTTTATGGTACAATAAAAATATTCTTGTACATAAGGAGGAATTCGATAATGAAAACCCGCAGATTAGGAAAAACAGATCTCCAGGTAAGCGAGATCGGCTTCGGCGGCGAATGGCTGGAGCGGCATCCGGAGGAGGAAAGCATTGAACTGATCCACTATGCCTCCTCAAAAGGAATCAACATTCTGGACTGCTGGATGGCGGACCCGAAATCCAGAGATATCATCGGAAAAGGAATCAAGGATAACCGCAGTCAGTGGTTTATCCAGGGACATATTGGTTCCACCTGGAAGGATGAACAGTATTTTCGTACCAGAGATATGAAATATGTCCGCCCTGCATTTGAGGATCTGTTAAAACGTCTGCAGACGGATTATATTGATCTTGGAATGATCCACTATGTTGATTCTGAAGAGGAATGGGAACAGATCCAGCATTCCGATTATCTGGACTATATCATGGAATTAAAGGACAAAGGTGTGATCCGTCACATCGGCATGAGCTCCCATAATCCGAAAGTAGCAGTCAAAGCAGCCGAATCCGGATATGTGGAGATGATTCTTTTCAGCATCAATCCTGCTTTTGACATGCTTCCTGCCAGTGAAAATATCGATACCATGTTTGCTGAGGAATTTGACTCCCAGCTCAAGGGAATCGATCCGGACCGTGCACATTTATATAATGTCTGCGAACAGAATGATGTGGGAATCACTGTTATGAAGGGCTTTGCCGGAGGCCGGCTTTTTGATGAAAAACGCTCTCCGTTTGGAGTAACCCTGACACCGATCCAGTGTATCCACTATGCGCTGACACGTCCTGCTGTCTGTTCCATTATGTGCGGATATGACACAAAGGAACAGATCGATGCTGCCACTGCTTATGAGAATGCTTCCGAAGAGGAAAAGGACTATG
This sequence comes from Blautia aquisgranensis, assembly GCF_040096615.1. Classification (NCBI taxonomy): domain Bacteria; kingdom Bacillati; phylum Bacillota; class Clostridia; order Lachnospirales; family Lachnospiraceae; genus Blautia; species Blautia aquisgranensis. The sequence continues at coordinate 126,466 of NZ_JBBMEJ010000008.1, forward strand.
CATCCATACTTGCCAATGCACCACTGCATTCCTACCGCGGAGAATGTACCTACTGTGGACACTGCAAGCCCTGCGTATCTGACCTGGATATCGCAATGATCAATAAATTCTATGATCTGGCTACCATGCAGCCTTCCGTGCCTGCAACCATCCAGTCTCATTACGAGCTTCTGAAACATAAAGCTTCTGAATGTATCGGATGTCAGGCCTGCGAATCCCGCTGTCCATTCGGCGTTCCGATCGCAGAGCGCATGAAAAAAACAGCCGAATTATTCGGCTGCTAAATAATCCAAAAGGGTGCGAAGCTTTTTTGAACTTCTCACCCTTTATCATTATTGTTTACTTACTGCACAGCTCCACAAAATCTGCCGCAGCTTCCTTCTCATCCGCGCAATCTCCTGCTATATATTTATTCACACAGGAATACCATTCTTCCTGCATGGCAAAGGTAATCGTTCCTTCATTATAATCGTCCTGAAAATTATAGCCACGTATATATTCAATAAAATTCTGCGATCTCATAGATGCCGACCGCCCTGGACTTGGTCTCCTGCAGACGATATTTACCAAGGATTTCAAACCTGTCCCCTGTTCCTCACCTTTTGGATAATAGGCCGAATAAGCCTCATAGGAATCCATATCTATAATATGAACAAACCGTTCTTCATTGGTATTAACGCTGCGTAAAAAATCCAGAGCTTCTTCCATAGTCATATCATGTTCTGAAATATAGGCCGCCCAGTCCTTCACATAGCCCTTCTCTTCATTCAGATAATTCTGTGATACCCGCTTCATGGATTCAATTGTTCTTATAAAATCTGTTCTCTTGATCTCTGACTGCGATTTCGATATATATCCGGAGTAGATCCAGACCGAAATGATCATCGCCAGGATCAGGAAAATATTACACAGCAGCAAAACTGCCCGTTTCTTTTTATTTTTGAAATCCAATACTTTATCCCTACTTTGCGCTTTCGCTTAATATTTTTTAATTATACCATACGTATCTGTAAAAAATAACATATTCTATATGTGAATATAACGCCAAAAGCCGCACATTCCATACGGAACATGCGGCCTTATACACAGCTTCAGAGAACTGAATTTTATAAATAACTGTGCGAAAAATTACTGCTGTTTTTCGCTTTCCCTTCTCTGGGAACGGGTGAAATATATAAAAAATCCCACATTAAGTATGATTCCCACTGTTGTAGATACCGGCGCTGCCAGACCAATCTTTGTAAGGCTTGCATTCGGCTGAATACTCATAAAATATGCCAGCGGCAGTCGTACCAGAAGCGTCTGGATCATTCCCTGTGTCATAACCCAGATCGTTTTATTATTTCCGTTAAAGTATCCGACCATACTGAACATAATCGCCGTTACGATAGTCTCCGGCGCAAAACCTTTCAGATAATCGTATCCATTCTGGATAACTGCCGGATCGGTTGAGAAAAATCCTGCCAGAAGGTCACCTTTCAGCATGACAAGCATAAATACCAGGCAGCCTACGACCAGCCCCACCCCGATTCCGGTAAACATGGATTTCTTCGCACGTTTCGGTTTTCCGGCTCCTACATTCTGTGAGACGAAGGATGCCATGGACTGCATCAGGGCACTTGGCACCAGCATGGCAAAGTTTACGATCTTGCAGGCAACTCCGTATCCGGAGGATGCTTCCAGTCCAAGACGGTTGACAAAAGCACACAGTGCCAGGAAGGATACCTGTGTCAGAAACTCCTGAAGTGCCAGCGGCAGTCCGATCGCCAGAAATCTTTTACACTGGGAATTCAGACGGAAATCTTTTTTAGTAATTGTAAATGGCAGATCCTTTTTGAGCAAAAGAACGATCGCAAATACAACACTGAGCGCCTGTGCCAGAACCGTTGCAATCGCAGCACCTGCCGCATCCAGATGAAGTCCGGCAACCAGGATCAGATCTCCGAACACGTTTACGATACATGCGATCAGCACAAAAAGAAGTGGTGATTTACTGTCTCCAAGTCCTCGGAATATGGCAGCCAGAAGGTTGTATGCTACAATAAAGAAAATACCTCCACCGCAGATCCGTACATAGCTTGCAGTCAGATCAACAGCCTCTGCCGGTGCCTGCATAAGCACTGAGATCGGATGTGCAAAGCATACCATAACGAAAAGCAGTACAACAGAGATCATTGCAAATACAATGGCTCCGCCGCCGATGACCGCCCCGATCTGCTGTGTTTTCTTTTCTCCCAAATAACGGGCAATGAGAACAGTGATTCCCATTGCGAACTGGACAACTACAAAAGTAACCAGGTTCAGTACCTGACTTCCTGTGGAAACGGCGGAAAGTCCTGATGTGGAACCAAATCTTCCGACTACTAAAAGGTCCACAGCACCATAGGCCGCCTGCAGGATCAGCGCGCCAAGCACCGGCATCATAAATGCAACCAGTTTCTTCAGGATACTTCCCTGGGTAAAATCTGCTTTATCATTTGTCATAATGTTCCCTCCTCTCACACATCACCTGATAAAACTTCTCAATGGTGCGGATCATATTGTCTGCTTCCTCCTCTGAGATTCCTTCCAGATAAGGAACCAGGCCATTAAAGTAATTCTCGTTATACTTCGCGGAGAGCTTTTTCCCCGCATCTGTGACGGATAGGTAAGTGACACGTCCATCTTCTCTGGAAGCAGTTTTTTCCAGATAGCCTTTTGCTTCCATTTCTTTTACGGTTCTGGTAACTCCCGGTCTTGGGAGCTCCATGGCCTCACTTAAATCTGAGGTTCTTACCTGCATTCCTTTTTTCTCCAGCATCTGAATAAAATCCAGATAACGGATATACGATGGCATGACACCTTCCGGCAGCGGCGGAAGCATTTCCCGGATCCGCTTCGCCTGATAACAGGCATCAAGCATCTGCTTGATCTTTTCGTTTGTCATCTGCAAAAGCTCCTTATATAGTTATCTTTGTTAATTACCATTGATAATTATATTTGTTTTTCCTATTTTGTCAATATAAAAAAGCAGCTCTGCACAGATATTGGTTATCCGTATAAAAGCTGCTTTTCCATATTTGATTCTTTTATATTTTATTTATCTGCTTTTTCTGCGATCTTTATGGAAATTTCCGTGACATAATCTTCGATGCCTTTTGCCGTAAAATTATCTACAACATAGTATTCCAGATAATTTCCCTCTGTACATATATGATGCCCTTCCCTATACATATCCAGTCTTTTATACGCTTCGCCGATCGTCTCCCAGTGTCCGATATGATAAGCTGTGAGATACTCTCCCTCCGGCAGTACCCGAATCTGCGGATCCCGGATTTTCTTTGACAGAAGAAGAATCGCATTGTGGTATCCATCATAGATTCCCTGATTGATCTCCTGTGGATACTGCATATAGGCAACATCATAATCACACTCCGTATCCTGTCGTTCCAGCCTTTCCACCAGCTCATTGATCTTCAGGAAAAAGCCTTTATCTGTCATTTCCGTGACATCCTCATACAGATAATATCTTCTGGGATGATGGATCGTTCTGAGCTCCGAAAAATCACAGTTCTGTGCATACTGGATCTTATTTTTTCTCTGTGTCATCCATTCCTTCATAGACTGAAGCCGCCGGATCTCCCGGTCGATCTCCCTTTGTTTGATCTCAAAGGTCTTTATAAAATTATCCGCGCTTCTTTTTTCCAGAAAGGCTTTGATCTCCTGAAGCGACATTCCTGTTTTTTTCAGCAGCAGAATAGTGTCCAGGGTTTCCATCTGATAGATTGAATAGTAACGGTATCCGTTCTCTCCCAGTGCTTCCGGGCAAAAAAGTCCGATCTCATCATAATGAAACAATGTGTGTTTGGATATCTTCATCAGCTTCGCAAACTCTCCGGTCGTCATATAGGTATCACGAATCATAAAAATTTCCTCCTTGACTATAGGGTTACCCTATAGTATATGCTAGGAAAAGTCAAGAAAAAATATCATATAAGGAGGTTCCTATGAGTTCATCTATAAATCAGGATTTCACGGCCAAAGGCCTGTTGAAATTCGCTATGCCGTCTATCATCATGATGGTGTTCATGTCATGTTACACCATTGTGGACGGAATTTTTGTTTCCCGTTTCGTCGGAAGTAATGCACTTTCTTCCCTTAATATCGTATATCCGGTCGAGGGACTTGTTGTTGCGGTAGCTACTATGCTCTCTACTGGTGGCAATGCCATTATCAGTAATTATCTTGGGCAGGGAAAGCCCAAAGAATCCCGGGCGTTTATGACACAGTTTGTCGTGCTCGGACTTCTTTTCAGTGTCCTGATCATGGCCATCGTGTTTATTTTTCTCACCCCGATCTGCCGTGCACTTGGCTCTACAGATGCATTGCTCTCTGATGCTCAGATTTATCTGAAGATTCTGATTCTGTTCGCGCCTGCCTGCATGCTTCAGACCTTTTTCCAATGCTTTTTTGTCACTGCCGGAAAACCGCATCTCGGGCTTTTTCTTATGATCGGGGCCGGGATATTAAACGCTGTACTGGATTATGTTCTGATCGTACCGCTACATATGGGAATCGGCGGCGCTGCCCTTGCCACAGGAATCGGCCAGACCTTACCTGCTGTTGTGGGAATCATTTTCTTTTTCACACGCAGCACAGAACTGTATTTTACACCTTTTAAATTCAACCTTAAGATCATCGGTGAAGCCTGCTACAACGGTTCCTCCGAGATGGTGAGCCAGCTTTCCAACTCCATTGTAACCTTTTTGTTTAATATTATCCTGATCCGCCTTGCAGGCTCCGCAGGAGTTGCAGCTATCAGCATTCTTTTATACGGACAGTTTCTGTTTAATGCTTTTTATCTGGGACTGTCCATCGGGGTCAGTCCGGTGATCGGTTTCCAGTATGGAGCCGTTCAAAAATCCCGTCTCCGGAAAACCTATAAGATCATTATGATGTTCACCTGCATCTCCTCCGTAGTGATCGTAAGCCTCTCGCTTATCTGCTCACGCCCTATTGTATCCGTATTTACAAAAGACCCGGATACCTTCCGGCTTGCAGCGGATGGTTTCCGGATCTTTGCGATCAACTTTTTATTCAGTGGAATTAATATTATTTCATCAGGAATTTTCACAGCCCTGTCCAATGGAAAAATTTCTGCGATCCTTTCCTTTTCCAGAACCCTGTTCTTTCTGGTAATCTGCCTGTTTACGTTCCCGTATTTTCTGGGAATCACAGGCGTATGGCTGGCAGTTCCGGCAGCGGAATTCCTGACCCTTATCTTAAGCGGACGGATGCACTGGAAATATTTTCTTCAGAAAAATGAAAGTACATATTTCTAAGCTTCCTTCAGAAGTTCTTTCTCATCCTTCAGATCAAACTTCCGCTCTACCAGTTCTTCAATAAACTGAGCGGTTGCTTCCCAGCCAAGAAGACTGCTGTTTAAAAGGACATCGCGGGTATGACGGTCACCACGTTTTTTGCCTGTGATGTACTCGTGTCTTGCGTGCTGGGATTTTTCTACATTTTCCCATTCTTCCTCAGCTTTGTGCTGATTTAAGCCGGTCTTTTTCATTACGGCCGCAATCTCATCAGTCTTCGGTGCATAGATGAATATGTTCATCACATCCTGGCTGTCTTTCAGGATATAATCGCTGCTTCGTCCTACGATCACGCAGGAATTCTTTGCAAATTCATGGATAGCCTGGAACTGAGCATCAATAACTCGGTTGGAAAGGTTTGCGTAACGGACACCATAGGAGGTATCAAACGCATAACGGACACCGATCCTGGTATCTGCTTCCTCTACCAGTCCCTTGTCAACACCGATTTCCTGAACAACTTTATCTACCAGGTCTCTGTCGTAATACTCTATTCCGAAATAATCTGCAACCATTCTGGCGATCTCCGGACCGCCGCTTCCATACTCACATCCAACCGTAATAACAAAATGTCTGTCCGGATACTTTGCGTCAGGCAGTGCCACCGGTTCTTCCGGTGCAGCCTTTGTCTCATCTACAATAAAGATATCGCGGCCAAATTCCTCGCCGTATTTTTTCTTGGAATAAAAGTAGAAAAATACGCCAAGTGCAAGCCAGATTCCTACTACGACCCATTCCTGCCATACCAGTGCTGCGGAGAAGGATGCAGGAATGATATAGAGAAGTGTCATGAATCCGGCCATGATCACAGCCATCGCACCTACAAAGCCACCGGCTTTTACCTTGTATGGTCTTTCCATCTCCGGTTTCTTTTTCCGGAGAATACAGAAGGAAATGGACACAAACATATAGGCAATCACGCAGCCAAAAGATGCTGCATCAACCAGCCATACAAGAACGCCTCTTCCGAAGAACGGAGCTGCCACGCAGGCGATTCCGCAGAAAATGATCGCGGCTCCCGGAGTTTTGTTTTTTCCAAGCTTTCCGATCTTCTTATAGGGAACATCGATCTCCTCGGCTGCCTGTGGGATAACATCAAATCCAATGAAAAGGAACGGTGTCATGCAGGCTACCTTAAACACACTTCCCAGTGTATTTCCTGCTCCGCTTTCCCACATCTGGCCTGTAATATTTCCGGCATCTCCATTTACGGCAGAACCAACTACCAGAAGGATTCCGGCGATGGCAATGATGGCTGTCAGAACAGTCTGGAGGATCGCTGCTGTTTTTGCACCCTTGATATTGATGATCGTGATCAGGATCGCAACGCCCACACCAAGAATAATGGTCGTGTTGCCACATATCCCAGAATGATCATCCAGGTACAAACAAAAGACCCTGTAGGTCCCATGGCGCGGTAGCTGAACACATGCTCACCACCGCACTGCGGCATTGCAGATGTCAGCTCTGCATAGATGAGTCCCACAAAGAATACCATCACTCCACCGATCAGCATGGCGATCATGGAGCCGGCAAAACCGGCTGTTGTGATCCAGTCTCCGGAGTTAATGACCCAGCCCCATCCGATCATCGCTCCGAAAGCAATGACCAGGATGTCCCAGGCACCCATTACTTTATCAAACTTTGATTTCTGTTCCATATAAAACCTCCTCTTTTTCCCATCTATACAGACAAAAATCCGCTGCTCATTTTCCTGCATCCTTGCAGGCAGAACAGCGGATCTTCAGATTTTATTTATGCTTCCATTGCTTCTTTCAGAGATGCCTCGAAAATCTCCAGCCCTTTCTCCATCTGCTCATCTGTCATGGTAAGCGGTGCGAGGAAACGAACTACATTGCCGGCTGTTCCACAGTTTTCAAGGAGAAGTCCTTTCTGGATCGCATTCTGGATCAGTCTGGCTGCGAGCTCTGTAGCAGGCTCTTTTGTCTCTTTGTCTTTTACAAGCTCGATACCGATCATCGCGCCAAGTCCACGGACATCACCAATAACCGGATATTTTTCCTGAAGCTCTTTGTAGCGTTTCATCACAACTTCGCCGATGTGTCTTGCTTTTCCGGCATAGTCGTCACGTTTCATCACATCCATAACAGCCAGAGCTGCTGCACAGGAAACCGGGTTACCGCAGAAGGTTCCGCCGATGGTTCCTGCCGGTGCTGCATCCATGATCTCTGCTCTTGCTGTGATCGCTGAGATTGGAAGGCCTGCGCCAAGGGATTTTGCTGTTGTGATGATATCCGGTGCTGCACCTGCCTCTGCCCAGTACTCAGATGCGTAATATTTACCGGTTCTGCAGTTACCGCACTGAACCTCATCTGCGATCATCAGGATTCCGTTATCATCACAGATCTTGCGGACCGCTTTGACCCACTCGATCGGTGCCGGGATAAATCCGCCCTCGCCCTGGAATGGCTCTACGATCATACATGCGATCTCGCTTGCCGGTGCTCCCTCGTCAAAAATTTTCTGGAGCTCATCTATGTAATACTGGATTGCCTCAGCCTCTGTGTAGCCTTTTGGTGCACGGTAAACATATGGATATGGTGCACGGAAGATTCCTGCCGGGAACGGTCCCATGCCAATGGCATATGCTTTTTTCGCGGTCAGTGCCATGGTCAGGTTTGTTCTTCCATGGAATGCACCTGTGAAGCAGATCACGCCGCTTCTCTTTGTAAATGCTTTTGCGATCTTGATGGCGTTCTCATCACACTCGGCTCCTGAGTTTGCAAAATATGTTTTCTTTTTGTCTCCCTTACATGGCATGATCTCATTCAGTCTCTCTGCCAGTGTTACATATCCGTCATGTACATATACATTAAAGATCGTATGGAAATATTTCTCGGTCTGTTTCTTTACTGCCTCGATTACTTCCGGATTAGAGTATCCGATATTCAGAACACCGACACCACCGACCCAGTCAAGGAATTTATTTCCGTCCAGGTCTTCAAACATTGCTCCTGATCCCTGTTTGATGCAGATCGGATATGTTTTTCCACATAATGCTTTCGGGATTGCCTCATCTCTTCTGTCCAGAAGCTCTTTTGATTTCGGTCCTGGTACCTGTGCGGTTACGATCTCTGGTAATGCGGTTGCTAATTCTGCTGTTGTCATAATGTACTCCTCCTTCTATCTCCCGAAACAAAAAACAGACGCCAGATAAGTAATTATCTGACGCCTTTGTCATTTGTCTGTTGTTCTTTTTTGATTTAGCTAAATTATAGCACTTTTCTATTTGAAAGCAATATGCCCGGGGTATCATATTTTTTGTGCACGGTGCACAGTGTTTCGATATCTTCTGATCAGAAATGCCAGCTTCAGCCCAAGGCATGTGTCCAGATCTTCGAAATCGCAGTCCAGTATCTCACGGATCTTTTTCAGTCTGTAATTCAGGGTATTCCGGTGGAGAAACATTTCTTCTGCTGTTTTTTTGGCATTACAATTGCAATTTAAATAATTCTCCAGTGTTTCACTTAAGTTTCCGTTATTAAGTTCATCTGCTTTGCGTAGCTTTCCAATCTGTTCTTCCATATACGCATCCAGAATTCTGGGATCATACACATGCGAAAGCAGGGTGTAGATTCCCTGATTTTTAAAAAAGAATACCTGCCCTTTTGCCCCCGACGCTGCTGCAGCTCTGATTGCTTCTGAGGCCTCATTACGACTTTTTCTTACTTCATCCAGATAGGCCGTGCTGTTTCCCACTCCTATCGTGAGAAGCATTCCATATTCTTTTAGTGCTTTATCCGCAATTCTGTAAAGAAGTTTTTTTATCTCTTCTTCGGATTCTCTTTCTGGAATCAGTGCAAGAATGGAGCCTGCCTGTGGAAGGATCAGAAGCTCTTCTTTGATAATATCGGAAAATTCGCTTCGGATCATTCGCTTCACATTCCGTCCCACAGTCAGAGAATCTTCACTCTCACATCCGTTTTCTGTATTGCTTTCAAACGCAAACTCAGCCACAAAAAAGCTTCCCTCAAGATCAATGTTCAGGTATCTGGCCTGAGCCAGCACCCGTTCCCGGCTTAAGTGCTCCGCATCCAGAATGGACGAAAACAACTGTTCCGAAGCATTCCTGTCATTTTCTTCCAACACAAGCCTGCGGCAAATGATCTGTGACAGATCGATCAAGGGATATTTCTCCGGAAGTTCAAAAAGCGGGAGGCTTTTTTTCTCGCAATACTGCATCAGCTCTTCTGATATCTGCCCTTCATTGATTCCAAGGGCAGTAATACCATGTTCACACATCTGATGAATCAGTGACATTAATTTCCGGTGGTCATCCGTGACGCTTGGATTGGTCAGAACCACAAATTCACCGCCATGGATATAGTTTTCGATTCTGTATTCGCTTTTGACACATTGCAGACAGTCCGCAAAATAGATCCAGCGGACTAACTGGTGAAGGCCGCTCTTTCCTGCTTTCAGTTTCAAGTGTTTTGAAAGCTCCGGAATCTGCATCATCTCCTCACAATTCACGTTTGTTTCTTCCTCCTGACTATGCACTTCTCCGGTGAAACTGCATTATTATTTTGAATATTTTTCTATTATACATTCGTGTTCTTTTGTTTTTGTATCATAATTGACACCGACCAGCAGAAGGTTTCCCTGATATTCTTCCAATGCCCTGCAATACTCTTTGTTTTTTATCTGAGCAATTGCTCCTCTGGCATTTTTATTCCATTTTAATTCTACAACAAGTGCCGGTTTTTCTCTGAATTTCTTTCGAGGAATAAAAACAAGGTCTGCAAATTCCTTTCCGCCTGCAAGCTCACGGTGTACCGTATAAAAATTCCTCGCTGCATACAGGGCCAACAAAATGGTGTACCTTAATGCATTTTCATCATTGTACTGAATATGTGAAGTTTCGAAATGTGCCTGTCTGATTCCAGTAATTTCCAATCCTTCCAAATCGCATACAGCTGACCACCGATCTCGGACTGTAAACAGACAGATTCTTCTCAAAAGAATACCCGTCATACCAGCTTCTGATTTCTGTCAGATCCATATGGTACTGATCGCATAATTCCCGGACTTCCTCTTCTGTAAATCCGACATAACGTGCCAGTGGACCTGGATTGATCATGGAAAACTCGTCAAACATATTCAAAGCTGAATGTGTTCCATATTTCTTTATGGGAAGAATTCCTGTCATATATGCAAGATGAATATATGACTTGTCTTTCAAAAGATCTCTCAGAAAATCCAGATACTTCTCCTGTGCTTCCTTATCTTCTTTATATTCTCTGAAAATGCAGTCCCATTCATCAATAATGATCACAAATGACTGTTTTTTCTGAGCATAGATATCCTGCATACACTGGGCCAGATCTGTATCATCAAAATAATCTATCTGCGGAAATTCGGCTTTTAATTCCCGGATAATGAGAGCTTTAAATCTGTGGATCAGTTCATAAATATCCTTACTTCTGCTCAGAAATTCCAGCATATTAACCGAAATTGTATTGTAACGATTCAGATATCTTTCGAACTCACTGTTCTTTACAATCTCAAACTCCGAAAACAGTTCTTTTGAATTGCAGCCACAGCTGTAATATGCGGTGAGCATGTTCGCAGCAATTGATTTTCCAAACGTCTCGGACGGCTGACACAAATATACTTCTGCATCGTATGCAGGACTGAATTGGTATACGCAAGCAATCCTGTTTTATCAATATAAATGTCAGAATTGACAGCTTCTTCGAATTTACTGCTGTCCGGATTCAAATATATTCCCATTTGTGCGCCTCCTGTCACCGATATGTTTTCCACTCCATATGATCCATAACCTGTCATATTTCTGATATTTCACTTGAAAATATTTTACTATTTACTCAATAGAGTTACAACAAAAAAAGGCCGGAAGTATATACCCGAGACCATTAAAATATCATTTTCTGGAAACTCTGTCATACACTTCCGGCAATATAGTTATCGCCATCAGTGATTCAACTGTCTGTATAATTCGTTGATTTGTCATTTATTTTAATTTCCCATACTCTTCATCCGATACCGGCTCGCACCACTCATTGGAGCCTCCCTCACCTGGTACTTCCACTGCAAGGTGACTGAACCAGCTGTCCGGTGCTGCGCCATGCCAGTGTTTCACTTCTGCCGGAATATTGATGCAGTCGCCTGGTTTCATCTCAATGGCTTCTTTGCCTTCTTCCCGATAATATCCGCGCCCTGCAACACAAACAAGGATCTGTCCGCCGCCGGATTTTGCGTGATGGATGTGCCAGTTGTTACTGCATTAAACTGGACTCCCCCTCCGCAATCCCTTGTAGTTGCTAGCTTTAACGGCATACACATTTGTGCTTTGTGCGAATCTTTTCTGACGAGCAGTTTCTACCAGGTTATTTTTCTATTTCTTCCTCGTTCCAAACCTCTTTTGCAAGGTTGAATACTGCCCATCCCTTTGGCCATCCTGCATAGAATGCTATGTGGGTGATAATCGCTGCGATTTCTTTCTGTGTTACTCCATGATCCTTTGCATTCTGTAAATGGAATTTTAAAGAAGAATCTGTAATTCCCTGTGCCATCAGTGCTACGACTGTGATAATGCTTCTTGTCTTTAAATCAATATCTTCGTTGTTCCAATTCTCTCCGAACAGAACATCATCGTTGAAATGTGCAAACTCCGGTGCAAATGTTCCCAGAGCATTTCTTCCTGCTGTCTGTGTGATCTTTGCCATGATATCAACCCTCCGTCTTTCTTATTTATGGTAATTTGTCATACTCTTCTTCCGGTAAAAACTCAAGCCATTCATTGGAAGCTCCCTCTGCTGGAACTTCAACAGCCAGATGCTGGAACCAGCTGTCTTTCGCTGCCCCGTGCCAGTGTTTTACTTCTGGTGAAATATTTACTACATCTCCAGCTTTCAATTCACGAGCTGGTTTTCCTTCTTCCTGGTACCATCCTCTTCCACCAGTAACCAGAAGGATCTGTCCACCTTTATGATGGATGTGGTATGCATTGATTGTTCCCGGAGCGAAAGTAACCAGACCAACTGGTACTCTCTCTGTTGTAAGCATATTCAAATAGCATTCACCTGTAAAATACTTTGCGAATGCTACGTTTTCTTCACCGATTGGAAATACGTTACCTCCACCTAAGTCTTTTTTCATCTGTTCGATATCCATAAAAAATTCCTCCTTGCTCTTTTTATTTTATGGTACAACCTGAAGTAAGCTCTAGGTCAATAGATTTTGCAACTTTTTACATAAAGTTCATAATTTTTCTGTGACAGTTTGCATTTCAGGTACACTCTATTTCTTATCGGTATCATCATACTCCCATATTGCTTTCTATGTCCAATACCCATTATTATGGGTTGCTTAATGCCTTTTAAGCATAATCTGTTTCTATATCACAATGCAAAACAGATCTGCTGTATTCTGGCAGACCTACTTTGCATTATGATATAGCTTAAATCTGTTTGATAAGATTCAACTCTTTCTTGGATAGTGCTTTTTTTAACTTCTGGTTTTCCTTTATTAGATTCTCATTTTCGCTTTTCAGTTTCTGTAGCTGTTGCCGGAGCAGATTCATTTCCGCTTCCATCGCCTGACTGATAATGTTTCTCCTTGGATCCACCATACCAGCCTGCTGTTCCATTGCTGCATCAATCTCACCTCTTACAATCGGATTCTTGTAAAAGAATCCTCTAGATAAACCAGTCTTTTGCATCAGTGCTGGTACGGACACCTTTTCTCTCTCCAACACCATTGTCCGTATTGTCAGGACTGCCCGTTCCACTTTTTCTTCGCTCTTTCTTTTATTCAATTCCAGCATCTTGTCGTATTTGCTCATATTCTTCTCCCCATCCGTCCAGATTTGCTAAGATAATCTGTGACATAAGATTTCTTACTTCCCTTGTCTCATCTGCCAGTCTCTGATTGCTCATTTTCCGGTAGTACTGGACGCTTTTCACTCCTTTATGACCCAGGAGCTTTGCTATGGTCCAATCATCCACATGGAGTTCTGTCAGCTTTACCCCATAACAGTGCCGGAACATATGCGTTCCAAATCCGAATAATTTCCCGCTGTCATCTCGGATATCTTTTTCATAGATCATTCGAAGCACTTTATCCTGCAAGGTTTGGTAACTGATTGGTCTCTCCGGTTTGTTCTCGTCCGCAAAGATATAAATGCTTTCAGGATAATGCTCATTTGCATAACTGACTGCCTTTCCAATCAGCTGTGCCAGCTCCCGGCTGATCGGTTTTTCATATCTTCTTGTTTTCGGCTGGTATATGATAATCATATCCTGACGGTCATGTTTATAAAGGCAGTCTTTCCGCAAGGTCAGCGTGTCGGAAATTCTGGTTCCAAGCATCTGGTGGATGATCATTGCCCTTGCTATCTGCTCTTCCATTTTTACAATCTGGGCATTCAGTCTTTTCAGCTCACTGTCCGAATAAGATTTGAATTCTGCTTTCCGTTCTGGCGGAAAATCAGATTTTAAAAACAGTTTTGTAAGATGTGGAAAATCATAAATTTTTCCGATTGTTTCCAGCACATTTCGAAGCTTTAGCAGGTCATCCCGGATGCCATTCCCTCCGTTTGATTCTACCTTGATGTTGATTAAAAATTGTTCTATGATCTCCCGGTCAATCTCTTCGCAGGTGCTGATCTTGGAATGCTTTTCATCCAAATACTTTGAAAATTTATTCATGGCGGACAGTTCACGTTTTATACTGCCAAGGGCTTCGGTTTTCAGATGATGGTAAATTGCTTTTTTTACTTCTTCCCGAATATCTGGTTGCCGGATTCCTCTGAAATTTAGTGTCTTATGGTTGACAATCGGATTTGTCCGCAGGATAAGCGGAAGCCTTTCCAGATGCCAGATATCCTTTGCCAGCTCATTGGTTTCTGATCGGTCCAGTGTAAATTCCAGAAGGCTTTCAAAATACCGGATCAGGGCAGCTTTTTCCACCGATTCAGTCTGAATGTTCGTCACTTTATGCTTCGTCAAAGCCCTACCGTTTTGTATCATCCACATTTTCAACTGCTTTATCCAGAAGTCTTTTTCTCTGTCAAGCAGGCTGTTTTCCTGATGGGATGACTTCTGAAAAAATTCACATAAGCTGTTAAAATAATGCCTTTCCCTTTTTATGGTCAGGATGGATACCTGCGTTCCACGGTAGTAAATGTATTCGACAAATTCTGTCTGAAGCTGGTTTCCCGGCAGTTTATCCAGATCAAAATATTGTTCCTTATTCAGCTTTTCCTTTTGCTCATCGGTAGCCAGCTTATAACATTCCAGTTGTTGGAATTTCAGTTTATTATCCATGCTTCTCTCCTTTCTGCATACAGGCAAGCAGGCTGTTTTCCTCTTCCTCAAAGTATGCGTCATTTTCTTTAGCAATTTTTCTTGGCATATAATCTATATACTGCATGGTCATTTCCTCAAACGTATGTCCCAGATAGTCCCGGATGCTTTGGATTGATACGCCATGCTCATAAAAATTGGTTGCTACGGTATGTCGGTAATCATGAGACTTAAAAATATATTCTCCATTCTGTATGCCTATCTGGGAGCAGTATTTTTTCATCTGCCCCATGAAGGTGCTTTTGGAAAATGCTCCACCTTTCCGATTCCGAAAAATGTATGCTTCTTTTTCGGTAGGGTGTTTTTTCAGATAAACCTGCATCAGACGATACAATGTTACCGGAATGGGAACCCTTTTATAATTTTTCATTTTCACCTGGTAGACCTTCATCCAGCAGTCACCATTCTGGATATAATACGCATCCCCTTTTAAGGTGCAGACCTCACTGATCCGGAGTCCCACACACCAGAGATGTAAAAACATCATTCTCAGGTGTTCAGGAAACTGTGAGAGGTTTTGGATAATTTCCATATACACATCCTCTTCCACACTTCTGTCATGGTGGACTGGGATCTGTTTTTCCAAGTAATACGATGCATAAAACGGAACCTTTTTTATATACCCCTTTACTTCCAGAAATTTCATAAAAAACTGTATTCCCGAAACATTGGTATTAAATGTCTTTGCTCCCATAGCACCATTCTGCAAATTCTTTAAATATACATCAATCAGGCTGGCATCACACTTGATAACTTCCAGTTCGCTGATCTCCCGCAAAAAATTTCGAATGGTTCGGAATCTTTCGTACACCGTACTGAGCGCCAGTTCTCCGATTCCAATTTCGTACTTCATATATTCCTGAAGCAGCAATCGATTCTTGGGCTGTAGAACTTCCTGAAATGATATTTTTTCTATACTGTCACTCTGGTTTATTCTTTCTTTGGCAATACGAAACCGCTCTAAATACCAGATGGTAGCATCCCATCTTGTTTCATCAGTTTCTATAAAAATCACTTTACGGGCAGTTTCCACAATGCTCTTCAGTCGTTTTCGCCGTTGCTCTTTCTCGACTTTCTGCTTCAGGTAGTCCTGAAATGCTGTTTCCTGTTCCAGCTCCAGAAGCTGGATATCTGTAATCTGCTCCCGGATGCAAAATTCGTAAAAAAGCTGTAGCCCGGTCAGTTTATATTCCCTCAGTCTGGAAATTTCATAATTCTCCAGAATATATTCCAGCACGGTAAAAATCTGACGTTTCAGTTTCTCACTGGCTGCCGCTTTAAAATTCCAGACCATGTTGCTCCGACACCGTACCGTTTCCACACTCTTTACGATTACAGGATCTGAGTGGTATGGAACAAAAAGTATTTCATTTTTATATTTCCATTCACATTCCCTCTGTCCAGCCGGAGTTTTCATCCGTTCCCGGATGTACGCCTGCCGTATCCGGTCGAACGTTCCGGTATATCGGTAAATGTAATTTCGCTTTATCAGCGGTGTTATGTATAATTCAAATTTCATTCGCAGTTCATAATCTATTTCCGAAAGATGTTCTACCATCTCATCTGCCAGAAACAGCAGAATCTGTTCTGTAATGGAACTTCCTGCTTCCTCTTTTGCAAACTCCCGGATTTCTTTTCGTAGCTGCTCAATCCGCCTGCTCCGTTCTTGTTCTGCCTCTATAAAAGACTGTAAAAACGCAGGCATAAAAACCACCTCCTATAGCAATTCCTCAATCCCATACAGGGAGGAGTGTTTCTCGTAGAATTCCTGGCTGGCATCCAGCAGTTCATCATCCACAATGTCCAGATAATTGATGGTTGTCTGGATGTGGCGGTGTCCATAGGCCAGCTGTATCAGTTCCAGCGACCATCCTGCTTTTCTCCGCTCATTTCCAAAGTAATGCCGGAGCATATGAGGCGTGATCTTAATCCCTGTTTTCTTATCCATTCTTTTTAGCATGGAGTATACTGCTTCCACGTTCATTGGTTTTCCGATATTATCCCCGGAAATATTCACAAACAGGCTTGTCTGGTGCTGAAGTAGTTTTCGGTACTCTGCAATATACAGATTTAAAAAGCCGAAGGTATCTTTGCTGATCTTCGCACTTCGGTATTCTGCATTCTTTGCTCTCGCTCCATTTTCATTGTCCTCACGGAAATATACCCGGATTATGTGGTTCTGATAATCAATGTCCTTACTGTAATCAATTCCTAAGATCTCACCGATTCGGTAGCCTGTCTCTGCCAGAAGCAGCATGAGAAGCCGATCTCTTATATTGGTACACGCTTTCAAGATTTCCACAATTTCATCTTTCTTTGCTGCTCTCGCCTTATGCTCTTCCTCTTTTAAATAGCCTTTGAAACTCTTTGATCGTATGCTTTTCTTTACGCCTACTGCATCCACGGCTACAAAATAATTATAGGACAGGACTTTCAGCTCCCCGAACTGCTGGTACTCTTCTTCTATAAAAAGATAGAACCTGAACACATCTCTTAAGTATGCGTTGCAGGTTCCATTGTTTGGAGATCTGTGATTTTTATCTCTGGTATGCTTCCCGGCTTTCAGCCAGTATAAAAATTCCACAAAGTGATTTGTCTGTTCAACATAAGGCATTTGATATACGTCTGTCAATTCCTTTTTCTTTTCATGGATGTATTCCAGATAGTACAGGATTGCAAGTGCGGAGCGCCGCACCGTATTCGGTGAACATTTACTCCGTATCTTGTGCATCAGATATTTGGTTGGAAGCAGGACGATATCCAGTGTTTCCACATCTCTGATAAAGAAATAAACGGTGGAACCCTCTCTTTCTTTTTCCAGTTCATATCGTCTCATTCCTGCTCACTTCCTTTCCTCTAACGCTATACACAGTATACCCAACTCATGCCGATAAAGCTATCACAAATACCACCAATTCGGTCAAAACCGCTCCTGAAATACCACTAAACTTTTTGTCTTATTTTCTGTCCAGATCTGGGCAGAACCAACAACACCACGGATGTTATCAGCTGTAGTAACGCTCCACTTTCCGGCTTCGGATAAAGTCCTCTACTTCATCGATTTTTTCTGCCATCTGGCACTTTGGCAGGGCGTCCAGAACATCTCCCCGGTACTTTCCTTTCTTTGTCGCTCGGTGGTCTAAAATGGACACTACACAGGTGTCCTGCTCCGTCCGGATCGCCCGTCCGAATCCCTGGCGCAGTTTCTTCTGCATATCTGGAACAACAACATTTTGAATGTAGGATTCCAGTGATCGGTATTGTTCCCTTTGTGCTTCATGGATGGGGTCCGGTACAGCAAACGGCAATTTTACAATGATCAGGGACGATACCATATCCCCCGGAAAATCCACACCTTCCCAACAGGAGCCGGCTGCAAACAGAACGGCATTTTCCATCTTCTTAAACCGTGCGATTTCTTCCTGTGAGTTTCTCCATACCTGCACCATCGGGAACGGGATCTGATCCCGCAGGAGCTGCTGCACATTTCCCATCAGGGTATAAGATGTAAACAGTACCAGTGTATGCCCAAAAGTAGAACACACCAGATCACGGATCTGGCCTGCAAGTTGCTCGACCTCTTCCCGGCTTCCCTTGAGCGTCGCTTTTAAATTCTCAGGAATATAGAGCAGACAGTTCTCTCTGTAACAAAATGGGGATTCTGCTACACACTCCCGGACTCTGCTTTTCTTTTCCAGCCCGGTCATCTGTCTGGTCCTTACAAACCCATTTCCGGCTTTTAATGTTCCACTGGTGAGAATCGAGGGAAATCCCCTGTCCCATAAGGAATCATGGAGAAACCTTGGAATCTCTCTGCTAACAGCCATAAACACAGGATCTCCCCTGCCGTCTGGCTGAAGAAATAAAACGTATCTGGTATCCTTCTTCAGAAACCAGCCGAACAGCTCTTCCATCTCTTCCAGCCGCCGGAAGATCCAGTAAGGGACATTTCCAGCAAGTCTTTTAAGCATAAGACTGAGATTCCCCCTTACCTGCTCCAGAGAAGATCGGCACTTTGCCGGAAAATAGAAATTTTCTTTTCCAGCTATGTCATCTCCCATCCCGGCCTGATCCTTACGGATTTCCATTGAAAGTGTATTAAACCAATCCTGTAGTCTCTTACCTTCCGAACTTTTATGCTCCCTGTTTAAGAAATACGAGATTTCCTGCACATCCTCTCTTCCAATACTTCTCCCATCCATCTGGCTGGCAGCTTCTGGGAGCTTATGTGCTTCATCTACTACCAATGCTCTGTAATCCGCCAGCAGAGGCCGGTATTCATTCATCCGGTGCATGGCGTCTGCCAGAAGATAATTGTGATTGCATATCTGTATAAAAACTTCCTCTTTTTTGGAAACATCCAAATATTTCTGATAACGGCATCCTGCTTTCCCCGGACACTCCCTGGGGCAGAATTTCGGTACGCACACCAGCCTGCGGTCAAAACCGCTCAGGTTATGTACGGAATCTAAATCAAAGTTATGCCGGAGGGACTTCAATGCCTCCATCTGTGCCTGATTTTTATTCTTGTCCCGGACTGCCTCTAATCTCTGGGCCAGCCTGTAATCGCATACAAAATGTTCCTTTCCCTTGCGGACGACCGCTTTTAACTCTCCCTGAAGCAGATCTGCTTTTAACAGTACGTCCGATAAGAAAGGAACATATTCCTCTATGATGGCTTTCTGTAAGGCGATACTGGAAGTGGATACCACTACAGACCGCCTGTCACATCCCGAATAACCGGAATGCAGTACACTATATTTCCGCATCAGGATGCAGGCTGTCAGATAGGCATAGGTCTTTCCGATGCCGACTCCTGCATCACAGAGCGTGATTTCGTTTTTCATAAGGGCATCCAGCATTTCATGGCAGAGACGGATCTGTTCTTCCCTTACATGAAACCCGGCTTCCGGGAGAAGCTCCCGAAAGATCTGTTCCACTTCGCCATGTGCCCTTTTCTGATATTCATTTTTATAACACATTACTTCTCCTTGCCAGAAAGCTTATCTTACCGTACCCTTACGGACGAGTCTGGTCGCTTCCGGTGTATTCTGTCCCTGTTCCTGCATTTTCTTTATGGCAGCATTCCCTCTTGCCATCATCCTTCGGATATCCGTCCGGGAAACATTCCATGTCCTTACTTTCTGAGGAGCTTTCCTTACCTGCTCGGACAAATGGCATTCACAGAGTTTCGGATATACCACCATTGCTTCCGGTAATTCCAGCGGATACTCGATCATGGGATGGTACACAATATCCCGGATCACCTGCTCATAACATTCCATCTGCATTCTTGCCGTACTGTCCTGATAGATATTTTTCCCTTTCATGGCACTGTAGACCTGCGATGAGATGTATCCCAACGCTTCAAAACTACAGTACCCATACGGAGTCACGCCGGAAAGGGAATCCGGATCTTTTAAGGCATTCAGATAAACTTCTTTTCCCTGGGCGATCAGCCACATCCGAAAATCGGAAAAACTGTCATCACTGCACCCTGCTTCCATCATAATACCTGCCGCTGTCCATAAGCCGTACTTATAAGCCGCATCCCGGTAACTGTAAACAAGATTGTGGAATTGGAGGACATCCTCCGGTGTCATATAGAAGAGCTGCTGCTTGATCCACACTGCCGAAGCATCCAGATCGGTGCCGCACACTTCCTTTGCTTTTTCAATCAGATTCCAGAATTGATCCTTGCTCATTCCACTTCTTTTTGTTTCTTCCATCTGTTCTCTCCCCTTGATGTGACGTTAATACCACAAGAATACGGCTGTAGTCTCCCACAGCCGCATGGTATCTGATATCAACGACACACTTCTTCATTGATTTCTTTTTTATCTTGCTGTTCCGCATTTGACCTCGCACCCCCGGAACTATCCCTGTATTTCTTCTGGGAAAGGGGACACTACAGGCGGGCGGCTGGCCTGCCGCCGCTCACAGATGTCCTAGGGGTCTTTCTGATTACAACCCGGAGTCCATCTTCCGCTCTCTGGCTGGTAACGTGTATCATTATCCCCCGTCCGTGATCCTGGCGAAAGGCTGCCACCGCCTTATTCACAGCTATGCTTTCTCGCTCCAAGTCTAAGAATCTTTACCCTATACTTAATCATGGCGCTCATACTGTCACGCTTCTACGGTTGGGAACGTACCTGTAGTGCCGATATTCACTTGCCAAAGAACAGCCGAGGGATGTCCCTCTGCTTACTAGCCGATGGCAGTGTATTTTTTTATTCACTTCACAAAAAATATTTTATCTTGCATCCCCGGATCTGTTTTTCTTCTTTGCCGGATTCTTTTGTTTTTCATCGTTCTTACGGCTTTCTTTCTGTTTTTTTGCTTCTTCCGGCGGCATCTTCATCACATGGAGTTCTCCGTTAAACAGAGTAAAAATTTCCGGTGACTGGTATTTTTCTTTAAATTTTTCAATCTGCCCCGGTGTCAGCGAAGTAAAATCATCTTCTGTCAGTCCTACCACAAGGAATGTTCCGGCAATGGCATCATAGACCTGTCCTCGGTCATCGTACAATGCCCGATTTAACGGCAACCCCTCAAATTTTCCATTGCCGTTTAAAAGAATTCCAACCTCATCCTCAAACGGATAAGTCATCTCAATGTCACCGCCTACTGCCTGCTGCAGATCTTCCAGCTCATTGGGGATGCTTTTGACATAGGGTGCTTTCATCGGCTCGACTACCAGTACCGTCATCATTTCTTCCTGCATTTCGGACACTTCTTTCTCATCCATCGTATCAATCCTCCTGTCTATTCGTTCTGATAATCAGCCGATGAGAGCCTTTTGTTTTATTCAAATTTCATGGACTTTTTGATTTTCTCCCGTAACCTCCGCAGTCTTGTATAAACAGTCTGCTCCGGCAGTTCCATGTGATGGCTGATCTCCTTTGGTGCATATCCCATCATCTTCAGAACAACCATCTGAAGAGTTTTCTTGTCAGTCGATAACAGGATCTGGAGCAATTCCTCATTCTCCACGGTATCGAGCAGGGCTTCCACACTCTCTGGCTGAGACTCTCCTGATTCTTTTTCTTCCAGAAGCAGTTCCATACAGTCCAGAAGTGAGGTCTGATGTTCCCGGAATCTCCGCTCTGCGTTAAAATCGTTCCAGTCATACTCCCGGAGCTTCTGGATCGTCTCTTCATCCACACCCTGCTCACGCAGGATCTTCTCTTCCTCTGCTTTCCACTGGTTCCATCTATATTCTTCTTTTGCTTTGTTATAAGCCACTTATCTTTTCCTCCGATCTGAATTTTTGTGAAATCAAATCGGAGTGTGGCGGTGATCTGGCTCGTTCTTCCTGTCCACAGGAATGGCCGGCATCTCTGCTGTTTCCCTGCAAACACGGATCTCCTTTGTAATCATATCTTTACAAAGGCACAGTGTATCGGATGCACCTGTCAGTTAACGGTCAGAAACCTGTCAATTGACGGTCAATTTTTATCACCTTCTTTCCAGCACAAATAAAATAAGACGAACAATCTTTTTACGGATTATTCGCCTTACTGCTGTTCGTTTTCATTATTCAATTCAAATTTGTAACCTATATCCCTGACACTGACAATGCAATTCCCGGCACCGTCTTCAACGACATTCAACTTTTTTCTCAATCGCTTTACCAGACACCAGATGATATTTTTAATATCACCAACAGAATAATCTTTCCATACAAGCTGGTAAATCTGTTCAAATGTGTATACTCTCATCGGTGTCACCGCTAATAAGTATAAAAAATTATATTCTTGTCGTGTTAAATGTAACGCTACATTATTCCAAAATACTTTATGTTTCTTATGATCCATTACAAGTTTTCCCTTATTAATCATCGTTTCGGATTGCTTTTGAGTTATTTTTTGTTTATTATTTCGTCGTGCCAATGAAAAAATCTGCAGATCTACTTCTTCTATAGTGCTATTTATATCCATTACACAATCTGCACCAGCGTATATTAATTCTTTTTTCCATGACATACACAATAAAGAGGAAGCATCCGTCAAAATAATAATTGGTATCTGCGTTATTTTTCTAATAGCAGATATAATATTACTTATGTTCTCTTTATAAAGGATCACTCCTATTATAAGCACATCATAAGAAAATAAACTCAAATTATGCAGTAAAATTTGTAGATTTTCTGCATAATCTGAGTTTACCTCATTGAATAGTTTTTGATATGATTGATTGTCAAAATATGCTAATATTTTGTATTTTGTGTCTTTCATATTTCTATTTTAAAAAAGCAACACTTTCTATTTCTTCACAGGAAAATCATCAAATGCATTGTCATTTTTTGCAAAGCACACTTTCTTGCCGCATGCTCTGATATTCGCATGTGATCAGGTACAAATGTGGGGCATTCATATTGCCCTATAATTTCCAACTTTTAATGGATTTTTCTTTTTCCCACATAGTTTTATAAAGAGGCACTGATTGTAATAATTCATCATGTTTTCCGCAGCCCTGCAAAAAACCGTCAGATAAAACAAGTATCTGATCTGCATTTTGGATATAGGACAAAGTGTGTGATACAAGGAACACCGTCTTGCCCTTAATCATTTCTTCTATGCCCTTCTGTATTGCTACGGCATTTTCGGCATCCAGACTGGAAAGTGCCTCATCCAAAAGAATGATCGGAGAATCTTTCAAAATTGCCCTCGCAATAGCGACGCGCTGACGCTCACCGCCGGAAAGACTTGCGCCGCCCTCGCTGATAATCGTTTGATAGCCCTGTGGGAGCTTTTCTATAAATTCGTGACAGTGAGCCTTTTTTGCCGCCTCTATTACCTGCTCATCCGTTGTGCTCTGGTTTCCCATCCGGATATTATTCATCATGGTATCCTGAAAAAGATATACTTCCTGAAAAACGACACTCACATGACGCACCAGATCACTATGCTTTAATGCTGCCGCATCTTTCCCATTCAACAGAATCCGCCCGTTTTTCGGCGTTATAAATCCCGGAATTAAATTAAGCAGAGTGGATTTGCCGCTTCCAGAAGGGCCAACCAATGCAGTGATCGTTCCAGGTTTAGCTGAAAAACTTACATGACTAACTGCTTCACGCTTTCCATCATAGCTAAACGATACATTTTCAAACCGTACATCGGCTTGTATATCTGCAAACTGTGTAGTTCCCTGTTTTTCATTTTCAGTCGGCAGGTTGTTGATTTCTGCTATGTTATCCAACGATGCGTTTGCAAGATTCATCATGGCAAAGGAACCCATCAGAGCTTCCAGCGGACGGTAAAAAATAATGCCCATAATTGCAAAAAACAAATAGGTTGCCGGGGTTAATGAACCAGAACGAACCATTGCAATGCCAACACCCAAGCTCAAAAACAGGCCCAGATTCAGGCAGATCTTATAACCCATGCTCCAATTCGTCAGCGTCGCTTCATAACGGTCAGAAGCCGTGCAATATCTGTCCACCTGATTCTCCACGAGCTTACCGGATTGCTCCAGCCGGTATGCCTTGATCGTTTCCATGCCCTGTACATATTCCAGTGTGGAATCAATCATTACCACCTGTGCATTTTTCTTCTGCTCTCCCAGTTGAACCATGCTCTTTTGAAACTGCTGGTAGAGGATATAGCCGGGGATGATCCCCACAAACAGAAGAAGCGCCATACGCCAGTCCACACTAAGCAGCATCAGAGCAAATACAACCGTCATTATCATGCTGGAAACGAAACCGGCAATAATCTCCATGATATTCATTTCCACGAAACTTAAATCAGTTGTAAACAAAGATGTAAGCTGGCTGATCTTGTCTTTTGTAAAGTAGTAGAGCGGAAACTGTTTGATTTTCGCCGCAATCGAAAGACGTTCATCCCGCATCATGGCATAAGATACCGGGCGCTGCTTTACAATCGTAAAGTAATAAAAAATAAAATGCAGGACAGTATAAACCAGAAACATAAGGCTATACTGTATCAGTTTTTCCCTTGTAAACGAGCCGCCCAAAATATCTTTTATCGCAAGGAACAGCATGAAATATATCGCGCCCTCACAAATTGAGGTCAACGCCTGAAACAGCCACGCAAGATAAAGCTGCTTTTTGCGCTCGCCTGCAAGGTCTAAGAATTTCCGTATCATAGCAATCATGCGTTTACACCTCCCATTTTCCATTGATCGGATTGCTCAAAGGCCGCCCACATATCCTGATACGGGGAGCAACGTCTTATCAATTCATCATGTGTGCCGCAATCAATCACTTTGCCTTGTTCCAGAACCACAATCGAATCAGCTTCCTTGATACTAGAAAGACGGTGCGCTATTACGAGTACGGTTTTTCCCTCTGATAATTTAGCCAGCGCCTTTTGCAGTAAATCTTCATTGTCGGCGTCAATGTAAGCCGTTGCCTCGTCAAGAATCACAACCGACGCATTTTTCAGAATTGCCCTTGCCAATGTGATTCTCTGTTTTTCGCCACCGCTCAACTTGGTTTCCTTGTCTATCACTGTGTCATAGCCCTTTGGAAGCCGCATAATAAAGTCGTGACATACGGCATCCTTTGCTGCCTGCATCATTTCTTCCTCCGTGGCCTCTGGGTTTCCCATCATAATGTTTTCCCGGATACTCTTTTTGAACAGGAACGTATTCTGGGTCACAAAGGAGATCTGGGACATCAGATCGGATAGCGGAATCTGGTTCAGCGGTACGCCTCCCAGGCAAATCTGTCCCTCGGTTATATCCCAAAACCGGCAGATCAGGCTGGCCGCCGTACTTTTACCGCTGCCGGAAACACCGACGAGCGCAGTTACTTTTCCGTCAGGAACAGTAAATGAGACATCTTTTAATACCGGCTGTCCTTCCCCATAGGAAAATGTAACGTGTTCAAACACAATCGTGTGGTCGGAAAGTTCTGCCTTCGAGGTCGTATCCGCCATTTCATCCAGCTTCAGAATTTCGTCTATCTTTTTTGCAACAGAAGCGTTCATGCCGATATAATCAAAGTTATTAGAAACAGTTTCCAACGGAATCAGCATGGCAAGCCCCATAAACAGATACATAATATAGCTGGCCGCTGTCACGCTGCCGGAGAGGTACATCAAACCGGCAAGTGGAAACAAGAACACAAGGTTGCTGTTTAAGTCGGCATGATTAAAAGCAACATATTTCAAGCAGCTTTGGAACCACTCTGTTACAACGGTGCTGTAAGTGCGGATGCTTTCTGACAGGCGGCCATAAGTGGATTCGTCGGCGGCAAATATCTTCAGTTCTTTCATACCGTTGACATATTCCACCGTCTTAACGCTGACGTCGGCAAACGCCTGATTAAATTCGTCCATTTTTTTCATCTGAACGATAATCATAAGAATACCGACAAGAATAAACAGAACGACCGGAATCAGCATGATACCGGCTACCCTAATGTCCAATATCGCCAGCAGGATTTCCATACATAGCGGTACAGCGAGACCAGAAATAATCTCTGGAATGTTATGGGCGTAAAATGTCTCCAACTGTTCCATATTGTCCATAATGATCGTTTTGACCTGCCCGGATGCCGTTGTTTTCACATAGCCCATTGGTAAACGGGCAATTTTACGGAACAGCTTTTTACGGGTTTCCCCCAAGGTCTGGTAGGCTACCTTGTGAGAGATTTTTGTGCCGGTTCCAAACAGCAGATGTTTCAAAATGATTGCTGCGGCAATCAGGCACACATATTGAAAAAGATTCTCTGTCCGTTCATTCAGAAAACAGGTCACAATGCCCCAAACGCCCAAATAGGGCAGGATGCCGCACAAAACAGACAGGACGCAGCAGATTACCGCGCCGATCAGGCGACGCTTATTTTTCTTATCAATTAGTCCAAACAGAGCTTTTACATCACTCATTACAATTCATCTCCTCCTTGCGGAATAGTGAAATTCCAAAATCTGTCCGATACTCCATTTTGCCAACTAGGTATAGCAATAGTTCCATGACTTTAATACGCATAAGGTAATTGCGGTACTGTTCCGGCAGCAAGAGCAGTTCGGTAAAAATATGCTCCACGCTTTTTGTCGCTGGTGCTATAAAACAGCCGCCCGCTGTAAAAAGCCCTTGAAAATCCATGTCCTCGTCAAACGCGATTGTCCCCAGCATGATATTCAGGCTGTTTATAATCTGCGGCAAATAAGCCACCACTGAAACACCAACAAAAGGGTTTTTCCCAAAATCACAGCTTTTCAGGTGGCTTGCACCATTGAAAACAGAAATATAATGGTCGCTCATAACCATCTCCGGCTGGTTGCTGAACAGCATATTCACTCGCCCATGAAAGCAATAGGTGACTTCAATAAAACGATCCTTACATTGGATGCTCTTTTGAATTGGAGTTGTGATATGAACATTGCTATAAACAATTTCAGCACCAGGCATCACTTCAAAGCTCTGCATGGTGCCTTTCCCAAATTTTGGAGAAATTGTATATATCTTTGAATCCTTTTCAACGGAACAGTTACCGATCAGCTCATGGAAGAACAGGAGGTCATTTTCCATTCTCCTCAAGGTTCTGCCTCCTTTCTGACCGCAAGAAAAAATCGCGTAGTCGATGCAGATTGTCGTAGGAAAGTGGGTAATCTTCCTGCTGTTTTCCGTTATCTAAATGAATCACTCTTGTACAGGCTGCCGCTAAAAATTCGTAATCATGGGTTACAACAAAAATTACCTTTCCCATTTTAGAAAGCGTTTGAAATAACCCTGCAACCTGAATCATGCTGTCATAATCAAGTCCGCTAGTCGGTTCATCAAAAATTAAAACATCCTTACGGCATACCATACTTACTGCCACGGCCGCACGCTGCTTCTGGCCCCCGGAAAGTGTATTGGGATGATGCGTACGGTACTCATAAATACCCAGCCGTTCCATTGCCTGTTTTGCTGCATCCAGATCAGGATGCTTAATTCCAAATACACATTCCTTTTCCAATGTATCGGCAAATAACTGATAGCTTACGTCCTGCATCACCATATAGGAATGTTTTAATCGGCTCTTTGCGTTCAGTTCTTTACCATCCCAAAGAATCTTTCCCGTACAGTTTGTGTGCAGACCGCATAGTGATCTGGAAAATGTAGATTTTCCGGCTCCATTATGGCCGATAATTCCTATGATTTCTCCCGGTGCCGCACTCAAATTCAAATCGTCCAGAACCAGCTTTTTCTTATAGAACAAGGATAAGTTCCTGACTTCCAAAATCGGCTTTTGAGAATTTTCAGCAAAGGCCCTTGGCTGTACCTTTGACAAATCTAAAGCGCGAAGTCCCATACTATGCCGCTGTTCTTCAGGAGTAGAAAGAAACTGACTTGGAGAAAACACAGCAGATATAGCCCCGTTTTCCATATACGCAATGCGGTCAACTAATTCCCTTAGATAATAAATCCTATGTTCTGCAATTAGAATGGTCTTGCCTTGTTTCTTTAGGAGTTCAAGTGTACGCCGCAAATCCTCAATAGCATCCATATCCAGATTGGACGATGGTTCATCTAACAAGTAAATACTCGGAGACATAGCATAGATGGACGCAAACGCCACCTTTTGTTTTTCACCGCCAGACAATTCAAATATGCTTCTCCCCGTCAGATGTGCTATATCTAAATCCGCAACTGTCTTTGAAATGCGTTCTTTCATTTTTTCCCTTGGATAAGTCAGATTTTCCATTCCAAAGGAGATTTCACTGTCTGTATCTACATTAAAAAATTGAGAGCGTGGATTTTGGAATACAGACCCCACATACTCGGACACTTCATATATGGGATAATCCTG
Organism: Blautia aquisgranensis; assembly: GCF_040096615.1. Classification (NCBI taxonomy): domain Bacteria; kingdom Bacillati; phylum Bacillota; class Clostridia; order Lachnospirales; family Lachnospiraceae; genus Blautia; species Blautia aquisgranensis. The sequence goes on from NZ_JBBMEJ010000008.1 coordinate 154,941, forward strand.
TATATTTTTACCGTCAACATAGGTTGTTCCGGTGACTTCTCCCGGATAAAAGTATGGAATCAGGCCATTCACAAGACGGGTCAATGTGGTTTTCCCACAGCCGCTTCGCCCACACAACAGCACACACTCGCCTTTGTTGATTGTCAAATCAACATCGCGCAGTCCGCCATTTTGTAATGATTCCTGATAGGTAAAAGAAACCTTGTCAAAACGGATCATTAGCCTGCACCCCCTTTCAATTTCAGCCAGATTGACACTGACATAAACAAAGTGAACAGGATAAAGCATACGGCATCCGCAACACTAAAGTGGATTTCCTGCAAGCAGGTTCGGGGCTTCGGATTTTCCAGCCCCCTTGTAACAGCCGCCGCCGACAATTCATCCGCCACTTTCAGTGCTGACATCATCATCGGAACATAGATACATTCCACTGTTCGGGCCGGATGGGTCAGCAGACTTTTGACGGTTGGAGCTACATCGCGCATCCGCATGGCGTCGCTGATATAGCCCCAATCCTCATGCACCATAGGAAAATAGCGGAGCATGACCGTCAGAGGAATAACCATTGCTTTTGGCATATGAATACGGTTCATGGCCGCCATAAATTCATTTACCCTTGTCGTGCTGACTAAAATACCTCCGAGCATGGCACAAGGAAAGATTTTACGGATAAATACGGTAAATGTTACAATCGCAATCTGCAAAGTCCCTGTCAAATAATTTGTTCCAATGATATGCAGAACAACCATTCCCGCATAGACAGCAGCCATTCTTACCGTAAACCGCTTTGCTCCTACAAGGATGCCGAGAATCACAACGCATACAACCAGCGCAATCTCATAGAGTAAAGAGGGCGCAAGGAACAACGCAACATTTCCGACGATCAACAGATATAGTTTTGTGCGAGGGTCTAAATGTAATGTGGCAAGTGTGTCTTTTGTTTGCAGTTGCATCTCCATTACACTACTCCGGCCTTTTCAAAATGCTTTTTCAATAGTTTCTGGCCTACAAGACCGCTGATAGCAGCACAGATCAACACGCCGATAATCATTGCCGGGAGCATCCAGTTTTGCGCGGTTGAAACCATTGTGTCCATATAGGTCTGTTCTGTTCCCTTTTCTACCAAATATTGCACATAGGCGTCGCGGTCAAACCAAAGCATACCGTAGGAGAAAACTGGGCTGAGAACAAAAATCATGTAGGACAACAGGTTACGCCCTTTGTTTCTAAAGTTCCCGGAACCGGCCAGCAGATCGGCCACAACGCCGAGAATACAATATGCCAAACACATAGACCAGTACATACCGAGTACGAACAGTACACCTCCTACCAAAATACCGGTGACAATGATTGGGCCATGCTTCGGCACCTTCGCCAGTATCAGCATATAAACCGGGCCGCACAGCAGCGCAATAGACAGCGGGCAAAGGAAAGTCAGTACAGGGAAGAACCCAAAGATAGCCTCGCCAATCATGGCGCATACCATGTACAAAGCAGCAAGGATGCCGGTGGTAATCAAATCACGCACAGACAGCCCTTTTTTCATTTGTTGTGAATTAGACATTTTCAACGTCCTCCTATTTATTATTTGCTGGCAGAAGCCTCATTGACCTACGCACAAAATCGTGATAGAATTGCTGTAATTAGAGTCAGCTAACCAGCCAGTAATGTCATTCTACTCAGTGATTTTTTGGGTGTCAAATCCGGCAAAAAAGGTCAAAACAGGAGTTAAAAGTGGAAAAACAACCGGATATATCAGTGCTTTTTGTGGTTTTGCTGACAGCCTTTGCGACATTTTGGAGCATAAAAAAAGATACTGCGGATTATTCCGACTACATAAGAAACGGGGGTGAGCAGGATGCAGACCGATTCTACACAGGCCGCGCACGAATTAGGGGATGCTTCTTTTTATCTGCATGATTATCATTTTCGACAGGATAATCATAATGGAATCTGCACCTTGCAGCCGCAAAACAGACAAGGCTATGGAAATATCTATCAGGTTCAACCGACAGATGGATTATTCCTGTCAACCGGAAGCTGGATACCATACGCCTCAATGGAACGCAAATATGAGATCAATCAAAAGCTGGTGAAAATTTATTATTTGGAATCCGGCGGTGTTACCCTGATCCAGAATGGGCGGAAAGCCCAACCTATCACAGAGGGAATCCACCTTTATCTAAATAAGCCGTCACAGGGGCGAGTATTATATCAACCCAATATACCAATCAGCTATGCGTCAGTTTTGCTGTTTGAAGATTACATAGAGAAAAATCTGCAAGACCGTTTTACCCCGGACGATTTTGACTATGCAGAGGTTTATGATTGGAAAGCTTTTGATTATAATACCCCGGAAATTGGAACCCTGTTTTTGCAGATACGGGATAAACTGATTGCTGGCGAAACCTCCCGTCTTTACTACGAAAGCAAAGTAGGTGAACTGCTTTCTATTGTGGCAGGCAACTTTCATAAACAGCGACAGGAGATAGCATCTAAACACCAGTCTCTTTCCAAACAAGAGAAAAAGGCGCTGGAATCTGTACGTCTGGCTATTGAACAGAATATTTTGAACCCGCCAGAACTCTCGCAGCTTTGCAAAATAGCAGCAATGGGACAAACTAAACTTCGAGAATCATTCAAAAAAATGTATGGTGTTCCTATTGGGACATACATTCGACAATCCAAAATGAAATATGCTTCACTGTTACTTAAAAAGAATGAATTATCAATTTCATCTATAGCCAAACATTTAGGGTATCAAAACGCAAGTAAATTTTCTAGCGCTTTTAAAAACTATTTTAATCAATCGCCTGAAATTTATCGAAAAAATAATTATAATATACGTAAAGATTAGAATCACTTGCCATTTTTTTAGAAATTTTTTAATTATATTATCACAAAAAAGAGGCGCTAAGTTTGCACCTCTTTTATTGTAAAATTCATACTCATTCTCTAATTTGTTTTTTTAAGGTAATCTAAACTATTGAAGACGCTCTAAAAATCAACATATTAATTTTCAAAGTATGCCGTATCCCATGATCGTTCCGTTATTGATATCATAGCTTCTCTTGTTCACGGCATCACTGGAGTTTCCCTCTACCGTATATACGGTACTTCCCTCAGTTTTCTCCACGATTCCCACATGGTCTGAGGTTCCGTC